>JAYRUL010000031.1:0-24627 GCA_041919095.1 Rhodoferax sp. | reverse complement strand
GACTCTAAATTCACATCGTGAAACGCAAAAAAGTCATGGTGAAAATCTCCCGCACAATAGGCCATGCACGACGCAAATTCTCTCGACCCCAAGTCGCACTGGAGCGGCTACGCCTTGCTCGCCACTAGCATGGCACTGGTTGGTAGCTACGTGGCGTTATCCAAACCACTGGTTGCAACGCTGTCGGTGTTTCTTCTGGCCTGGCTGCGCTTTGGCATCGGAGGATTGGCCACGTTACATTGGCTCAAACGCCCGCCAGACGAACCTCCCATGACGCCCTCCACGCGCCGTCTGGTTTTCTTAGAGTCATTTCTGGGCAACTTCCTGTTCAGTATCTGCATGCTGTATGGCGTCAGCATGACAAGTGCCATTTCAGCCGGCGTCATCATGGCCAGTATTCCGGCGGCGGTGGCGATGTTGAGCTGGATATTTCTGAAGGAGCGGATTGGTGTCCGTGTCTGGGCGGCAATTGCTTGCAGCGTACTGGGGATTGGCTTGCTTGCGCTATCAAAAGGCGAGCTACACAGTCAATCAACTCGGGGGCCAGATGGCGATTTAGCATCAAACCGTGTGCTGTGGGGCAATGTACTGGTGTTTGGCGCCGTCTTGTGCGAGGCAGCCTATGCGGTGATAGGCAAGCGCCTTACGGGTGCTCTCTCGCCCAAACGCATCACCGCATTGATCAACCTGTGGGGCTTCATCCTGGTCACCCCCATGGGACTGTATGCGGCCTGGAAATTCGACTTCTTCGCTGTCGAACCAAAGACCTGGGCGCTCTTGCTTTTCTACGCCTTGGCGGCCAGTGTTTGGACCGTGTGGCTCTGGATGACCGGCCTCAAAGGCGTACCGGCTTCGCGCGCCGGCGTTTTTACGGTGATGTTGCCAATCTCGGCGGCATCAGTCGGCGTTTTTGGGCTTGGGGAGACACTTAGCGCCGTACAAATGCTCGCATTTGCAATAGCCTTGGCGGGCGTCTTGCTGGCCACCTTGCCCAGCGGTGAATCGGCTACACCAGCGCCGTAGCGCAAACCACGATTCCGTCTGCGTCGGCATACAGCCAGTCGCCTGGACGAACCCACACGCCTTGCACTTGCACAGGAATGCCGGCCTGACCTTGGTTGCGTTTTTCTGTGGGCATGGGATTACTCGCAAGTGCCCTGATACCGACTGCCTGCTCAGCCAGTTCAGCACAATCGCGTACACAACCGTCGATCACGACGCCAGCCCACCCATTTCTGGCAGCGGCAGCCCCCAGGTTGCCACCCAAGAGGGCTTTGCGCAGTGACCCTCCGCCGTCCACCACCAGCACCTTACCAATGCGCCCTTCGGGTGTTTCGAAGTAGCCGACCGAGTCGACAGCCGCCTTCACCAGCGAGTTGTCTTCGAAACACTTCACGGTCTCGACCGGTCCGGCAAAGGCTTTGACCGAACCAAAGTCCCGAAAAACCGGCGCCAGCACCCTAAAACTGCCAGACGTATCACCTTTGTGCGCATCACAGAGATCGCACGTGGCGAATGGATTGACCATAGCAAAGGACTCCTTTTTGATCACTGGGCGTATTCTCCAATGGAAAAAACAACATTTCCCAATGAAAAACATGATTTCTCGCTTGGAATGGTGGTTTTTCTCCAGTAGCATCCGCACTACCAGCGAGGAGGCGATTTCACGCTGGCGATCAACCACATACACAAAGGACAATCTCCATGGCAACTGCAAAGAAAGCTCCGGCTAAAAAAGCCGCACCGGCCAAGAAGGCTGCGCCTGCAAAGGCAGCCGCTCCCGCCAAAAAAGTAGCCGCTAAGGCACCGGCCAAGAAGGCCGCTCCCGCAAAAAAGGCTGCACCGGCTAAAAAGGCCGCTCCTGCAAAGAAGGCTCCCGCCAAGAAGCGCACACCCAATGCTGCTTTCATGAAAGCGCTAACACCCAGTGCAGCGCTGGCGGCTATTGTCGGCGCCACCCCCCTGCCCCGTACCGAAGTGGTCAGCAAGCTGTGGGCTTATATCAAGAAGAACAAGCTGCAGGACGCTATGAACAAGCGCATGATCAATGCCGACGCCAAGCTCAAGGAAATTTTCGGCAAGGTTCAGGTCTCCATGTTTGAAATGGCTGGCTTGATTGGCAAGCATCTCAAATAGGTCCGTGTAGACGTAGAGTTCGTTTTCGGACTGCATACTTTTCCGACCCTAAAGCCCGCAATTTTCTTGCGGGCTTTTTTGTTGCCAATTGAATGCGGCGAAAATGAGCTCATGACTGAACGTTTCTCTCCAGCCGTGATTCCCTTGCACGATCTTCGTGACATGCAACTGAATCCAACCGATATGCGGGAGTTCGCTAGCCGGGGGGAAGTGTCCGACTCATTGAACCGCGTCTTGCGGGACTTGCGAATAAGCGTCACTGATCGATGCAACTTTCGGTGCAACTACTGCATGCCCAAGGAGGTCTTTGACAAGAACTACTCCTATCTCCCGCACGCTTCGTTGCTGAGTTTTGAAGAGATCACACGTCTAGCAAAGATCGCCGTTTCTCTTGGCGTACGGAAAATCCGACTGACTGGTGGAGAACCGCTACTTCGAAGAAACATAGAGGATCTCATTGCACAGTTAGCGACCCTACAAACTCCTGATGGGGTACCTCTAGACCTGACCTTGACCACGAATGGCGCCTTGTTGGCAAAAAAAGCGCAAGCATTGAAATCAGCAGGCTTGCGTCGCGTTACCGTTAGCCTCGATGCACTCGATGATGGGATTTTCCGTCGCATGAACGATGTGGACTTCCCAGTTTCCGCAGTACTGGAAGGAATAGACGCGGCGCACCGAGCTGGTCTTGGACCGATCAAGATCAACATGGTGGTCAAACGTGGTACGAACGATCATGAAATAGTCCCCATGGCGGAGCATTTCCGAGGCACAGGAAAGACGCTACGATTTATTGAATTCATGGATGTTGGAGCAACCAATCGGTGGCGAATGGACGATGTCGTACCCTCATCCGAGGTGATTCAACGCTTGACGCAGTCGCTCTCTTTGATTCCACTCGACGCAACGCAACTTGGGGAAACGGCCCAGCGATGGGGATACGCCAATTCCTTTGGCGAACATGACATGGATGCGGGTGAAATTGGCGTCATTAGCAGTGTGACGCAAGCATTTTGTGGCGATTGCAATCGTGCTCGTCTTTCAACTGAGGGTCGCCTCTATTTGTGCCTGTTTGCCCATCAAGGCTATGACTTACGAGCCCTTCTGCGTCGCCAAGTTAGCGACACGGAAATCGCAGCAAGTATGGCAAGCCTTTGGCAGGCTCGCACGGATCGCTACTCGCAATTGCGCGGACGCGAGGGCGTCCCGTCTCCGGCCGCAAGGCCAAAGATTGAGATGAGTTACATCGGCGGTTGACGATTTGGTTTCCGCAATTGCGTCGCGGAGAGAAAAACGATATTCCAAGCGGCGTAGACGACCGTGTAATCAGGATGCAGCCTTGGGATCGGTAATGGGGCCTTCGCCGCTAAACCGGTCCAGTCCAAGATAAATTACGGGCGTGATATAAAGAGTGACGGCCTGGGAAAACACCAATCCGCCCACCACTGCCAACCCTAAAGGCTGGCGCAGTTCTGCTCCGGCTCCAAGCCCAAGCGCGATGGGAACCGCGCCCATGAGGGCGGCCAAGGTCGTCATCATGATGGGACGAAACCGCAAAATGCAGGCCTCGCGAATTGCCTGGCTCGGCTCCATTGCATGATGCCGTTGTGCATCCAGCGCAAAATCAATCATCATGATTGCATTTTTCTTCACGATTCCGATGAGCAGAAGAATACCAATCATTGCAATCGTTGTGAGATCCTGACCAGCCAACATCAGCGTTGCCAACGCACCGACTGCAGCGGAAGGCAATCCCGCCAAAATCGTGATGGGGTGGATATAGCTCTCATAAAGCACGCCAAGCAGTACATAAATAACCAACAGTGCCGAAACAATCAGCACCACTTGACTGCCCTGGGAGCTCTTAAACACGGCCGCGTCCCCCCCGTAGGTCGTAATGATCGAATCAGGCAATGCGATTTCACCTCGAACCTTGTCAATGCGTGAAGTCGCATCACCCAACGCTACCCCTGGAGCTAAATTGAACGAAACTGTGACTGCTTGCAATTGGCCGACGTGATTGATCGAAGTCGGTCCAACAGAACGATGTACCTGGGTAAACGAAGACAAAGGTACCAACGCACCTGTTGCGGCCCGTGCATAGACACCTTGTATCGCGTTTTCATCCAGCTTGGCTTGCGGTGTCGCTTCCAAAATGACCTGGTAACTATCCGTGGGCAGGTATATGGTGGAGACCTGCCGTTCACCAAACGCTCCGTACAACGCAGCACGCACCGATTCCATCGATACACCCAATGCACTCGCTCGATCGCGGTCGATTTGAAGTTGTGCTTGCAGTGCACGCAGTTGGGCGTCGCTAGTGACATCCCGAAACTTGGAATCTGCTCGAAGTTTTTCCTGCACTTTGGCGGCCCACTCGTTCAGTTCGTCTGCGCGGACACTTTGCAAAATGTATTGGTATTGCGCTTTACTAAACCGGGCTCCCAATTGCAGGTTTTGAATTGGCCGCATAAAGACGCTAATCCCCGGCACTTCTCGCAGCTTCTTACGCAGACCTTCCAATACCGTTTTCATGGGCGCGCGTTGATCTCGGGGCTTGAGCATGATGAACATTCGTCCGTTGTTCTGAGCGCCACTTCCCCCATTGAAGGAGCTCACGGCATAAACGTTTGCATCGGCGCGAATAAGGGCTGCTGCTCGCTCCTGAAGTCGCACCATTTCGGCAAAGGAGGTGTCTTCTGACGCTTCGGTGGTGACGGTAATCTGCCCAATATCTTCCTCTGGAAAAAACCCTTTTGGGATGACACTAAACAGCAAACCTGTCGCTACAAAAGTCAGTAATGCCACCAACCAAACTGTTTTTCGGTGCGCTAGTGCCACATCCAAGGTGCGGGTATAGAACGAAAGCATCGCATTGAATCCGTTCTCGAAACCACGAATCAAGAAAGAATGCTGCACACCCTTTGCCTCTTCCTTCAGGAAGCGACTGGCCAGCATCGGCACCAAGGTCAATGAGACAAACGCAGAAACCACAATGGCGAGCCCAACAACGACTGCAAACTCGTGAAACAGCAGTCCAATGACACCGGGCATAAAGAAGATGGGAATGAAGACTGCAATCAGGGAAGTAGAAATCGAAATAATGGTGAAACCTACTTCCCGAGACCCTTTCAGGGCCGCCACAAATGGTTTTTCACCTTTTTCCACATGACGCATGATGTTTTCAAGCATCACGATGGCATCGTCCACAACCAAACCGACTGCCAAAGTCAATCCGAGCAAAGAGATGTTGTCGAGGCTGTACTTCATGCCCCATAACAACGCGACAGCACCAATCAATGAAACGGGCAATGAGAGCGTTGGAATAACAGTGGCGACGAAACGGCGTAGGAAGAGAAAGATCACCATAACGACCAATACGATGGTTCCAGCCAACGTCAAGGTCACGTCATGCAGCGCCTCGCGCACAGAGGCGGAACGATCATTTACCAGCGTCATGTTCACGGACTGCGGCAACTGCTGCTTCATGCGTTGCAGAACTTCCTTGGCCGCATCCACTACCCGTACGGTATTGGCACCTGGTTGCCTATACAAAGCAAGGGTGATCGACGGCTCGCCATTGAGATTTGCGTATGATCTCGCCGTCTCCACGCTGTCCTCGACTTGCGCTACGTCTTTCAATCGAATCGTTAAGCCACCTCGATTCGCAATGATGACCTCCGCAAACTCCGCCGCGTTGCGAAGTTGACGATTTGCTTGCAACGTCAACATTTGCACGGGCCCCTCCAGAGTTCCGATGGGGGTGTTGACATTCGACGCCCGTAAGGCAGCAGCTACTTCATCCAGGCTGATATTTCTTGACGCCAACACTTCTGGACGAACCCTGACACGAACCGCAAAACGCTTTGAACCAAATACGTTGACTTGGGCAACTCCTTCAATTGTTGACAGTGTCGGCGAAATCAAATGCTCTGCGTAGTCTTGCAAGTCCGACATGGCCATCGACGGAGATGTAAGAGCAACAAACAGAATCGGAGAGTCTGCGGGATTGACCTTCCGATAGGAAGGAATCTGGCTCATGTCTTGCGGCAGTGAGCGCTGCGCGCGTAGCAGTGCCGCTTGGACATCCAATGCTGCCCCGTCAATGTTGCGACCTTCCTCGAATTCCAGCGTCAATGACGTGCTACCTAACGTACTGCTGGAACTAATCACCGATAGGCCAGGAATGGTCTGAAACTGCTTTTCCAAAGGCAAAGCCACCGAACTTGCCATCGTCTCTGGGTTCGCTCCAGGCAATGATGCAAAGACATTGATAACCGGGGTGTCATAACTAGGAAGCGCCGCAACCGGGATACTGCGATAACCAATCACGCCGGCGAACACAATAGCCACGTTGAGCAGCACCGTCATGACCGGACGGCGTATGAACAGCTCGGATAGGTTCATGGTGCGGATGCTGGTTTGGTGGTGGATTTTGGCTCCGTCGAAACGGGCGAACGCTCTAGCACCGCGGCGTCCGGGCGCAAGTTTTGCCTGCCATCCAAAACGACGGACTCGTTGCCTAATAGACCGGTAATGGCGGTTTCACCATTGTGGCTAGCGAGCACCTTTACAGGGCGAAGCGAGGCCTTGCCGTTCTCGACGATGTAGAGAATCGGACCTTTGGCACTCTGCACCACGGCTGGCGTAGGTACAACAATGGCATTATTCAAAGTGTCTGCCACCATGCGGATGTTCACAAACGCCCCGGGCCAGAGACGTCCATCGCGATTGTCAAATCGGGCCTTCACTTTGACGGTGCCCGTTGCACCATCAACCACACTGTCCACAAAACTCAGGTGGCCACGAACTTCAAAACCAGCATCCGTCGACCGAGCAACCACTCCCATGCCCCCATTCTTGAGTGCGGCCAGCGCTGCCTGCAGATTGCGCTGCGGCAAGTTGAAGCTCACGTTGACCGGGTCCATCTGCGTGAGCGTTACAAGCGTCGTCTGATTGGCTATCACCGCAGTGCCAGGAAACACGTTGATTGCCCCTAGACGTCCACCACGCGCAGCGCGCACTGTCGCATATCCAAGGGCCACGCGTGCGGCGTCGACGGCAGCGCTATCAGCCAGAACTGTGGCTTGCTGTGCGTCCACTTGGGATTGAATCGAGTCCAGTGCGCCTTGGGATACAAATCCTTGGGACACCAACTCCCTGGTACGTGCCAATTGCCTCTTCGAGTCTGCAAGCAATGCGGTGTCCTTGGCTAGTTGCGCCTTGGCCTTTTCAAGGTTGGATTGGTCGTTTCTGGCATCCAAAGTAAAGAGGACATCCCCCGAACGAACAAACTGACCTTCATGAACATGGACACGCGTCACCAAGCTGCTGACTTGCGACTTGATGTCCACGCTTGCCAGTGATGAAACTGTTCCCACGGCATCGATCAGCAAGTCGAAATCGCGCTGCTTCGCTTTCACGGTAGTCACCGCAACAGGAGTCCCGGCAGGTCGCACTCCAGATGCCGGTGCGATCGCTGAGCTTGCAGGCGTAATGGGTGGAACCGAACTTTCGCCACAGCCTCCAACCAGCATCAACAGAAGTACCGCACCGCATCCAAAACTCTTTTTACGTATCACCATATATTTCGTACCCAATGTCTAGCCAGCCAGGGCCATTTCTACGCCTCGGTTCGCAAGCTGATCGGCCCGTTCATTGCCAGCATCACCTGCATGCCCTTTTACCCATCGCCACTCAATGACGTGACCGCGCCCCGTCAGCAACTCATCCATTTGTTGCCATAGATCCACATTCTTCACTGGCTGCTTGGATGCTGTCATCCATCCCTTGGCCTTCCAGCCAGAAAGCCACTCGGTCGCACCCTTCAGGACATACTGGCTATCCACATGCAATTGCACTTTGCACGGCCTTTTGAGTGTGCCCAAGGCAGCAATAACCGCCATCATTTCCATCCGGTTGTTGGTTGTTTGCACCTCACCGCCAAACATTTCCTTGCAATGGCCATCCGATGTCTGCAACAAAGCCCCCCATCCACCGGGACCTGGATTGCCTTTGCAGGCACCGTCTGTATAGATCACAACTTCGCTCAATCGAATGACTCCTTATCGTGTGGCCACGCGAACTGACCGCTTTGGTGCTTCCTTTGCTCTACCGATATCTGGTTTACCACCGATACTGGTTTGACGGTCCCAGACGACACGGTTTTCCATTTCGCCTCCAGTAGCCTTACACCCCGAACCCGTTTGACTGCGACAACACAGTAGGCAGCGCCAAAAATCGGCCACCACCGGGCACCCGCGCGTTCTACCCACGCAAAACGCCGCAACCACTGGGGTTGTTCAACGGCTGGCACGTAGCATCCAAAGGCTACGCTCTCCAACTCAAACCCTAGCAATCGCAGCCAATCCCGCAAACGCCAATAGCCAATAAACTCCCCGCTCTCTGGCAAGTACAGCGACCCCAAACCCATTTTCCGGAAAAAGCGGGCACGTTTTTGCCTGAAGCCCCAAAAACTCGTCAGATTCAGTCCGGTAATCACAACACGGCCTTCGGGAACCAATACGCGCTCGACTTCACGCAAAGTCGCATGGGGGTCCCCACTGTGCTCCAGGGTGTGCGGCATCAATACAAGGTCCAAGCTTGCCGCTGGAAACGGCAACGCAGCGCCATCACACACGACCGAAGCTGCCGCCCCTTCACAAAAGGTCCCCCTGCCTAGCTCAGCCCTCCAACGGTGCGGCATGCGATTTGCCTGCAGTCCAGGCAGTTCCGGCATACCCAACTGAATCGCATGGTAACCAAACAGGTCCGCCACCGCCTGATCCATCTGGCTGCATTCCCAAGCCAGCAGATACTGCCCAACGGGAGTCTGCAGCCACTCGGTCATCTCTATAATTTGTTCGCTCATGACGTTACGACCACTGCCTGCATTGGCTGACAATTACATCTGGATGCTGCACGATGGGCGCGACGCTTTGGTGGTCGACCCTGGGGACGCTGCGGTCGTCCTGCATGCGCTCCAACAAGATCGCCTGCAGTTGCGCGGCATTTTAGTCACGCATCACCATGCAGACCATGTCGATGGTGTCGCTGAACTTCGTGACCGCACCGCAGCCGTGGTGTACGGTCCGACCCATGAACCGATGCCCGAACCCATTTGCCGCGTTGAACACGGCCAGCACATTGTCTGTATGGGACTCGACATTTTGGTGATCGGGGTTCCTGGCCATACCCTTGGGCACTTGGCGTACTTTTGTACGCCAACGCATGATGACCCGATCGTCTTTTGCGGTGACACGCTTTTCAGTGCGGGTTGTGGCCGCGTGTTTGAAGGCACACCAGAGCAGATGGAGGAATCGCTACAACGTGTCATGGCGTTTCCCGATGCCACGCGGGTTTGCTGCGCCCATGAGTACACGCTGGCAAATCTGCGCTTTGCAGCAACCGTTGAGCCTGACAATGAAAATATCGTGCAGTATGTAGACCGATGTCGCGCATGCGCGGAACAAGGTATCCCAACCCTGCCATCCACGATCGGGTTAGAGCGGTCCATCAACCCGTTTGTCCGCACACAACATCCGGGCGTTGTAGCTTCCGCTCGTCAATACAACGCGATCCACAACCTGTCGCATGGAGTGTTTGCAACCCTGCGCCAATGGAAAAACCATTTCTAATGATTCGATTCCCCTTTCTACGCCTATTGATTGCCGTCATGGTGATGGGTATGGCTGGATGTGCTACGACGCTGCCGCCATCACCCGCCTCCTCTACACCATCCGAACAAAAAAACCTACAGTTGCAGCCCAGCACTGAATTGCGCGTCATGCCTCGACGGGCTACGTTTGGTTCCGAGCAATCGGATCGGTCAACGGCTGGGCTGAGCGCGCTTGATAGCCATGCTCCACTGTCGCGCACGGTGACAACCCTGGATGCCCCTCGGGACTTGTGGGAACGCATACGGCGCGGTTTTTCGATGCCGGACTTGGAGAGCAAGTTAGTCACCGACCGCGAGAACTGGTATGCGAACCGCCCGGACTACATCTTCCGCATGACCGAACGCTCGAAGAAGTACTTGTTCCACATCGTTGAAGAATTGGAAATGCGCAACATGCCCACCGAACTGGCCTTGCTGCCGTTTGTGGAAAGTGCGTTCAATCCGCAAGCGGTCTCAACCGCCAAAGCGGCTGGGATGTGGCAATTCATGCCTGCGACTGGACGGAGCTTTGAGTTGACGCAAAACGCATTTCGGGATGATCGAAGGGATGTCCTCGCATCAACCCGCGCCGCTTTGGACTATCTCCAACGGTTGCACGGCATGTTTGGAGACTGGCACTTGGCGTTGGCCGCCTATAACTGGGGCGAAGGCAGTGTGGGGCGCGCAATTGGAAAGAATCAACGTCAAGGTCTGGCAACCGGCTATACCCACCTGACCATGCCCATGGAGACACGGTTTTACGTCCCAAAGCTTCAAGCAATCAAGAACATCGTCGCCCAACCGGATGCTTTCAACGCGCGTCTACCCCATATTGACAATCACCCCTACTTCCAAAGCGTTCCGATTCGCCGTGACATTGATGTTGCACTGGCTGCGCGTTTGGCAGAGGTTCCGTTGGATGATTTCAAGGCCCTCAATCCCTCACTTAACCGTCCCGTCATCATGGCAGCGGGCACGCCGCAGATTTTGTTGCCTTGGGATAACGCAGAAGTGTTTCAAGCCAATCTCGAGGCCTATGGTGGTGGTCGATTGGCAAGTTGGACGGTTTGGGTAGCCCCTACCACCATGCGCACCGCCGAAGCTGCCAAGCGTGTGGGCATGTCTGAAGCCGAATTCCGATCAGTCAATGCGATTGCACCGCGCATGCTAATTCGTGCAGGTTCTTCCCTGCTGATTCCTCGGGCACCCAATATTCATCACGATGTGGCAGAGCGCGTGGCCGATCAGGGCCAACTCTCGGTCACCCCCGAGGCCGTACTCAAGCGCACTACGATCAAGGCCGGACGCGGCGACACGGTAAACAGTGTTGCCAAGCGCTACAAAGTGGACGCCGACCAGGTCGCGCGTTGGAACAAGGTCAATCCATCCGCCACTTTTCGAACCGGGCAAACCGTCACTTTGATGCTGGCTTCATCGCCCTCTTCGAAGAAAGTGTCCAAACGGCGCAGATCGACGAAGCAGGGTCGTTAACGCCGGTCGGCCAGGGCGTGTGCAATCGTTCCCAGGTCGACATACTCCAGCTCACTTCCGGCGGGAACGCCCCGCGCCAAGCGCGTTACCCGCAGTCCGCGTGCTCGCAATGACTCGCTGATGACATGCGCAGTGGCTTCCCCTTCCGCCGTGAAATTCGTGGCCAGGATGACCTCCTGCACGAAACCATCCAAAGCGCGATCAAAAAGTGCCCTGAGTCCAATCTCATGGGGGCCTATTCCATCCAGTGGGCTTAATTTTCCCATCAAAACAAAATACAAGCCGCGGTAGGCGCTGGTTCGCTCCAGCGCGGCTTGGTCGGCGGGCGTTTCGATCACGCACAACTGAGTCGCATCGCGTCCCGGATCGCGACAGGTTGCGCAGACCGAACTTTCCGTAAAAGTGTGACAGCGTTCGCAGTGACGTATGTCAACGACGGCAGTCTCCAAGGCACGCGCAAGCAGTTGTGCACCCTGGCGATCATGCTGTAACAAATGAAAAGCCATGCGCTGGGCGGACTTAACCCCAACACCAGGCAAGCGGCGCAGTGCCGAAACGAGCGCATCCAACGCCCCTGAATGAGACATACGGTTGTCAGCCCTGATGCCAACCTGGGATCAAAAAGGAAACTTCATTCCGGGTGGCAAGCCAGGCATGCCAGCGGTCATCTTGCCCATTTTCTCGCTGGAGGTTTCCTCGGCCTTGCGCACCGCTGCGTTAAAGGCAGCCGCGACCAGATCTTCCAGCATGTCCTTGTCGTCTGACAACAAACTGGGATCGATGGTAATACGTTTGACATCGTGCTTGCAGGTCATGACCACTTTGACCAAACCAGCTCCCGATTCGCCCGTCACTTCAATCAATCCCAACTCATCTTGGGCTTTCTTCAAGTTGTCTTGCATGGCCTGTGCCTGTTTCATGAGGCCGGCGAGTTGTCCTTTGTTGAACATGTTTTTCCTTTTCTTGAATTTACGGGGCCGCTTCGATGCGCTTCACACGCAACGCCCCAAGCCGCCCACTAATGAGGCTTAATGGAACCAGGGACGATTTTCGCCCCAAAGTCACGCATCATGGCCTGCACGAATGGGCTGTCAAAAATAATCTTCTCCGCTGCCAATTGCCGTTCGGCGCTGGCTTGCTGGTTGCGCCGAGCGGGACAATCCGTAACGCGTCCGATCTCCACCACCAGGTTGACCGCATACCCGGCCAAGGCTAGCGCCTGCGTCAAGCGCTCGCGGGATCCGGGCTGATTCAGCGACTCTCGCTCCAATCGCAACACCCATTGGTCGGTATCACGGGCCACCAATTGCGACTGCAGCGCCAACTCACGCACCATGGCGTTGATGGCTTCGGTCTGGACCAAGTGACGAACTGTGGCATGCCAAAAGTCGCCCTCTTCCGTCGGAACCAACGGCAGCTCTGTCGCCAACACACGGACATCTGCCCGGGATTCAGCTGCGTTGCGCACGGGGACTGCTACTATTTTTGTAGCTACTTGCGCACTAGTCACCGTGGACAAACCCGAATTTGCTGTCGCAATCGAACCCATATCCTGGGGAGCTGAATCACTGGAAGACCGACTCTCCCGCACAGCCAAGACCTGTCCCATCGGTCGCTGGGAACCGCCCAGTTCGCTGGACGCGGGTGTGTCGTCCCATGGGGCCACGGAAGTGGGCTTGACCGCTTGACTTGGCCGCAGTGTTTGCTGCGTGGATGGAGTGCTCCCAGCGTCGACGGGCGCTCGCAAAGACGGGACCTTCGCGACTGCCCGAGTTGTGTCAGCTAGAGTTTTTTTTTCAGCCGTAGCAGCTCCGGGCTTGAACGCCAATACACGCAGCAGCACCATGGTCAGTGCTGCGTACTCATCGGGTGCCAAACCCAAGTCAGCGCGACCATGCAGACAGATGCTGTACAGCAGTTGTGTTTCATCGGGGGCCATCTTCGATGCCAATGCAGCCACCTGATCGGCATCGGGGTCGGCGTCATCGGTCGGCGTGGGTTCTGCGGTGACCTGCAATACACCCATGCGTGCCAACACGGTAGCCATTTCCTCCAAGGTAGAACCCGCACTCAGGCCATGCAAGCGCAAGGCTTCTACCGTTTCCACCACGGTCTTGCCATCCCCGCTCGCCAAGGCGTCAATCAGTCGAAACACATAACTCCGGTCCACGCTGCCGAGCATTTGCCGAACAACAGTCTCGGCCAGGTTTCCCGATCCAAAAGCAATCGCTTGATCCGCCAAACTCAAGGCGTCCCGCATAGAGCCCCGCGCTGCCCGTGCGAGCAAACGCAACGCCTGCAACTCTGCCGGCACGTTTTCCACCGACAGCACCCGCTCCAGGTGTTGCCGAATGGTCTCTGGTGCCATGGGTCGCAAGTTAAATTGCAGACAGCGCGACAACACGGTCACGGGCACTTTCTGCGGATCGGTTGTCGCGAGGACAAACTTCAAGTATTCAGGCGGTTCCTCCAGGGTTTTCAACATCGCGTTGAATGCCGTGTTGGTCAGCATGTGGACTTCGTCGATCATGAAAACCTTGAAGCGACCCTGTACCGGCTTGTACACCGCTTGCTCCAACAGGGATTGCACCTCATCCACGCCGCGGTTGGACGCTGCATCGAGTTCCGTGTAGTCTACAAACCGCCCACTGTCGATGTCGACACAGGCCGCACACACCCCGCATGGCGTAGCCGTAATGCCGCCCTGCCCGTCAGCGCCCTGGCAATTGAGCGATTTCGCCAAAATGCGCGATACGGTTGTCTTTCCGACGCCCCGTGTACCGGTAAACAGGTAGGCATGGTGTAGCCTTTGAGTGCTCAACGCATTCGAAAGCGCCTGCACGACATGTTCCTGGCCCACCATTTCTGAAAAATTGCGAGGGCGGTACTTGCGGGCGAGCACGAGGTAAGACATGCCGGGATTCTAGGCCCAGTCGCCGTCGCGGGCCCAGGTCTCGTTCGCACTGCGCAACGCCACAGTAACCATGGCTGGCTACCAATGCACGCCTACGGTAGACTGGCTGGATTCAAACTCTGTCTGCGACACGGTATGGTTCGGAGGCCTTATTCCTTGAATGCCTGCATACGCGGCTTCGCCGTGCTCATTCTGGTGCTCGCATGCTCCCTGGCGCAAGCGCAGCAAGTGCTGCGCGTGTTGGCATGGCCCGGTTATGCGGACGCTGATCTGGTCAAGAGTTTTGAAGCCAAAACCGGAGCAAAGGTGGAGGTGAGCTTTATCGACTCCGACGAAGTCATGTGGCAAAAGCTCAGCAAGAACCTGACGCAAGATTTCGACCTGTTTGCCGTCAACACGGCCGAGTTGCAACGCTACATGGACGCGCAACTGGTGCAGCCCATTCGAGCTGCCTCCATCCCCAACCTTGCCAGGCAATTGCCGCGATTTCGCATTACCCAGGCCATAGCCGGACTAAGCCGAGACGGCCAGACTTTTGCGGTTCCCTACACCTACGCGGAAATGGGGATCATTTATGACCGTCAGCAAGTCAAGGAACCGCCCACCTCCATTCGCGCATTGTGGGAGCCGCGCTACCGTGGAAAGGTTTTGCTCTACAACGGGGGAACCCATAACTTTTCCTTGGCTGCGCAAGCCCTGGGACATGCGACACCATTTCGGCTTTCGGACAAGGATTGGTCCGCGGCCGTGGAACAGTTAATCGCGTTGCGACGCAATGCCCAGCGCTTCTATACCCAACCCGAAGAGTCGGTTGAGTTGTTCCAGTCTGGCCGCTCCGCCCTGATGTTTGCCAATTACGGTTCGCAGCAGTTGAAACTCTTGCGCAACGCGGGTGTGGACGTGGGATACAGCATCGTCAAAGAAGGAGCTCTGGCATGGCTAGACTGCTGGGCCATCACCCGTGCTGCACGCAACGTAGCGTTGGCACATGCATGGATTGACTACTTTCTTGAGCAAGCACCGGGTCAGGCCTTGCTGGAGCGCCAAGGTTTGGCCAACACCACATCCGAGCCGCCTTACTTGCGGGCACAGGACCAACTGAAATGGCTCGAACCCGTTGAGAATGCAGAGCGCCGCAACCGGCTGTGGGAGCGCATCTTGGCGGGTGATCGGGCGAGCAAGGTACTGGCCCCATGAAGTTTGGCATTACGACCAAACTGGGTCTGTTGCTGGCGAGCGTCATCGTCCTGGCGGCCGGTCTCACTGGCTATTACGTGGCCCAGACCAGCCGCGCCATGCTCATTGACGCTGCGAAGAATGATTTGTTGACCTCGACTCGTATGGTGGCGCGCCGCGTCGCCCTGTACCGAGAAGAAGTTTCCCGCAATCTCAATGTGGTGGCAGGTCATCCTGCCAGCTTGAAGGCGTTGACCGACCCAAGCTCCCCGGCAGCACAAGAGGCAGTTGCGACTGCATTCGAGCAAATCATGCGGGTCAACAAAAGGTATTTTCAACTGCGCTTGATCGCTGCGGACGAAAATGGGATCGAGAGGGTGCGCGTCGATCGCGATGCCAATGGCCATTTGTTGCACATCCGTGGAGACGACTTGCAGGAAAAGGGGCACTTTCCCTACGTATCGGGGGCGTTGGGCCTGGCCGCTGGGGAAATCTATCTATCGCGAATTGTGATCAATCACGAACGCGGTGCCCATGCGGGCCTAGAGCAGCCCACTGCCATTTTGGCGACTCCCGTCAAAGATGGGCAGGGGAAGTCGCGTGGCGTGGTGGTGGTCAATGTCGATTTCAACGCAGTGTTTGCAAGCCTGGCCAATGATCTGCCCAACGACTTCCAGTTGTTTCTTGCCAATCGCAAAGGCGACATCTTGCTCCATCCGGATGCCACGCAAACCTTTGGATTTGACCGAGGGCGGCGCATCCTGATTCAGGATGAGTTTGCGGATACCCAGCGCTTGGTCGACGGCACCTCCAACGCCATCATGCTGCAGGCCCAAGACGGCCGCTACGCAGGCAAGCCCATCGTGGCAGCGTTTGTTACCAGCCGAATCGTCGTCATCAGCGAAGAGGAGCGGTTGATATTGGGCGTGGGTCAGCCGTTGAACGCAGTGATCCAGCAGGCTGAAAAACTGGGCCAGATCGTCATCCAGTTGGTCGCTGCGCTGTGCGCTGCGGGAGTGTTGGTGGCTATGCTGGTTGCACGTGCCGTGACCCGTCCGATCAATTCACTCAGCCAAAGTGTTGAGCAATTCAGCCTTTCACGCCAGACGACTCCCCTGCCCGTTCAGCGCCAGGATGAGATTGGTGCCTTGGCACGAAGCGTTCGACACATGCAAGAACAAATTTTGCGCCAACTAGAAGCCCTGAACCGTAACCAAGATGCGTTGGAGCACCTGGTGCGCCATGACACGCTGACGGGGCTACCGAACCGGCGTTTGTTTCAAGAACGATTGGATGAGGCCCTGGCGCGTGCGCAACGTGGTGTGGAACGCTTCGCGCTCATGTTCATTGACGTCGACAATTTCAAAGGAATCAATGACCGTTGGGGCCATGATGGCGGTGACGCGGTCCTCAAAGTTGTGGCGCAACGGTTGCGCTCCACGACACGCAAAGTCGATACGGTCGCCCGCCTGGGAGGAGACGAATTTGTGGTGCTGCTGGATAACCCCGCACACCGTGAAGACATCGCCCACATTGCAGAAAAGTTGCTGGACAGTGTTCGTTTGCCCATTGTTCACCAAGGCATTGAGATTCAGGTGGGTTTCAGCATTGGCATCGCGCAATACCCGGAAGACGGTCTCAACGCCGATACTTTGATGGCCAACGCCGACAAGGCCATGTACGCCACGAAAACAGCGGGACGCAACAGCTTCCGCTTTTCCAACGGCTTGCGCACGCCGACCAACCCCGCACCGCTGCAGGGCTGAAAGCTACGCCACCCAACGGCGCGCATTGCGCCACAGTTGCATCCAGGGGCTGAAGGCGCTCTTGTCCAGGCTGGTCCAGCTCATCTGCACGTTGCGGAACACGCGCTCGGGGTGCGGCATCATGGCGGTGAAGCGGCCATCTGCGGTGGTGACTGCCGTCAGGCCGCCGGGGCTGCCGTTGGGGTTGTAGGGGTAGACCTCGGTCGGCGCGCCGCTGTTGTCCACATAGCGCATGGCGGCGATGGCTTTGTCGGCGTTGCCGCGGTACTTGAAGTTGGCAAAGCCTTCGCCGTGGGCCACGGCAATGGGCAGGCGCATGCCAGCGAGGTCCTTGAAGAACAGGCTGGGCGACTCCAGCACTTCCACCATGGACAGGCGGGCTTCGAAGCGCTCGCTCTGGTTGGTGGTGAAGCGCGGCCAGTCTTGCGCGCCGGGGATGATGTCGGCCAGCTCGGCAAACATCTGGCAGCCGTTGCACACGCCCAGGCCGAAGGTGTCGGTACGGGCAAAGAAGGCTTTGAACTGTTCGGACAGCACGTCGTTAAACGTGATCGAGCGTGCCCAACCAATGCCGGCGCCCAGTGTGTCGCCATAGCTGAAACCACCGCAGGCGACCACGCCCTGGAAGTCCTGCAGTTTGGCGCGGCCAGTTTGCAGGTCGGTCATGTGCACGTCATAGGCTTCAAACCCGGCCTCGGTGAAGGCGTAGGCCATTTCCACGTGCGAGTTGACGCCCTGCTCGCGCAGCACGGCCACCTTGGGGCGTGCTGTCAGTACGGCAGGCGCTCCTATTTTAATAGCTGCCTGCGCAGTATCCACGAGGGCTAGCGCCGAATTTGGCATGTAAACATGCATACCGGGGTCGGTTTCCAGGCCTGCAGCAGCGTGTTCAGAATCGGCACAGGCGGGGTTGTCGCGCTGCTGGGCGATCTTCCAGCTCACGGCGTCCCACACCTGGTGCAGGTCGGCCAGCTTGGCACTGAACACCGCCTTGGCATCGCGCCAGACTTGCAGCTCGCCCTTGCCAGCGTCGATGGTGCTGCTGGCCGGGCGGGTCTTGCCGATGACGTGGGTCATGGCACCCAGGCCGTGCGTACGCAGGGTTTGGAGCACGGCGTCGCGCTCGGCAGTGCGCACTTGCAGCACCACCCCCAGTTCTTCGTTGAACAGTGCCTTCAGGGTCAGTTCGTCGCGGCGGGCACCCACCTGGGTGGTCCAGTTCTTGGCCTCGCCACTGTCCATGCGGCTGTCGGACACGCCATCGCCTTCCAGCACCAAGGTGTCCACGTTCAGGGCCACCCCCACGCGACCGGCAAAGGCCATTTCGGCCACGGTGGCGAGCAGGCCACCGTCACCTCGGTCATGGTAGGCCAGCACCTGGCCTTGGACACGCAGGGCGTTTACGGCGTTCACCAAGTTGATGAGTCGCTGGGCGTCGTCGAGGTCGGGCACAGCGTCGCCCATCTGGTCCAGGGTCTGGGCCAGGATGGAGCCGGCCATGCGCTGCTTGCCCGCGCCCAGATCCACCAGCACCAGCGTGGTGTCTTCCGTGGCATTGAGCTGGGGGGTGAGCGTGCCGCGCACGTCAGATACGGACGCGAACGCGGTCACGATCAGCGACACGGGCGACGTCACCTTCTTGTCCTGTCCCTCAGCTTTCCATTGGGTACGCATGGACAGCGAATCCTTGCCCACGGGGATGCTCACGTTCAAGGCCGGGCACAGCTCCATGCCCACGGCCTGTACCGTGGCGTACAGCGCAGCGTCTTCACCGGGTTCGCCGCAGGCGGCCATCCAGTTGGCGGAGAGCTTTACGCGCGGCAATTCGATGGGGGCGGCCAACAGGTTGGTAATGGCCTCACTCACGGCCATGCGGCCCGAAGCCGGGGCGTCCAGCGCGGCCAGCGGTGTGCGCTCGCCCATGGACATGGCTTCACCGGCAAAACCTTGGTAGTCAGCCAGGGTCACGGCGCAGTCCGCCACCGGCACCTGCCAGGGGCCGACCATCTGGTCGCGGTGGGTCATGCCGCCCACGGTGCGGTCGCCAATGGTGATGAGGAAGCGCTTGGAGGCCACGGTGGGATGTGCCAGCACGTCGATGACGGCTTTTTGCAGCGGCACACCGTTCAGGTCCAGCGGCTGCGCCTTGCGCGCGATGCTTTTCACTTCGCGGTGCATCTTGGGTGGCTTGCCCAAGAGAACATTCATGGGCATATTGACTGGAGCCCCCGTGCGTAGCTCGCTCTCGCTCGCTCCGGGGCTCCCCACTTCCCCGGAATCTGCGGGTGCAGATTTCGCAAGTGGTTCGCTGCCCCCCGAGGGGGCCCTCGCGCCTTGGGACGGCCCGGCGGCGCTCACGCCGTCTCCTTCTGCCAGCACCAACTGACGTTCTTCGGTAGCCACACCGACCACGGCAAACGGGCAGCGCTCGCGCTCGCACAGGGCCTTGAACAGCTCCAGCGACTCGGGCGCAATCGCCATGACGTAGCGTTCCTGGCTCTCGTTGCACCAGATTTCCTTGGGTGCCAGGCCGGATTCTTCCAACGGCACAGCGCGCAGGTCGAAGCGCGCACCGCGCCCGGCATCGTTGGTCAGCTCGGGGAAGGCGTTGGACAGGCCCCCTGCCCCCACGTCGTGGATGGCGAGGATGGGGTTTTCGCTGCCCAGAATCCAGCACTGGTTGATCACCTCTTGCGCGCGGCGCTCGATTTCGGGGTTGCCACGCTGCACCGAATCAAAGTCCAGCTCGGCCGCATTGGCACCCGTGGCCAGCGAGGACGCCGCACCGCCGCCCATGCCGATGCGCATGCCGGGGCCGCCCAGCTGCACCAGCAACGTACCGGCGGGGAATTCGATTTTGTGAGTCAGACCGGCGTCGATCACGCCCAGGCCCCCGGCAATCATGATGGGCTTGTGGTAACCGCGCTGCACGGTGTCCACTTCGGACGCCACCGCTTGCTCGTACTCGCGGAAATAACCCAGCAGATTGGGTCGGCCGAATTCGTTGTTGAAGGCGGCGCCACCGAGCGGGCCTTCCACCATGATTTGCAGTGGGCTGGCAATGTGCGCAGGCTTGCCGTCCGCTTGGTCGGACCAGCCGCCCCAGAGCTTGGACACGGTAAAGCCGGTCAGGCCGGCCTTCGGGCGGGAGCCGCGACCGGTAGCGCCTTCGTCACGAATCTCACCACCCGCACCGGTGGAGGCACCGGGAAAGGGGCTGATGGCCGTGGGGTGGTTGTGGGTTTCGACCTTCATCAGCACATGCTGCAAGGCGCTACTCTTTTCATAGCTGCTTACGCTTGTTCCATGGGCTTTGGAAGCTGTTTTTGCCACAAAACGCTCAATAACATGGCCTTCCATGACCGAGGCGTTGTCGCTGTAGGCCACCAGCATGTACTGGGGCGAAATCTGGTGGGTGTTGCGGATCATGCCGAACATGCTCTTGTCCTGCGCCACACCGTCGATGGTGAACTGGGCGTTGAAAATCTTGTGGCGGCAGTGTTCGCTGTTGGCCTGGGCAAACATCATCAGCTCCACGTCGGTGGGGTTGCGGCCCAGTCCGTTGAATGCATTCACCAGGTAGTCAATCTCGTCGGCTGCCAAGGCCAGGCCCCAGTCCTTGTTGGCTTTTTCCAGCGCCGCCTGGCCGCCGCCCAGCACATCGACATGGTCCATCGGGGCCGGGTGCAGTGCGTGGAACAACTCTTTGGCCTGCGCACGATCCAACATGGCGCTTTCGGTCATGCGGTCATGCAGAAGCGCAGCCACTTGCTGCAGCTGTTCCGTGCTCAGGGTCGGCTTGCTCAGCAGGCCGGACTTGAGGGTGATGCGGTATTCCACCAGCCGCTCCACGCGCTTGACGGCAAAGCCGCAGTTGTGGGCAATGTCGGTCGCCTTGGACGCCCAAGGCGACACGGTGCCAAAACGCGGGCTCACCACCACGCAAACACCCTCTGTAGGGCCTTGGTACGGGTCACCGTAGGTCAAGAGCGCGCTGATCTTGTCGGCCAAAGCCGCTTCCAGGGCTGCTTCGCTGGCCACGAGGTGCACGAAGCGGGCCGCAATGCCATCGATCTTGTCGTGCACTTTTTGCAGTGCGGGCAGCAGCTGTTGGACGCGGAAGCTGGAGAGGGCGTTGCCGCCTTCGAATGTGGTGATGTGCAGGGTCACGGGGTGGCCTTGTTTGGAGCTGGGAGGAACGCGCTTATGGGGTGCAGGCCAACGCTGAATGGGCTGGCGTTTGAAGTGTGCAGATTTTAACCGGGTGCTCAGGAGCGTTTCTTCTGGCACCTGCGTCGCTTTTCAGCCGAAATTCTCCCATCCACACATGGCAAAAGGCCCTCTGGGATAATCCAAACCCATGACCATTACATACAAGAATGAACAGGAACAGGCTGGCATGCGATTGGCCGGCCGGTTGACATCGGAGGTGCTGGACTACCTGGCACCCTTTGTCAAACCCGGTGTGACAACCAACGCACTCGACAAGCTGGCGCACGACTACATCACGCAAGTTCAAAAGGCCATTCCTGCCCCCCTGAATTACACCGGTGGCGGCAACAAGCCCTACCCCAAGTCCATTTGCACCTCGGTGAACCAGCAAGTCTGCCACGGTATCCCGAATGACAAGCCGCTCAAGAAGGGGGACATCGTTAACGTGGATGTCACCGTCATCAAGGACGGCTGGCACGGTGATTCCAGCCGCATGTTTCTGGTCGGTGAGGTGTCGATCGCTGCAAAACGCCTGTGCAGTGTGACCTACGAGGCCATGTGGCAAGGCATTCAATTAGTGCGTCCGGGCATTCACCTGGGCGATATTGGGCATGCCATCCAGAAGTTTGCCGAAGGCCATGGGTACAGCGTGGTGCGCGAGTTTTGCGGCCATGGCATCGGGCGTGGGTTCCACGAAGAACCCCAGGTTTTGCACTACGGGCGGCCCGGGACGCTTGAGGTTCTGAAAGAAGGAATGACCTTCACCATCGAGCCCATGATCAATGCGGGCGGCAAAGACATCAAGGAAGGTCCCGAGAAGGACGGTTGGTCCATTGTGACCCGCGACCGCTCCCTCTCCGCCCAGTGGGAACATACGGTCCTGGTCACACCTAGCGGGTACGAGGTGCTTACGCGCTCTGCGGGTAGCCCTGCCGTCCCTTCGTTCGTGACACCTTCGCTTTAGCCAGCAGCCTCGCCCGGGACTTTTCGATGGACGATCTCGGCAGCATTCGCAACAGTTTTCGAGCCCAAAAATCCGCTTTGCTCGAAGCGTTGATGCGCGCCAATGTCTCCGGACGTGCGGTGCACCAAACCCTGCAACGACTGGCATTGTTGTGTGACGGCGTTTTGACGCGCCTATGGGAACGCGCAGCCCTTCAGCATCCGTTGGCGCTCTTGGCGGTGGGCGGATATGGTCGAGGCGAGCTGTTTCCCTATTCCGACATTGACGTGTTGGTACTCATGCCCGACGGACATGACCCCCACTACGATCTCAGCCTGAAGGCACGGCTCGAGACCTTTATTGGCAGCTGCTGGGATTGTGGTCTGGAAATTGGCTCGTCGGTACGCACGCTGGAGGAGTGTCTGGCTGAATCAGCCAAGGACGTAACCATTCAGACCGCGTTGCTGGAGTCTCGCCTGATCACGGGCAACCCCGAGCTGGTGCAAACGTTTGAACGCACGTTTCGGGCGGCACTGGATCCGCGCGCATTTTGCGTCGCCAAGACGCTTGAGATGCGCCAACGCCACACCAAGTTTGAAAACACCCCGTATGCGCTGGAGCCCAACTGCAAGGAGTCACCCGGAGGCTTGCGCGATTTGCAAGTTGTTCTGTGGGTCGCACGCGCTGCCGGATTTGGCAACGACTGGCAGGCACTGGCGGCCAATGGGCTGGCAACGCGCTTCGAGGTTGCTCAGATTCTGCGCAATGAATCGCTTCTGACGCGTATCCGGGCCCGTTTGCATGTCATTGCCAAGCGCCGCGAAGACCGTTTGATTTTTGACATGCAGACCGCGTTGGCCACGGCCTTTGGCTATACCGCACCCGAGCCCACCAACGCCCTGGAGCGACGCAATACCGTGCGTCCCAGCGAGTTGCTGATGAAGCGCTATTACTGGGCCGCCAAGGCGGTCGCGCAGCTCAATCAGATCCTGATGCTGAACATTGAGGAACGCCTCAATCCCAGCACCCACACGCCACGCCCGATCAATGCGCGATTCAATGACAAGGCGGGCATGATTGACGTCGTTTCCGACGATTTGTACCAACGTGAACCCCACGCCATTTTGGAGACCTTTCTGATCTACCAGAACACGGTTGGGGTCAAGGGCCTGTCGGCCCGCACCTTGCGCGCCTTGTACAACGCGCGCAACCTCATGGATGCACGTTTTCGCAGCGACCCGGTCAACCGCGAAACCTTTCGGCGCATCCTGATGGAGCCCCAAGGCATCACCCATGCGATGCGCCTGATGAACCAGACATCGGTGCTGGGGCGCTATCTGTGGGTATTTCGGCGCATCGTAGGGCAGATGCAGCATGACCTTTTCCATGCCTACACTGTGGACCAGCACGTTTTGATGGTGCTGCGCAATGTACGTCGGTTTTTCATTGTGGAACACGCCCACGAATACCCCTTCTGCTCGCAGCTCGCCAGCGGTTGGGACAAGCCTTGGCTACTGTATGTGGCAGCGTTGTTTCACGATATCGCCAAGGGCCGCGGTGGCGACCATTCCGAATTGGGTGCAACGGAAGTGCGTCGCTTTTGCAAACAGCACGGACTTGCCGCAGAGGACGCGCAACTCATTGAATTTGTGGTGCGCGAACATCTCACCATGAGCCGGGTCGCGCAGAAATCCGACCTGAGCAACCCCCAAGTGATTGCCAATTTTGCCCAACGAGTTGGCAATGAACGCAATCTCACGGCCTTGTATCTGTTAACCGTGGCTGACATTCGCGGTACGTCGCCCAAGGTGTGGAACGCCTGGAAAGGAAAGCTGCTGGAAGACCTGTACCGCATGACCAGTCGTGCCCTGGGGGGACACGCACCGGACCCCGATGCCGAGGTGCAAGCCCGCAAACGCGAAGCCCTGGTGCTGGTTGCCATGCATGCCCTGCCCTTCGAAGCCCACAAGACCTTGTGGAACACCCTGGACGTGGGCTACTTCATGCGCCACGATGCCTCCGACATTGCTTGGCATACGCGCAAGCTCTCCAGGCTGGTGGGTTGTCCCAACCCGGTCGTGTTTGCCCGACGTTCGCCCATCGGGGAAGGACTTCAGGTGCTGGTCTACACACCCGACCAAAGCGATCTGTTTGCCCGCATATGTGGTTACTTTGACCAACGCGGCTTCAGCATCCAGGACGCGCATGTCCATACCGCCACCAATGGGCATGCACTCGACACGTTTCAGGTGATCACCGCCTCCCTTGCGGATGACCATCGCGAAATCATCAGCATGCTCGAAAACGGCCTCGCCAAGGTCATCGCCGATGC
>JAYRUL010000030.1:0-25002 GCA_041919095.1 Rhodoferax sp. | reverse complement strand
GCCCATGTGCTGTGCTTTGATGCGCAGCGCCAGGGGGCCGCAACGCAGGCGATCCAGTCGCCCACCGGTGCGCCGACGTCGGCCGGTGCCCTGGAGCGAGCGCGACGCTGGCTACAAACGCACTTGGATCAGCCTTACAGTCTGCAGGCTGCAGCCCGCGCGGCCGATACCAGTGCGCGCACTTTGCTGCGTTTGTTTGCGCAGGTGCACGGGCAGTCGCCCCTGGACTATTTGCACGGGCTTCGTGTGGCGCATGCACAGGTCCTGCTGCAAACGACGTACCTGAGTGTGGACGCCATCGCCCAGCAATGTGGTTACCGCGATCCGGGCAGTTTTCGCAAAATGTTCGTGCGCGTGTGCGGCCATGCTCCCGGTGTCTACCGAGAACGCTTTCGGCTACGCACCGCGCGCAAGTTGTGGGTTACGCCCGAGAACCCGCAGGAGCTCAAAGCTTGATCTCCAGGCGCAGCCCCCAACGGATTTTGGATGCGTTGATGCTCTCGCTATCCTGGCGCATGCCGTCGCTGGTGATGCTGGTGGCAGTGAGGTAGTCGATGGGTCGGAAGTTGCTGGCACTCAGGCGCAGCTGGGTGGAGCTGTTCATGAACCACACCATGAAGGCGTCGGCCACCGTTTTGGAGCCGACCGTGCTGCTCTGGGTGTCGCTGAGTTGCAGATCGTAGGCCGGCGTGTAGTTCACGCTGGCACCAAAGCTTAAGGGGAGGCTGCGCAGTTTGTAGTCCAACCCGAAGTTGGCCGTACCGCGGGGTTGCCCTTCCAGGCGGTTGTTCGGGCCGGGCACCTGGTCCACCACCGAGTCAAAGAAACTGACGTTGGCGCGCAGGGACAGCGGCAAGGTGTCGCTCCAGAATTCATCCAGCCGGAACTTGGCTTCGAGTTCGATGCCCTGGGCCGTGGCATTGCCCACGTTCTGGGGGCGTGAAACCCAACGGCGCTCGGTGGACCAGGTCACATCTTCCTGCGCCACCACGTTGCGGATCAGGTCGTTGATGCGGCGGTAGAAGTAGTTGGCGCTGAGCAGTCCGCCTTTGCCCAGGTAGTGTTCCCAGGCAATTTCAAAACCACGCGCCAGCTCCGGTGCCAGGTTGGGGTTGCCGGCCCGATCGGGGCTGCTGGCCTGGTTGGCCCCTTGGGGAAAGCGTTGCGAAAGGGCAGGGCGGGCAATGAGCTCTTGCAGGGTGGCGGCCTTGTAGCTGCGCGTCAGGCTGGTGCGCAGTTGGTCGCGGCTTTTTTCGTCGGGACGCCAGGTGGCGTGCAGCAGGGGGGTGACCACACTGCTGAGGTTACTGGCCTGGTAGGTGCTGCTGTCGCTTTGGGTTTGGATGCCTTCCCAGCGCAGGCCCGCGTAGGCCGAGATCTGCTTGGAGGGGCTCCATTCGTCCTGGGCATAGGCTGCCATACGCAGGCTGGTGGCGTTTACGTCATCGCCAAATTCGGTCAGGATGGGCAGCCCATTTTCAAGGGTGCTGCGGCTTTGGCGGCGCTGGCTGCGGTCGGCTTCCAAGCCGGCCACCAGGCTGTGTTCACTCTCCAGTTGTTGCGAAAACTTGCCCACCAGGGACCACCCGTTTTCGCGCGTGGTGGATTGGTCGTCCACGGTGCGCGTGCGCGTGCCACTGGTGTCGAACTCGTGGCGCACGCTGTTGGATTCAAAGCTCCCGGTACCGGTGGCGGTACGCACCTCCATGCGGGCCCCATCGCCCAGGTTCTTCTGCCACTGCAGGTTGGCGCGGGCCGATGCAAAGCGACCGTCACCATCCGTCATGGTTCTGGCGTAGGGCTGGGTGATGGTTGCGCCGGGGGCCTGGTCGAGTTGGTTTTCGACATGGCTCTTGCCCTGGGTCGCCATGAGAAACGGCATGATGATCAACTGCTCCCCGGGCGCCAGGGTGGCTTGCAATCGACCATTGAGATGAACGCTGTCGCGCGTGTTCGTGGAAAACCCGGTTTCATGCTGGTCCAACAGGCTGGACCCAGTGAGCAAGTCAGCCCAACGGGTCCGGCTATCGTTTTCGTCGCGGGTCTCCTGTCGATGCAGCGACAGCGTGACCGTGTAGGCCACGTGCTCGGCCAGCTTGTCATTGCGGGTCCAGGAGGCCGATGGCGAGGCCCGGCCTTCTTCAATCGTCGTACCCAGGCGCACCTCATTCAGTGTTTTCTTGAGGGCTTCCTTGAGGACGACGTTGATCGTTCCGGCCACGGCCCGTGCACCGTACTCGGCCGTCGGCGCGCGCAGCACCTCAATGCGTTCGACCTGATCCGGCGGCAGGGTGTCCAAAGAAAAGCCGGGAGGCATGCGTTCACCATTGACCAGCAACTGGGTATAGCCGCCACCCATGCCGCGCATGCGCACGTCGCCGCCGCGGCCTGGCCGCCCGCCCGTGGTCACGCCGGGCAAGCGTTTGAGCACTTCGGCCACGGAGCCATCGCCGAAGCGTTCGATGTCCTCTTTGCTGATGATGATCTTGGATGCGGTGGATGCCCGTCGCACATCGGTATCGGTGGCGGCGCCTTTGACCTCCACCCGATCCAGGGTGGCACCAGCAGCTGGCTTGTCTGACGTCTTGGAGGCATCAACGGCTGGCGCAGCCACCTGCGCAGCGGCCGACAGGCACGTCATGGTGGCAGCAGCTACCAACAGGTGGGGAAACGGGGGCAGAGTGGGGCGTACCGGATTGAACCGCATGCAATGCTCGATTGACAAAAAAGGGAAAGGGGTGCGCGCGAGGGCTAAAGCCGTCGGCCCCGTGATGTTAGTCAACCGTAGGGGTCACGTGCCGATACATGGTCTTTGGGGCGTGTAAAGCTACGCAAAGTTGGCACCCAGCAGGTGTATCGGTGGTGGCCTCTGGGCGAGACCGGGCGGGGTGCGCTTCAAAAGTTGGCCGCAGCCGGAGTTTCCGATTCCACCGGTACGCGCCGCGCCCCATCGAAGCGACGGGACCAGTATTTGAGCGACATGCTCTCCACACGCACTTTGGCCCCTGGCTTGGGTGCGTGCACGAACTCGCCGTTGCCGATGTAGATGCCCACGTGGCTGTAGGCGCGGCGCATGGTGTTGAAAAAAACCAGGTCACCGGGTTGCAGGTCCTTGCGGTCTATTTTTTCCGCAGCCGCGGCTTGCTGCACGGCGCTGCGCGGCAGTACCAAGCCAGCGGTTTGTTCATAAATCGTGCGCACAAACCCACTGCAGTCGAATCCGGTGGATGCACTGGCCCCGCCGCGCTTGTACGGTACGCCCAGGAACAGCATGGCGTTGGCGACCAGCTCGGATGCCTTGGCTTCCACCGTGACGCCCACTTCTCCTACACGCGCAAGAAAATTTCGTTCGGATTGGGGAGCAGGAACCGTATCAAAACCATTGATTGGCGTAGCTTTTGCATGAAACGCCAGCAAAAGCATGCCCAGAACGAGGATAATTCGCATCTAACGAGCTTAACCCGTGGTTCCCCACGGAGTCAAGGCAGGTAATACGAGGGTTCTTTTACATGGCAAAAGCAGAGACGAAAACGACCGTGCTTCCCGACGGTTTGCGATACAAGTCCAAAGTTTCCGGTTCACCGTTCATGGCTGCAGCATCATTCGGTGGTGCCACGATGTCATGTTTCTTTTGCGGCAAGCACCGCGCGCGTTCACTGATGACGACCAAGAAAGTGCTGGGTAAGTCCCAAGCCGTTTGTTCGCCGTCGTGCAAGGCGCTCGACGAAATGCTGGCAGCCAACAAGTAAGCACGGCCATCATGCTGCTCGATGTCGAAGCGTCGCAGCTGGTCCTGGTGGACTACCAGACGCGGCTGATGGTCGCCATGGTGGACCAGGCGGCTGTGCAGGCCAATGCGGTACGCCTGGCGCGCTTGGCCGCCTTGATGCAGGTTCCTGTTTTTGCGACCGAGCAGAATCCGTCGCGGCTGGGCGGTAGTTTTGATGCGCTGGCAGCAGCTTTGCATGATGCACGCTCGCGCACACTGGCCAAGATGCAGTTCAGCGCTGTGGAGGAGGGCTTGAGTGAGTGGCTTCGGCCTGAACCGAAACCTGTGCAAGGCAATGCACGCAGTTTGCCGCGCCATCTGCAAAAGGCTGCACCTTCGCGCGACAGCATTGTTCTGGCGGGCTGCGAAGCCCATGTTTGCTTGCTGCAGACTGCACTGGACCTGCTGGAAGACGAGTTCGACGTGTGGGTGGTGACCGATGCGTGTGCCTCACGCACCGAACGCAACCGGGATGCGGCCTTTGACCGCCTGGCCGGTGCCGGGGCCGAACTGGTCACCACCGAAATGGTGGCCTTTGAATGGTTGCGCAGTGCCGAGCATCCAGAATTCAAGGCGATGCAGGCCTTGATCAAGTAGCCTCGGGCGTGCCCTGGTGGTAGCGTAGTCGCCAAGGGCTTTCTGCAAAGTCGGGCGTGTGCTCCCACACCGATGCCCGCAGCGTGGCCATGTGCTCGGTTCCGTCTGCTCGGCGGTGTGCCGAGCGGTAGGTCAGCAACGCATGGTGGCTCCCCAAAGGGGTTACGGCGAATCGGGTCGATTCCACCTGCGGCTGCGGGGCCTGCTGGGACAACCACGCAATCACGGTATCCCGGTCGTACGCGCGCCCGGATCGCCCCACTTCATGAAAATCTGGATGCAGCAAGGCCCGCAGCCGATCAGGCGTGCAGGGCACGCCGGGATGGTGTAGTTCGGTTTCCAAGGATTGCAAAAGGGGTCGTAAATCGATCATGATGGTGTGCTGATGGAACTGTTCGTCAGTTGGCTGCAAGCTGTGTATTCATAATTATGAATTCAATTTCCATGGAACCGAGGAGACACCCATGACCGCGTACGCCGATTTCTACCGCCGCTCCATCGACGACCGCGACGGCTTCTGGGCCGACGAGGCCAAGGCCATCGACTGGCAGACACCGCCGCAGCAAGTCTGCGATTACAGCAATCCTCCGTTTGCCCGTTGGTTTGTGGGTGGCACCACCAACCTGTGCCACAACGCCGTGGATCGGCACGTGAAAGACCGCGCCAACCAGGCGGCGCTGATCGCGGTATCTACCGAAACCAATACCGAAACGGTCTACACCTTCGCCGAGTTGCAGGTCGAAGTGCAGCGCATGGCCGCCGCTTTGAAAGAGTTGGGTGTACAAAAGGGCGACCGGGTGCTGATCTACATGCCCATGATTGCCGAGGCCGCCTTTGCCATGCTGGCCTGCACGCGCATCGGTGCCATCCATTCGGTGGTGTTTGGCGGCTTTGCCTCGGGTTCGCTGGCCTCGCGCATCGAAGACTCCAGTCCTCGGGTCATCGTCAGCGCCGACGCTGGATCGCGCAGCGGCAAGGTGGTGGAGTACAAGCCGCTGCTGGACGAAGCCATCAACCTCTCCAGCCACAAGCCCGACGCTGTGCTGCTGGTGGATCGCAGACTGGCTGCTATGAACATAGTAGCGGGGCGTGACCACTTCTGGGGGGCTCTGCGCGAAAAGCACCTGAACACGGTGGTGCCGTGCGAATGGGTGGAGGCCACCCACCCCAGCTACACGCTCTACACCAGCGGCACCACCGGCAAGCCCAAAGGCGTGCAGCGCGACACCGGCGGTTATGCCGTGGCGCTGGCCGCCAGCATGAAGCACATCTACTGCGGCAACGCGGGCGAAACCTATTTCTCCACCAGCGACATCGGCTGGGTGGTGGGACACAGCTACATCATCTACGGCCCGCTGATCGCGGGCATGGCCACCATCATGTACGAAGGTCTGCCCATTCGCCCGGACGGGGGCATCTGGTGGAGTCTGGTGGAAAAATACAAGGTTACCGTCATGTTCAGTGCGCCCACCGCCGTGCGCGTGCTGAAAAAACAAGACCCAGCCCTGCTCAGCAAGTACGACCTCTCCAGCTTGCGCGCCCTGTTCCTCGCTGGAGAACCATTGGATGAGCCCACCGCACAGTGGATCAGCGAAGGCCTGAAAAAACCCATCATCGACAACTACTGGCAGACCGAAACCGGCTGGCCCATCTTGTCCATCGCCAACGGGGTGGAGCGAAAGCCCAGCAAGTTCGGCAGCCCCGGCATCCCCATGTACGGCTACAACGTGCAGTTGCTCGACGAAAACACCGGTGAGCCTCTGCAAGGTGCCAACCAGAAGGGCGTGGTCGCCATTGAAGGGCCGCTGCCCCCGGGCTGCATGCAGACCGTGTGGCGTGACGATGACCGCTTCGTCAACACCTACTGGAAGAGCATTCCGGGCAAGCTGGTGTACAGCACCTTCGATTGGGGGGTGCGCGACGAGGACGGCTATTTCTTCATTTTGGGCCGTACTGACGATGTAATCAACGTGGCTGGCCACCGCCTGGGCACGCGCGAGATCGAAGAGGCCATCTCCGGCCACCCCAATATCTCCGAAGTGGCCGTAGTGGGCGTGGCCGACAACCTCAAGGGGCAGGTAGCCGTGGCCTTTGCCGTGGTCAAGGATGCCAGTGGTCTGGTGGATGACGCCGCCCGCGCCAAGCTGGAGGCCGAGGTGATGAAGACGGTGGACGCCACCATCGGCGCCGTGGGCCGCCCGGCGCGCGTGCGCTTTGTGACCGTGCTGCCCAAGACGCGCAGTGGCAAGCTGCTGCGCCGCGCCATTCAGGCCGTGTGCGAAGGCCGTGACACGGGTGACCTGACCACCATGGAAGACCCGGCTGCGCTGCAGCAGATCAAGGACTTAATGGCCTGATTGCTGGACCTGACGTCGCTGGAAACACAAAGGGGCCCATTGGCCCCTTTGTTGTTTCAAGTCTTCATGCCTTGGTAGAAACAGCGCGCGCAAACCTGCTGGTAGCGGTTGTTGCCCCCGATCTGGATCTGGTCGCCTTCCAGCACGCGCTGGCCCGCATCATCCAGGCGCACTTGCATGGTCGCTTTGCGCCCACAGGCGCAGATGGTTTTGATCTCTTCGATGTCGTCGGCCAGCGTCAACAACTGCGCGGCACCCGGGAACGCCTTGCCCTGGAAGTCGGAGCGGATGCCAAAGCAGATGGCCGGAATGTTTTGCACATGGGCCACGCGGTGCAGTTGCACCACCTGCGCCGGTGAGAGGAATTGCGCCTCGTCAATCAGGATGCAGGCCAAGTCGGAGCGGTCCTGCATCAGCGCCCAAAAGTCGGTGGCGCTGTCGAAGGTATCCACCTGGCGCTTTAGGCCCAGACGCGAGGCGATGGTGCCCACGCCGCTGCGGTCGTCAATGGCGGCGGTAAACAGCGCCACTTGCTGGCCTTGCTCTTCGTAGTTGTAGGCGATCTGCAGCAGCGAGGTGGATTTGCCGGCGTTCATCGCCGCATACCGAAAAAAAAGTTTAGCCATGGTTGCTATAAAAAACGTAGCTGCTTACGCAATATCTACGGGGATTTAGCCTCATTTTGACTATCAATGATGGTGGCCTGCTCAAACAATGCGACCGCCGTCTTTGCGACCTGCATGGTATCGAAATAGGCGTAGGCTCCCACGCCGACCGCGCCCAGCAGCGGCACCAGGCGCGACGCGCTCTTGCCCAGCATGGCTTTGGTTACCTGCACGCCGAGTTGCTGGGCCAGGCTTTGCAGGGCTTTGACTGTCATGGGCTTGACCACGGTGCGCTGTCCGACCCGCACCACCACGTCACGCAGCAGTTGGGCGCTGACATGTTTGAACAGGCAGTAGAGCATGTGCTCGCGCCCCAGGTTGTGGTGTTGGCCATACACCGCGGCGATGTCGGACACCATCTGGGCCTGCAGCCGCCACACGCCCATCAACTCGGGCAGCACCGTCAGCCAACCCAGCACACCCGGGGGCAAGGCCATGGAGCCCGAGAGCATGCTGGCGCGCCGTGCCGCCGTGCGCGCCACGACATGCGCACGGGTGGCAGGGCTCTCGGCCAGCGATTCGGCGCTGGCTGGAATGGAGAGAACCAGGTCCATGACGGCATCGCCCACGCTTCGGGGGGCTTGCGGTGCAATCGGCGTAGGAACGGGTGGCATGGGGGTACGGCGAGGGTTATCCAATATCGACCGTATGGACCCCGAAGTTGCCCCGGCGTCGGTCGGCAAAGTAGCGCTGCAAGGTTTCCTTGACGGTGTGAAACGCGATCTCGTCCCAGGGAATTTCGTGCTCGGCAAAGAGCCGAGCCTCGATCGTTTCCGTGCCGGGTTGGAATACGTCGCTCAGCAGTCGAGCCCGGTAAAACAAGTGCACCTGACCCACCCGCACCACGTTCAGCACCGAGAACAGGCCTTGCAGCTCAAACTGGGCACCGGCTTCTTCGTCGGTCTCGCGTGCTGCCCCTTGCGCGGTGGTTTCGCCCAGTTCCATGAATCCGGCGGGCAGCGTCCATTTGCCCCAGCGCGGCTCGATATTGCGTTTGCACAGCAGCACCTGCTCGCCCCAATAGGGCACGGTTCCGACAACGTTGAGGGGGTTCTCGTAGTGGATGGTGGTACAGGCTGGGCAAACAGCGCGTTCTTTGAGGTCACCGTCGTCGGGCAGGCGGTAGACCACGGCCGTACCGCACTGCTTGCAATGGCGAATGGGCGGGCGTTGCATGATCAGGCGGGGCTGGCAGGCTTGACCGGCTTGGCGGACCGGGACTTCTTGGTGCTGGCAGGCGCGGGTGCCCGGCCGTGCTGTTCGATGAGCTTGCGGGCACCGTCGCGCAGGGCTTGGCCATTCAGACCGCGCTTGTCCATGTCGAGCATCCACTCGGTTTCCACCACCGCCGCCTTGCGCCGGAACTCCTGCGCGTCGGCCGCAGAGATCGTGATGATGGTGTTGCCCCGATCTGCGGCAGCCTTGCGTCCCAGGGGGTCGTTGCCCTGCTGGGTCTTGCCCATCCACGCCGAAGTTGCCAAGCCACTGTTGTTGTCGATGACTTTGCGCAGATCGGCGGGCAGGGATTCGTAGCGTTTCTTGTTCATGGTCATGACACAGGTGGCGGTATACAGAGCGCCGCCGGCCGGGTCGAACTCGCTATGAAAACGCGCAAGCTCATGCACCTTGACCGAAGGAACCACCTCCCATGGCAACACGCACCCGTTCACCACGCCTTTGGCCAGTGCCTCAGGGATGGACGGCAGCGGCATTCCGACCGGAACGGCCCCCAGATAGCCCAGCATCTTGGTGGTCTGGCGCGACGGCCCCCGCAGCTTCAGGCCGCGCAGATCGGCCACGGTGCGGATGGCCCGGTCCAGGGTGTGAATCACGCCAGGGCCGTGCACGTGGGCAGCGAGGAGGTGGGTGTCCTTGTACTCGTCGCGGGCCATGGTTTGGGTGTAATCCCAAAACGCCTTAGAAGTGGCTTCGGCGTTGTTCATCATGAAGGGCAGTTCGAACACTTCACTGCGCGCAAAGCGACCGGCGGTGTACCCGCTCAGGGTCCAGACGATGTCGGCCACGCCGTCACGCGCCTGGTCATACAGGTTCGCTGGCGCACCGCCCAATTGCATGGCCGGATAGGCTTCAAACCGGATACGACCGCCGGATTCGCGCTCGACCTTGTCCATCCAAGGTTTGTGCATGGTGAGCCATACATTGGACAGGGATGTCATGAAGGTGTGGAACTTTAGGGTAAAGGTAGTCTGGGCCAAGCCCACCAGTGCGGGGGCAGCGAGGCTGGCCGCGCCAGCTTGTAAGACAGTGCGTCGATGCATGAAATAGTGATCCGAGCCGAAAAGCACGCCAGTATTTCACGAAAACCGATAACCGGTCAGCGCGCACGCACAGCAAGGCTTTGGGTGGCTCTGCCAATCAGGCCCTGGGTGTCGTACAGAGCGGATTCCGCCAGTCCGGTGCCACGATCGCCCAGCCAGGTTTTCGCCTGCAGACACACCCATTCACCCTGCGGGCGGCGCAGCAGGTTGATCGTGAGATCGGAATTGACAAAGCTGAACTGTTCCAGGTCCAGGATGGCGCTGACACCGTTGCCCGAGTCCGCTGCTACCGTCACACGTTGGTAGGGGCTGGGTTCCTCACCTTGCACCAGCGGGTGGCGCAGGCGAAACCAGATGTCACAGGGGCCACTAAAAATGCGCCCATTTGCGCTGCGCGTCTCGACCAAGTCGGCGTAGCCGGTGTGCTTGCCGGCAAAGGGAAAGTGGCAGGGCGCAGAGTCGTCTGGTCCCCGTGCGATCTGGGGCAGCGGGTGCCCTGGTAAGCCTGCAGGAAGATGCAACGCGTTTTCGCGCTGCAGCAGGGCGGTAAAGACGCCTACTTCCTTGCCCTGCGCCAGCAGGCGGGCTGCAAAGTGGGCGGCATTGCGCCCCACATAGACCGGTTGCACGTCGATTTGCAACTCGGCAATCGGCACCGGGCGCACCAGGTTGGCAGTCAGGCGCGCCAGGTGCGTCAGACCATGGGGCAGCCCTGCCGCTTCCAAAGCCCGGCAGACCAGCGCGACCGGCGGCCCAGCATGCTGGTGGTCGGGGTGCCAAGGGCCGCGCGTCAGGACGGTGGAGTGAAAGTGATCGGCCGCCATTGCACGGTAGGCACAGTCGGGGTGTTTTTCGTTGGCGTAGGTCATGGCGTGGGCGTCATTCCAGACGCAGCTGAATGCCTTGCAAGCCGTCGATGGCGCCCACCAGCACATCGCCGCGCACCACGGCGTTCACGCCTTCGGGTGTGCCGGTAAAGATGAGGTCGCCCGGCTGCAGCGCCCAGGCCGTGGAGAGTTGCTCGATGGTCTCAGCCACATTCCAGATCAGCTTGGCGGTATTGCTGCGTTGGCGGTCCTGGCCATTGACCTGCAGGCTGATGCTGGCCGCATGGATGCCAGGCACCTGGGCTGCCGGGGTGATCGCGCCAATGGGGGCCGAGTGATCAAACCCCTTGCCGATGCACCAGGGGCGGCCCTGCTTTTTCATGTCGTTTTGCAAGTCGCGCCGGGTCATGTCCAGGCCCACGGCGTAGCCAAAGATGTGCTGGGCGGCGTCGGTTGCGCGGATGGCGCTGCCCCCCTTGCCGATAGCCACCACCAGTTCGATTTCGTGATGCAGGTTGCCCGTGAGGCTGGGGTAGGGCAGTGCGGTGGGCGTGTCGGCGCGCGCTTCGAGCACGGCGTCGGCGGGTTTCATGAAAAAGAACGGCGCTTCCCGTCCGCTGTGGCCCATTTCCTGGGCATGCTCGACATAGTTGCGCCCCACGCAGTAGATGCGGTGCACGGGGAAGCGATCGGCGCTACCGAATACCGGCAGGCTCACGACGGCGGGCGGGGCAAAGACGTAGGACATGGAGGGTTCCTTAACGAGGCAGAGCGAGCTTGGGCGATTGGGCCCGGGCTTCAAGCGGAACGGGCCACCAGGTCGAAATGTTCGACTACCGGCGGCGCAGCGAAAAACGGGCCGACGATGGCGCGCCACTGCGTGAACGCTTCCGACTGGCGAAAACCTACGGTGTGGTCTTCCAGCGTGTCCCAGAAGATTTGCAGCACATAGCGCTCGGGGTTTTCGATGCCGCGGTTGACCTTGGAGCCCCGAAAACCGTGCGCCTTGTGTATGACCGTGGACAACCCATGTTGGATGGCTTCTTCGAACGCGGCGTTCTGGTTGGGGTGGATGCGGATGTCGGCGAGTTCGAGAATCATGGCAGGCGGCTCCAGGCAAGCGGTGCAAACAGTGAGCATTCAATGGTAACGGCCCTGGTGCCACGGTGCTGTCGCGTGGGTGGTATATCCTCGTTGCATGGCAAACGTGCAAGACGATCTTTGGGTGACGCCGCAATGGCCCGCACGGCCCCATGTGCATGCGGTGCTCACCACACGCCACGGCGGCGAGTCCCTGCCACCTTATGAAAGTCTGAATCTGGGTCTGCATGTGGGCGACGCGCCAGCCACCGTACAAGCCAACCGCGCGCGGCTGCGCGAACGGTTGCGCGCGCGGCCCGTGTTTCTGGACCAGGTGCATGGAACGGAGATCGTGCAGATCGACCACGAAACGCCCGACGCTTTGCGTGCCGATGGTGCCTTCACCCGCGAAGCCGACCTGGCCTGCACCGTGATGGTGGCCGATTGCCTGCCCATCCTGGTGTGCGACAGGCAAGGGCGGCAGGTGGCGGCGTTGCATGCAGGCTGGCGCGGATTGGCGGGCATGGGTGGGGTGGGCATCGTGGAGCTGGGGTTGGATCGTTTCAGGCACTTGGCCCCCGTAAAACCTGGTGATGAAGCTAATGAATTAATAGCGTGGCTGGGCCCTTGCATCGGCCCGCGCGCTTTTGAGGTGGGCGATGCGGTGCGTGTGGCGTTTACCGATGGCGACGCGCAGGCATCCGGCTATTTCGTGGCTGGTGCCCCAGGCAAGTGGTTGGCCGATTTGCCGGGCTTGGCGCGCCACCGTTTGCACCGACAAGGCGTCGATGCGGTGTTTGGCAACGATAGTACCGACGATTGGTGCACCGTGAATCAGCGTTCACGCTTTTTTTCGCACCGGCGCGACGGCGTCAGCGGCCGCATGGCGGCCTGCATCTGGCTGGCGTCAGCAAATCGTAGGGCGTAAGCTGACATACTACGGACCGTGGACAAAGACATTGAAAGGCGAACAGCGTGACTTCCAACAGCCCTGAATTCTGGACCCAGGCCGCGACCCAGTTCCAGCAATCCCTCGTCGACAACTGGAGCAAGGCGCTGCAGTCCTTCCAGGGCATGGATCTCGGGCCACTGGGTGCGAGTTTCAAAGGCAACGGCGCAGCACTACCGGACGTTCATTTCGATGCCGCCAAGTTGCAAGCCCTGCAGCAGCAATATCTGCAAGATGCCATGGGTTTGTTTGGCCAGGGCATGAACCTACCCGTGCAATCCGACAAGCGCTTTTCGGGCGAGGCCTGGCATCAGAACCCGGTTGCCGCTTTTGCGGCGGCCGCCTACCTGCTCAACGCCCGTACTCTCATGGGGCTGGCCGACGCAGTGGTGGCCGATGCCAAGACCCGCAGCCGCATTCGTTTTGGGGTGGAGCAGTTCGTAGCCGCCAGCGCGCCCAGCAACTTCCTGGCCTTCAATGCGGACGCCCAGAAGAAGGCCATTGACACCCAGGGTGAGAGCATTGCCAAGGGTGTGCAGAACCTGGTGCACGACATCCGGCAGGGCCATGTCTCGATGACCGACGAGAGTCTGTTCGAAGTGGGACGCAATGTGGCCACGACCGAAGGGGCCGTGGTGTTCGAGAACGACTTCTTCCAGCTCATCGAATACAAGCCGTTAACCGAGAAAGTGTTTGAGCGCCCCTTCCTGATGGTGCCACCGTGCATCAACAAGTTCTATATCCTGGACCTGCAACCCGACAACTCCGTGGTGCGCTATGCCGTGTCGCAGGGCCACCGCGTGTTCATGGTCAGCTGGCGCAACCCGGATGATTCACTGGCCAAGGCTACCTGGGATGACTACATCGAAAAGGCCGTGATTGAGGCCATCCATGTCACGCAGGACATTACTGGCGCGGCATTGATCAATACCTTGGGTTTTTGCGTGGGTGGAACCATGCTGGGCACCGCCCTGGCGGTGCTGGCCGCACGCGGTGAGAAGCCCGTAGCCAGTGCTACGTTGCTCACCAGCCTGCTCGACTTCACCCACACCGGTGTGTTGGACGTGTTTATCGACGAAGCCTTCGTCAAGTACCGCGAGGCCGAAATGGGGCAGGGCGGGCTGATGAAAGGGCAGGATCTAGCCAGCACCTTCAGCTTCCTGCGCCCCAACGATCTGGTGTGGAATTACGTGGTGGGCAATTACCTCAAGGGCGAAACACCGCCCCCTTTCGATCTGCTGTATTGGAACTCCGACAGCACCAATCTGCCCGGACCCTGGTACGCCTGGTACCTGCGCAATACCTACCTGGAAAACAACCTGGTCAAGCCCGGCAAAGCTTCCACCTGCGGCGTGAAGATCGACCTGGGCTTGGTGGACGTTCCGGTCTACATCTATGGATCGCGTGAGGACCACATTGTGCCCATCGACGCCGCCTATGCCTCCACCCAGGCGTTGCCCGGCAAGAAGCGCTTTGTCATGGGCGCATCGGGCCACATCGCGGGCGTGATCAACCCGCCCGCCAAGGGAAAGCGCAGTCACTGGATTCGCGCCGACGGCAAATTGCCCAAGACCCATGCGGCCTGGCTGGAGGGGGCCACCGAGCATCCGGGCAGTTGGTGGACGGACTGGTCCCAGTGGCTCAAGGCGCAAGCGGGCAAGCAAGTGGCTGCCCCCAAACGCTATGGCAAGGGAACCAGTTACAAGGCCATCGAAGCCGCGCCAGGGAGCTATGTGAAGGCCAAAGCCTGATCGCATTGCCCCGCTTCATTTTTCTTGCATCACTCGAGGAGACACACCATGGAAGACATCGTCATCGTTTCAGCGGCCCGCACAGCGGTGGGCAAATTTGGCGGCAGCCTGGCCAAGACCCCGGCGCCGGAACTGGGCGCAGCGGTTATCAAAAACCTGCTGGAGCGCACCAAGGTCGGTGCCGACCAGATTGGCGAGGTCATCCTGGGCCAGGTGTTGGCGGCCGGACAAGGTCAAAACCCGGCCCGCCAGAGCTTAATCAAGAGCGGCATTGCCAAGGAAACCCCGGCGCTCACCATCAACGCCGTGTGCGGCTCGGGCCTGAAGGCGGTCATGCTGGCCGCGCAGGCTGTGGCCACGGGTGACAGTGAGATCGTCATTGCCGGCGGCCAGGAGAACATGAGCGCCTCGCCCCACGTTCTGCTGGGCAGCCGGGACGGTCAGCGCATGGGCGACTGGAAGATGGTCGATTCCATGATCGTGGACGGCCTGTGGGATGTCTACAACCAGTACCACATGGGCATTACCGCCGAAAACGTGGCCAAGCAATACGGCATCACGCGCGAGATGCAAGACGCCTTGGCACTGGCCAGCCAGCAAAAAGCGGCGGCGGCGCAAGATGCGGGCAAGTTCATCGATGAAATCGTCCCCTTCCTGATTCCCCAGAAGAAGGGCGATCCGCTGGTTTTTGCGGCGGACGAGTACCTCAACCGCAAGACCAATGCCGATGCCCTGGCCGGGCTGCGACCCGCGTTCGACAAGGCTGGTGGCGTGACGGCGGGCAATGCCTCTGGCATTAACGACGGTGCCGCTGCCGTGATGGTGATGTCGGCCAAGAAGGCCGCTGCACTGGGCCTCACGCCCATGGGTCGCATTGCCAGTTATGCCACCAGCGGCCTGGAGCCTGCCATCATGGGCATGGGGCCGGTGTCGGCCTCGCGCAAGGCGCTGGCGCGTGCAGGCTGGAATGCACAAGATCTGGATCTGCTGGAAATCAACGAAGCCTTTGCCGCGCAGGCCTGCGCCGTGAACAACGAAATGGGTTGGGACACTGCCAAGGTCAACGTCAACGGTGGTGCCATTGCCATCGGCCACCCCATCGGTGCCTCGGGTTGCCGTGTGCTGGTTACGCTGCTGCACGAAATGCAGCGGCGCGACGCCAAGAAGGGCATTGCCTCGCTGTGTATCGGGGGCGGCATGGGGGTTGCGCTAACAATTGAGCGCTAGGCTTTGTAGAATATGCGTAAGCAGCTACAAAAGTTATAGCAAATGATTTTACGAAGGAGACAGCATGAACCAAAAAGTAGCGTATGTAACCGGCGGCATGGGTGGTATCGGCACCGCAATCTGCCAGCGCTTGCACAAGGAAGGTTTCAAAGTGATCGCCGGTTGCGGTCCCACGCGTGACCACGCCAAGTGGCTGGCCGAGCAGGCGGCGCTGGGTTATACGTTTTATGCTTCTGTAGGAAACGTGGGCGATTGGGATTCGACCGTGGAAGCCTTCAGCAAATCCAAGGCCGAGCACGGTTCGATTGATGTTCTGGTGAACAATGCCGGAATCACCCGAGACCGGATGTTTCTGAAAATGAGCCGTGAAGATTGGGATGCGGTGATCGAGACCAACCTCAACAGCATGTTCAACGTGACCAAACAGGTCGTCGGGGATATGGTTGAGAAGGGCTGGGGGCGCATCGTCAACATCAGCTCTGTCAATGGCGAAAAAGGTCAGGCCGGGCAAACCAATTATTCGGCCGCTAAAGCGGGTATGCATGGCTTCACCATGGCGTTGGCACAAGAACTGGCCACCAAGGGCGTCACGGTCAATACGGTCAGCCCCGGCTACATCGGTACCGACATGGTCAAGGCGATTCGTCAGGACGTGTTGGACAAGATTGTGGCAACCATTCCAGTCAAGCGTTTGGGCGAACCTAGCGAAATTGCTTCCATCATTGCGTGGCTTGCTAGTGATGAAGGCGGGTACTCCACGGGTGCCGATTTCTCCGTCAACGGTGGATTGCACATGGGTTGACGAAAGGTTCAGGAATTCATAGTTGTAACAAACCCGCTTCGGCGGGTTTTTTTTGTTCAGAGCGTTTTGCAATTGACGATACGCTGTGTATAGTGCTTGCAAGCAAGTTGACTACTTGGTCAAGCATAAACGGTCACTTTCGGTCGAGAAGGTGCCGTAGGGGGGGCCATGAATAGCAAAGTAGAAACATTCGAATGGGTGGACGCCGACACGTTGCGTATCGGCCTGTTCGTGCTATTGGATGTGGGCTGGCTTTCTCACCCTTTTCCCACCAGCAGTTTCAAACTGACTTCAGCCAAGCAAATTGAAACCATTCGCAGCTTGGGCTTGGAGCGGATTCGGATTGACCCCACCCGCAGTGACCCCGAAGTCCCCGCTACAGCGGCTGTAGCTCCTTCGGTGCTTGACGGCGAAAACAACCTGGCAGCCAAAGAGTTGTTGCGTGCGCAGGCGCAGGCCCGGCGTGACCGCGCAGAGCTTTTGGCGGCACAGCAACGGGCGTTGGTGGTGTGTGAACGCCGTTTTGGTGAGGCGTTGCGCCAGTACCGTCGCTCCATCGAACTGGCGAGTTCCCAACCCAAGCAAGCGGCCGAACAGTGCCAAGGCATGGTCAGCGGCTTTGTCAACGAGATGATGTGCGAAGGCGAGTCCGCCATTCGGCTGCTTTCCGAATCTGCCGGAGACAAGTCCGCGATGCACCCAGTGAATGTGACCATTGTCTCTTTGCTGCTGGGCAAGGCGATGGGGCTTGCGTCAGGGGAACTGGTGCACTTAGGTAGCGCCGCTTTCTTGCATGACATGGGCAAGATCATGCTTCCGGATCGCGTGCGTTGGCCCGAAGAAAATTTTTCCACGGCCGAGTTCAAGCTGTACCAGGACCATGTGTCGCATGGCGTCAAGCTAGCCAAGGCAATGGAATTGCCCATGCCCGTCTTGCAAGCCATTGGCCAGCACCACGAAATGATCGATGGGAGCGGTTTCCCCATGCGGATCAAGGGCGATACGCAGAGCGTCATTGCCCGTATTCTGGCGCTGGTCAACCGTTACGACAATTTGTGCAACCCCAGTCGCCCGGCGGCGGCTCTCACGCCGCACGAATCCTTGTCGCTGATCTTTGCCCAACTGAAGACCCGATTTGATTCGACGGCACTCAGCGCCTTCATTCGCATGATGGGCGTCTATCCACCAGGTTCGGTGGTGCAACTGGTTGACGACCGCTATGCCATGGTGGTTTCCGTCAACAGCTCGCGCCCTCTGAAACCTCGGGTCATCGTGCATGAGCCGGGGATTTCACGCCACGATGCATTGATTCTCGATCTGGAACACGCGCCGTCCTTGGGTATTCGGCGCAGCCTGAAACCGGCGGCTCTGCCCAGTGCCGCCGCAGAGTTTCTCGCACCACGCCAGAGGGTTTGCTACTTCTTCGAACGCGTCATGGATCCGATGGCCGGGGCCACACCATGAGCGCGCAATCAACGGCTCCCTCGTGGCTCGAGGCCTTGCTTGAGCCCAGTTGTCTGGTGGATGCAACGCGTTTTCGCATTACCGCAGTGAACCGTGCGTTTGCCAACTTGGTTGGCCTGCCTGTTGCGGAGTTTGCTGACAAACCTATTGTGGAGTTGACCAGCGCACCCGAGGATTTGTTTTTTTGGGAGGATGTGGCTGCGGGCCTTGCGGACAGTATCTGTTCGGAAACTTGGCTGCGGTGCTCCGATGGAGATGCCGTTGTCGTTGAGCGCAAGGTTAGTCGCTTCTGGTTGCGACCGGGTGAACCGAGTTTCTTGGTGGGGCTGCGTGATTTGCGCGTGCAACGGCAAACCGAAGAAGCGCTGGAGGGCCATCTGGCAGAGCTGCGGGCCACGCTGGAGTCTACCGGCGATGGCATCCTGGTCTTAGACAAGCATGGTGTGGTGCGCCATTACAACCGGCGGTTTGTCGAGTTGTGGAACGTCCCCGAGACTGTCTTGGAAACGAATTCCGACACCGATTTGTTTGCCCACTTGGCTGCATGCGTGAAGGATGAGGTCAGTTACCGCCACCAGCTCGAACAGATTGCGCAAGACCCTGGGTGCAGTTGTACCGACGTGTTGTTGTTGCGTTCAGGGCGCATGCTGGAGCGCGTGACGTTGCCGCAAACCAGCCGCAGCCGCGTTGTGGGGCGGGTCTATTCCTACCGCGATCTAACCGAACGACTGGATGCGCAAAAGCGCATCGAAACGCTGGCCTACACCGATGTGCTGACCGGCCTGCCCAACCGCCTGATGCTGGGCCAGCGTGTGGCCGCTGCCCTGCGCGCAGCACAACGCAGCCAGGCGCACTTTGCCATTTTGTTCATCGACCTGGATCGCTTCAAGAACATCAATGACTCACTGGGGCATGCGTTTGGTGATCGGGCGTTGATCGAGGCTGCTTCCCGCATGCAGCAAGTGCTGCGCGAGGTGGATACGCTATGCCGCGTAGGGGGCGACGAGTTCGTCGCATATTTGCATGAGGCCGACGCCGTCGGTGCCGAAATCGCCACCCGCCGTATTCTGGAACGATTGGCGCAACCGTTTCTGGTGGATGGTGTGAGTTTTTCCTTGGGCTGCAGCATTGGTATCGCCATGTACCCGATGGACGGCCGCTCCCTGGATGCCCTCATCCAATGCGCGGATACGGCGATGTTCCGTGTCAAGGAACGTGGGCGCGGAAACTTCCGCTTTTACCAACCACAAATGAATGTCGACCTGCTCGCGCGGGTCAAGATGGAGCATGCCATGCGCCAGGCCATGGAGCAGGGCCTGTTTCGACTGCATTACCAACCGCAGATCTCCCTGCATAACGGCCAGCTGCTGGGCGCTGAGGCCTTGGTGCGGTGGACTGACCCGGAATTGGGGCAGGTATCGCCCGCCAAGTTCATTCCGCTGGCCGAAGAGTCTGGGTTCATCATCGCCATCGGCAACTGGGTGCTCGAAGAAGCCGTTCGCCAAGGCAAAATCTGGCAAGACGCGGGGCATCCCACCGTTGTCTCGGTCAACGTCTCGGCGCTGCAGTTCCAGCAAGGTGATTTTGTGGAACGCGTCGCGAACACCGTGCGCGACGCCGGGCTGGATCCAGAGTTGCTCGAGCTGGAGCTGACCGAGTCCATCTTGATTCGCGATGTCAATGAAGCGCTGGCGCGCTTGCATGCGCTGGCGGCGTTGGGTGTCAGCTTGTCTATTGATGATTTCGGCACCGGGTACTCCAGTCTGGCCTACCTCAAGAAGTTCCCAATCTCCAAGCTCAAGATTGATCGCGCCTTTGTGATGGGCCTGCCTGCCGACGAAGGGGACCGTGCCATTGTCAGTGCGACGATTGCGATGGCCCGCGCTCTCAAACTCTCGGTGGTCGCCGAGGGGGTTGAAACCCCAGCGCAGCGTGATTACTTGTTAGGGCTGCATTGCGAGGCCTACCAAGGGTTCTTGTGTGCACCCGGTTTACCTGCGAACGAGTTTGAACGCCTGCGTGACAGCTTGCTGGATGCTGAGATCACGCCCTGAACGGCGCGGCGGGTTGTGTCCGCTACTGCAAGCCTTTGCCCAACATGTAAAGCGCCAGGGCGTACAGAATCAGCGCAAACACCTTTTTGAGCGTGGCTACCGGCAGCTTGTGCGCCAACTTGGCTCCCCACGGAGCCGTTAGGACGCTGCAACTGGCGATGACGGCCAGCGCCGGCAGCCACACAAATCCCAAGCTATGGGCGGGAAGGTCGTTCAACGACTGTCCCGCAACGATGTAGCCCAGCGTATTGGCCAGTGCAATCGGAAAACCCAGTGCCGCGCTGGTGGCTACGGCGTTGATGACGGCAACATTGTGCGCCACCATAAACGGCACGCTGATGAATCCCCCGCCTGCGCCGACCAAGCCGGACAGGAAACCAATGACACCCCCTGCGCCCACTTGTCCGGCCGTGCCCGGCATGGTTCGGCTGGGACGGGGCTTTCTGTCCAGGAACATCTGGGTCGCGGAAAAACTAACGAACAGGGCGAAGACGATCGCCAGGTAACTGCCTTTGAGGAGGCTGAACACGCCAGCACTTGCGGCCAAACTGCCCAAGACGATGCCGGGTGCCAAGCTTTTCACGATGTCCCAACGGACAGCGCCACGTTGGTGGTGGGCCCGCACACTGGAGACCGACGTAAACACAATGGTTGCCATGGAGGTTGCAATCGCCATCTTGACGGCAAGGCTGGCCGGTACGCCGACGTTGGACAGGATCAGGGTTAGAAAAGGGCCGATCAGCATGCCGCCCCCAATGCCCAACAAACCCGCCATAAAGCCCGTGGCCAGGCCCAGCGTCGCCAGTTCTGCAACAAGGAGGGGAGTCAGCATGGCGCGCGCCTGGATAGAGGAAAAAGGTGTCCGCAGATGCCACCGAGCCGCATCCTGAACCAGGGGTTCAGGTGGGCGAGGTCAGCACACGCTTTGGGTTCATCTGACGCGAGACGATCACGCTAGCGAGGCGATGTTCCAAGCCCGTGCGCAATGCGCATTGGTTCAAGGAAATATAAAGCCCGGCGGGCACTGCAGACGATGGTGATTGTAGGACGAATGCAGCCCGGCCATCGAATGCAACGTGGCGACTTCGGCGCGCCTAGTGTAGTGTTCGACGCTTGGCGGCACGTAAGAAAACCGATGGATTTGTCGTCCTGGCGAGGCGAAAACCGCAGTGATAGCCGTAGCTATCACGAGGATTTGCAACGACGTCAGTGCGGCAAAGACGCGGTTTTATGTGCCGCATAGCGTGGAACACTGCACTAAATCAGGCGGCCATCGTCACCCAGAGCTTGGTCCAGGCGCGCCAGCAAAGAATGCAAGACCGCGTCTTGGTCCGAGGCGCTGGAAGGCTCTCCGGACGCCCCCGGGTCGGCCGACACAGGTGCGCCGGTGTGACGTTCAGGCACCTCAAACGCCAGGTTCAAGGCCGCCAGCACCGCAATGCGATCGCGCGCACGTACCTTGCCCGCGTCGCGAATCTTGCACATGGCCGTATCGACCCGTTCCACCGCCTCCAGCAGCCGTGCATCGCCCCCTTCAGGGCATCCGAGCAAATAGGTCTGCCCCATGATCTGAACTTCGAGCTGCTTCATGATGGGTCTTTGTGTGCCGCTGCGGCCTCTGGAATGCGTTCCAGCAGGGCATCCACCCGCGCGCGGGCCGCATTCAGGCGGGACTTGAGTGAATCACGCTCCTGCGTCAGGGCTTCGACTTGGCTGGTCAGCAGTGCGTTGGTGCGCTGCAATTCGCCATATCGCACCAGCAGGCGCTCAACGCGTTCGGCAATCTGGTCGGTGAGGTTCGGGTGGGCCATAGAGCAAACATTGTAGGGTTTGTGACAGCCAACTACCTTAGAATTCGCGCGTTGGTTCTCGCGGCGTGGTTCACACGCCGCAGTTCAACGGGAAGCAGGAGGGTGCACCAACCCTGGCAAACCTAACCTGCGCTGCCCCCGCAACGGTAAGTGGACGGATCGGCAACGATTCCGCTGCCCTCAACAGCCACTGGACGCTTTGAACACGCGTCTGGGAAGGCGAGGGTAGTTGCTCCACCAGCCCGGATACCGGCCAACACGGTGGCCCTGCGTCCTGCGCGGGGTCTTTGCGCCCACGTGCTGTCGGGGAAGACAGCAAGGGCATTTGTCTTGGGTTTTCCCTTTATTACTATGAAAATTCGCACCCTTCGTGCACGCCGTGCCATGCTCAGCCTGGCGCTGGCCGCTGCTTTTCCTTTGTATGCGCAAGTGCAGCTTCCCGAAACCGTTATTACTGCCAGCCGGGTGGCCACCCCCATTACCGACGTGATTGGGGACGTTTCCATCATCGACCGAACCCAGCTGGATTTGGCCGGCCAATCCTCCTTGCGCGACGTGCTGGCGCAGTTGCCCGGCGTGCAAATCACCAGCAACGGCAGTTACCGGTCGCAAACCGGCGTGTTCTTGCGAGGTGCCAGTTCCTCGCAAACCCTGGTCTTGATTGACGGCGTACGCGTGGGCTCGGCCACATCGGGCGGGGCATCGCTGGAGAACCTGCCGTTGTCGCGCATTGAGCGCATCGAGGTGCTGCGCGGACCGGCCTCCGCCTTGTATGGGCCCGATGCAGTGGGTGGCGTGATCCAGGTATTTACCCGCGAGGCCAGCGTTGGCGTGCAGGCCGATGCCAGCGTTGGAGCTGGCACGGATGGCCAGCAACAAGTGGGTGCCTCGGTACGCGGCAGCAGCGGCATGCTGGGCTACAGCCTGGGCGTTTCCCGTGAGAAAGCCACGGGCATCAGTGTGATTGCCAACCCCGCCGCCTCCAGCTTTAACCCCGATGCCGACGGTTTCACCGCCAGCAGTGCGGATGCCAAACTGCGCGCCACGCTTAGCCGCGACCACACCGTGAGCCTGAGCGTCTTGCGCAACGATACCGACTACCAATTCGATGCTACCCCGTGGCCCAATCCGCTGGGTTTGACACGCCTGACCAGCGATGCCCGGGCCCGCGCCGTTCTGAACAACACCACACTGAAGTGGGACGCCCAATGGTTGCCCCAGTGGCACGCCACGCTCACCCTGGGCCGCAGCGACGAACAATCCCTAAGCGACTATTACCGCATCGCCGACGGTGCCTGGGGTGGTAACAGCAAGTTCAATACCAACCGCCGCCAGACCACCTGGCAGAACGACGTCAGCGTGGGCAAGGATGTGTTCTCGCTCACGGTGGAGCACCGCTCGGAAGCGGTGGACAGCGCCACGGCTTACACCGTGACCAGCCGCGATGTGCACAGCGCCCTGCTGTCCTACGCGTTCAACCGCGCAGCGTGGAATGCCTTGCTGGTGGCGCGCAACGATGACAACTCCCAGTTTGGCCAAGTCAATAACTGGTCGGCCTCAGGGGGTGTGCGGCTCTCCGACGCCTGGCGTGCGGTGGCCAGCATGGGCACCAGCTTTCAGGCACCCACCTTCAACCAGTTGTACTACCCCGGCTATGGCAATGCGGCGTTGCAGCCCCAGCGCAACCGGGGCTCGGAAGTCGGCCTGAAGTACCACGCCGGTGGCTTGTCGTTGGGGGCCGTGGTCTACCACAACGATATCCAGGGCTTCATCAGCCCTTCCAACAATGTGCAAAGCGCGCTGGCGGTGCTGCGCGGCGTCACGCTCAGTGGCCAATGGGTGGCGGGTGACAGCAGCTATGCGCTGTCGTACGACTACGCCGATCCGCGCTCCTATTCCAGCAACCCGGCCACCAACGACCAGCGCCTGGTGCGCATCGCGCAAAACGTGTTCAACGCCCGGGTCAACCACAGCCTGGGGGATTGGGCGCTGTTTGGGGAGCTGAAGGTATCGAGCGACCGTGAGGACAACAACCTGTCGTTTTCCGGGCGTGACGTGTTGCCCGGCTACACGGTGCTCAACCTGGGGCTGACCTACCAGTTGCACAAGCAGGTGTCCTTGCTGGCACGCCTGAACAACGCCACCGATGCCCAGTACCTGCTGGCCAATACCTATTCCACCCCGGGGCGCAACTTGTTTGTTGCGCTCAACTGGTCAATGTAGCGCACGCCATGGCGCACGCTGCCTGCCCGGCCCTTTTGATCGCTGCTCCGGCTTCGGGGCAGGGCAAGACCACGGTGGTGAGTGCTTTGGCACGCTTGCACGCGCGCCAGGGGCGGCGCGTGCGCGTGTTCAAGTGCGGGCCCGACTTTCTGGACCCCATCTGGCACCAGTTGGCCAGTGGCGCGCCGGTGTACCAGCTGGACTTGTGGATCAACGGCGAGGCCGACTGCCGCGCGCGCCTGCAGGCGGCTGCGCAGGAAGCGGACCTGATTTTGGTGGAAGGGGTCATGGGCCTGTTTGACGGCGAACCCAGTGCAGCCGACCTGGCCCAGCGTTTCGGTCTGCCGGTGTTGGCCGTGGTGGACGCATCCAGCATGGCGGGTACTTTTGGTGCGTTGGCGTTTGGGCTGCAGCATTTCCGACCGGGTTTGCGCTGGGCCGGGGTGCTGGCGAACCGGGTTGCCAATGGTGGCCACGCCGAGATGCTGCGTACCAGTCTGCAAGACCCCGAAGCCTGGCTGGGGGCATTGATGCGCAAAGCCGATATGGTGTTGCCGGAGCGTCACCTGGGGCTGACACTTGCTGACGAGTTGCCCGATGCATTGGCGCGATTGGATCTTGCGACCGATGCTTTGGCTGCTACGCCGCTGGGGCGGATGTCGCTTGCGGATTGGCAGCGTTGGGCGGTGGATTTTGTGGGGCCGGGTGTGCAGGGGCTTGGACATTTTGCTCCGTGTCCCCCGCCCGCGTTGCGGACTCCTCCTTTACCTGCGCAAAATGCCCAAACCCCTACACACCCTACGCTGCTTGGAAAGACGGTAGCCGTCGCGCGCGATGCGGCGTTTTGTTTTATCTATGCAGCCAACCTGGATTGTTTGCGGGACTTGGGGGCTGAGATCGTGTTTTTCTCGCCCCTGGCTGACTCTGCGCTACCGATGTGTGATGCTGTTTGGCTGCCCGGCGGCTACCCCGAGTTGCACGCTGAGCAACTCGCAGCCGCCACCGGCCTGCGCGACAGCGTCGCTGCCCACGTGGCCGCAGGCAAACCGGTATGGGCCGAATGCGGCGGCATGATGGTGCTGTTTGAAACGCTGGAGCTGGTGAGCGGTGGCTGTGTACCGCTGTGGGGCCTGCTGCCCGGTGTGGT
>JAYRUL010000029.1:0-25515 GCA_041919095.1 Rhodoferax sp. | reverse complement strand
CCGCACACCACCACGACTTCGCCCTTCTGGATAGCGGTGGTGCAATCCGTCAGCACCTGAAAGCTGCCGTACCACTTGGAAACGTTTTGAATCTGGATCACGGGAAGGGTCCTTTCAGCGAATGATGGCGATCTTCTGCTGCAGACGGCGCACCGTCATCGACAGGCTAAAGCAGATCACAAAATAAACAACCGTAGCCACCAAGTAGGTTTCCACCGGGCGATTGAAGTTCTTGCCGGCCACCTCAAAACCCTTGAGCAAGTCGTAGGCGCCGATGGCATAGACCAGTGAGGTATCCTGAAACAGGATGATAGTCTGCGTGAGCAGCACCGGCAGCATGTTGCGAAAAGCCTGCGGCAGTACGATGAGCTGCATGGTCTGGCGGTAGGTCATGCCCACGGCATAGCCCGCATACACCTGGCCCTTGGGCACGCTTTGGATGCCTGCGCGCATGATCTCGGAGTAGTACGCCGCCTCGAACACCGTGAAGGTAATGATGGCCGACAACTCCGCCCCCATGGGCCGCCCCAGCAGTAAGGGGATGAGCAGGAAGAACCACAAAATCACCATCACCAGCGGGATGGAGCGCAGGGTGTTCACATAGGCGGCCGCCGGGATCACGAGCCACTTTTTCCCGGACAGGCGCATCAGCGCCAGCACCGTTCCCAGCGCGATGCCACCGACCATGGCAATCAAGGTCAGTTGGAAGGAAAACGCCAACCCTTTGAGGATGAAGCCCGAGACAACGGAGGCGTCGAGGAAGGAGAAGTCCAAATTCATGTCAGTGCCCTCCGATCATGCCGGGCACCTGCAAGCGCTGCTCGATGAACAGCGCAATGCGGTTGATCGCAAATGCCGAGATGAAATACAGGCCCGTGACGGCCAGGTACACCTCAATGCCGCGTGAGGTTTCCTCTTGCGCCTGCATGGCAAACAAGGTCAGCTCGGCGATGGACACCGCAAAGGCCACGGCGGAGTTCTTGATGATGTTCATGCTTTCGCTGGTCAGTGGCGGTATGACGATCCGGAACGCCATGGGCAACAGCACGTAGCGGTAGGTTTGCGGCAGTGTCAGACCCATGGCCAGCCCGGCGTAGCGCTGCCCCTTGGGCAGGCTTTGGATGCCAGCACGCACCTGCTCGGAAATGCGGGCTGAGGTAAAAAAGCCCAGAGCGAATACCACCAAAATGAAGCTGGGGAAATTCTTCAGTGGGGGAATGAGCGACGGCAGCACGTGGTACCAAAGAAAAACTTGCACCAACAGCGGAATATTGCGAAAGAGTTCGGTCCAGACATTGCCTACGGCGACCAGCGCCTTGCTGGGTGTGGTGCGAAAGATGCCCATGAGGCTGCCTACACCTAAGGCGACGATCAAAGCCAACACCGCCACGCTCAGGGTCCAACCCCAGGCAGACAACATCCAGTCCAGGTAGGTGATGTCGCCACCCTGGCCAAAACAGCGCGGTTGCACTTCACCGCTGATGGTGTCCTTGCAGAACACCTGCCAATCCCATGTACTCACAGCGAGTCCCCTTGTTAAAAAACGCCGCCCGACGGATCCGCCGGGCGGCCAACTCACAACGTCACAGGAACCGGTTTACTTCTTGGCGTAGTCTTCCATGGGCTTGTCGTTCGGGTTGGCCCAGGCTGCCTTGGTGTTGTCGTTTGCCGGCATGCCCACCTTGGTGTTGGCCGGGGGGATGGGCTGCTCGAACCACTTGTTCCACAGTTTGGCGATGTCACCGGACTTCATCATCGCCTTGATGGAATCGTCCACGGCCTTCTTGAAGGCGGGGTCATCCTTGCGGATCATGATGGCGATCGGCTCGACCGACAGCACATCGCCCACGATCTTGAAATCGGCCGGATTCTTGGACTTGGCAATGTTGCCTGCCAGGATGGCACCGTCCATCACAAAGGCGTCGGCACGGCCGCTTTCCAGCAGCAGGAAGCTGTCGATGTGGTCCTTGCCGAAGACTTCCTCAAAGTTCACGCCGGTGGCGCGCTCGTGCTTGCGCAAGGTCTGCACCGAGGTGGTTCCGGTGGTGGTGGCCACCTTCTTGCCGTTGAGTTGGTCAATATTGGTGATGCCGGAGTTGGCCTTGACCGCAATGCGAACTTCTTCCACGAACGTGGTCACGGCAAACGACACGTCTTTTTGGCGGGTGGCGTTGTTGGTGGTGGAGCCGCACTCGATGTCCACCGTGCCGTTCTGCACCAGCGGAATGCGGTTCTGGGAAGTTACGGGTTGGTACTTGATGTCCAGCTTGGCCAGGCCCAGCTGCTTCTGTACGTCGGCCAAAACTTTTTGGCAGATCTCCACGTGGTATCCCACGAACTTGCCATCACCCAGGGTGTACGACAAGGCACCAGACGACTCGCGTACGCCCATGGTCACAGCGGCGCTGTCTTTGATTTTCTTCAGCGTGTCGGCCTGGGCAGACACTCCGAGGCAGGCCAGCGCTGCAGCAACGACTAACAGGGACTTTTTCATAGAAACACCTTTCAGAGGGGTGGGTTGAGGAAAAACTTGCATGACTTTAGCCGGGAACCTGGTCCGTGGGGTACTTCCAGAAATCCCTGAGCAAATAGTTCATGGGCAGATTCAAGGACCGGTTGTTGGGAGGAATAGGCTGGTTGAACCAGCGGTCAAACAGTGCATGCGCTTCGCGCGATTGGATGAGCCGCTTCATCTCGTTGTCAACCACTTTTTTGAACTCCGGGTCTGACTTGGACAACATGATCGCCAGCGGTTCGATCGTCAGAAACTTGCCCACGACCTTGAACTTGGAGGGATCGGGTCGCCCGGCGGCCAGTCCATAGAGCAGCACATCGTCCATGGCAAAGCCTTCCACTTCGCCCTTTTCCACCATTTCAATCGCACGGGCATGGTCCGGGGCTTCCACAATCTGGATACCGCGCAGGTTTTCATTGTTGGATCGCTGCACCGCCTTGAGCGGCGTTGTGCCCTTGGTGGACACCACCTTCAAACCCCGAAAATCGTCCAGGGTTTCCACCTTGCTGTCGGCACGCACCAGGTAGCGCGCGCCGGTAATGTAGTGCGGCACGGTAAAGGCAACCTTTTCCCGTCGCTCGGCATTGTTGGTGGTGGAGCCGCATTCCAAATCGGCCTTGCCTTCCTCCACCATGGCGATTCGGTTGGCGGGGGTCACCATCAGGTACTTGACGGCCAGCTTGGGCTGACCCAGGTGTTTGGCCACAGCATCCACCACCTTGCGGCACAGGTCCAACGCATACCCCATGGGGCGCTTGTCCGCATCCACGAACGAAAACGGCACGGACGACTCCCGGTGTGCCAATACCATCGCACCTGACTCCTTGATCCGGTCCAGCACCGGCCCGGCCTGCACGCAGGCCGCGGCTCCAGCAAGTGCGAGCACGGCCAAGGCGTGACGCAGGATCGATGCGGTGTGGGGGGCAGGTGTTGGGTGCATGGTGCGTTCTCCGTAAATGGGGCAAGGGCGTTCGCGGTCGCTCAGTTCATGGGTCGATCGTGGGGGTTGCGGTACAGCTCCAGCAAGGCCTCGGGAGCGGGCCAGTTCAGGTTCAGGCCCTTCGGGGGAATGGGTGTCTGGAACCAGCGGCGGTAGGTCTTGAGGGCTTCCCCCGAGGTCATCAACTGGGTCAGGCTACGGTCCACCACCGCCTTGAATGCCGGATCATCCTTGCGAAACATGCAGGCATAGACCTCGGTGGCCATGGGTGTGCCCACGACGTGCCAATGTTCCGGGTGATCAGCCTTGGCCCGCAGTCCGTACAACATGGCTTCGTCCATCAAGAACGCCACAGCATTGCGGTTCTGGAGTTGCAGGAACGCTTCACCATGATCGGCCGCCGCCAGGGTATTGAAGCTCATTCCCAGCGCCTCGCCTTGCAGCATCAACTGGCGCTCGCTGGTCGTACCCGCAGTCACCACCACGCGACGCCCTTTCAGGTCCGACAACTGGGCAATGCCGGAATCCACACGGGTGAGCAGGCGCGAACTGGTCTGAAAGATCGATACCGAGAAGCCCGCCTGGCGTGCGCGCTCGCGGTTGTGCGTGGTGGATCCACATTCCAAATCCACTGCGCCGTTTTGCACCAGCGGAATCCGGTTCTGGGAGGTGATGGGAACCAGGCGCACGGTCAGTGCGGGCAACTTCAGTTCCTTGCGAATGGATTCCACGACCGCCAGCATCAAGTCGTGGGAATAGCCAACCACCTGCCGCCGCTCGTCGAAGTACGAAAACGGGACCGAGGACTCCCGGTGCCCGAGGTTGATGGTTCCGGTGCGCGCGATCTTGCCCAGCGTGCCCGAGGGCAGCGTCTCTGCCTGCAGCGCAACGCTGAGCGCGCAGAACAAGGAGAAAAGCAAGGTTCGCAACATGGTGGGCACGGGGTTTTGCGATGTCTTTCGCAAAACCTGTGCCACTCGGTAGAAACCCTGAATGAAACGGCTTCTTTTGGCCGATTTTGGCGACCGCGCGCCATGGTGGAGCGGTGTTCGAAGCCCTGTAAAACGGGAAACCGATGCAGACCAGAACCAATCAAACGGAAAACCGACCGTCTGAAGACCCCCCAGCTAGGTTTGCGGCCATCCCAGGGTCGCAGTAGCCCCCTGCCCCACACCAGGGGACGCGATCGACACGATACCCCCCAAGCGCTCCATGATGCGCCGGGTAATGGCCAGACCCATACCAATACCCGGGAACTGCTGCGCGCTGTGCAACCGGCCAAAAACCTGGAACAAGGTCGACTGGCGGGCCGTCGCAAATCCTGCACCGCTGTCTTGAACCGCCACGCCAACCCGAGCGCAGTTGCGATCAGCCCAGGGCGCAATGACCACGGTGGCACCCGCACTGCTGAACTTGGTGGCATTGTCGATCACGTGCTCCAATGCCTGACGCGCCAGCGCCAGGTCGGCATGCACGGTCGGCAACCCGGATGCGACGCGCCATGTCACCTTGGGGGATGCAGTCGCGCAAACCTCACCCACCAACACCTGCAGGTCGACCGGCTGCAACTGCACCGGGGCGCTACCCACGCGGGACCACTGGGCCAGCCCGTCCAACATGGCACCAAGGTGCCGCGCCGAATCCGTTATCGTCCCCAGGAACCCCTGCACCTCGGCGTCCAGCTGATGTCCTGCGTCTTCCTGGACGATCTGGGCATAGGACAGGATGTGGCGCAAGGGGGCACGCAGATCGTGTGAAACCACATACGCAAAGTGCTGCATTTCGGCACGGGTGCGGTCCAGCTCAGCCTCCAAGTCCTGGATGCGCGCCTGCAGCGCCTGCCGCTCCGAGGCAGGAGCCGCGCCGGGGTCCAGGTCGTCCCTCATGCCTTGGGCACTTTCTGCGGCCGCTGCCAATTGGCAATGCTGACTTGCTTGCCCCGCGCCACACTCAGTGCACCCGCCGGGGTGTTCTTGGTGATGGTGGAGCCACCCCCTACCGTGCCTCCGGCCCCCAGGGTCACCGGGGCCACCAGCACGCAGTTGCTGCCCACATGCACATCGTCTTCGATCACCGTGCGATGTTTGTTGGCACCGTCGTAATTGGCGGTGATAGAGCCCGCACCGTAGTTGACGCGCGCACCGACGGTGGCGTCGCCCAGATAGGCCAGGTGATTGGCTTTGGCACCGGCCGCCAGGGTGGAATTCTTCACCTCCACGAAATTGCCGATATGGACTTCGGCTCCGAGATGGGCACCCGGGCGCAGGCGCGCAAAAGGCCCAACCAGCGCACCCGCGCCGACCGTGACGCCCTTGTCTTCTCCATCGATATGGGTAAACGGATGGATGACTGCACCGGCCTCGATCACCGCATGGGCAATAAAGCAGTGCGCCCCAATGCGCACGCCTTCTCCCAGATGGACCTGTCCTTCGAAAACACAGTTGACGTCGATGCTGACATCGCGCGCGCAGAGCAAGTCGCCGCGCACATCCAGGCGGGCAGGGTCGGCCAAGCGCACCCCCTCGTCCATCAGGCGCAGCGCCTGGCGCCACTGGTAGGCCCGCTCCAGTTCGGCCAATTGCACCGGGCTGTTGACACCGGCCACTTGCACGGCATCGTCAATCTTGTGCGCCACCACCTCCACGCCATCGGCCACGGCAAAACGCACCACGTCGGTCAGGTAGTACTCGCCCTGTGCATTCTGGTTGTCCAGCCGGGCCAGCCAGGTCTTCAGGTGCAGGGCAGGAACGGCCATGATGCCGCTGTAGATTTCGGTAAGGGTGCGCTGCTGCGCACTGGCATCCTTGTGTTCGACAATGCCTTGCACCGTGCCTTGGTCGTCGCGCAGCACGCGGCCGTAACCGCTGGGATCGGGCATGTCCAATGTCAGCAGCGCCAAGCGCTTGCCCGCACTGGCCGCCAACAGGTGGTACAGGGTGGCGGGCTGGGTCAGCGGGACATCCCCCGAAAGAACCAGGACTACACCGTCGTCTGGCAGCACCGGTACGGCTTGCTGCACCGCATGGCCCGTACCCAGCTGGGGCTCCTGCCGGACAAAGGCCAGGGCCAGTGGTTGCTGCGCCTGGGTATCGCCACCGCAGGCAGCCTCCACCTCGGCAGCCCCATGGCCGGTAATGACGACAGCCCGACGCGCTTGCAAGGCCCGCGCAGTGTCCAGCACATGGTGCAGCAGCGGGCGGCCCGCCAGAGCCTGCAAAACCTTGGGGATGCGACTCTTCATGCGCGTTCCCTTGCCCGCCGCCATAATCACCACGTCCAGCGGTGCCAGCGCCGTGTCTTTGGGTTCCATCCCCTGTTCGGAAGTGGTGTTTTGCATGTTTGAGTCCCTGAAGTTGTTGCAGGCGCATCCTCGCCTGCCCCCGATTATCGGTGCCCTGCTCCTTGCACTTTCATTGGGCGGCTGCAGTGCCGTACGCACCGGCTACAACAACGCTCCCACCTTGGCCTACTGGTGGCTGGACCGCTACTTTGACTTTACCGACGCGCACAGCGTGCAGCTGCGCCACGACCTGGCTGCCGCCCATGCCTGGCACCGCGCGCAGGAACTGCCGCAGATCGACCGTCTCCTGCACCACCTGCAAGAACTGTCCCAGCAAACCGTGACACCGAGCCAGCTGTGCCGCGCGTATGCCCAGGCCCAATCACGTGCCCTGGCCCCTCTGGAGCGGCTGGTACCCACCATGGCCGCCATTGCCACCACGCTGGAAGACACCCAACTGACCCACATGCAGGCGGAATTTGCCCGGCGCGACAAGAAGTGGCGCTCTGAATGGCTGGACGCAGAAGCGCCTGAACGGCTCGAGCGCCGCTTGAACCGCTGGATGGATTGGGCAGAGTCCTTGTATGGCCCGCTGCAGGAGGCGCAGATTGCAGCTCTGAACGATCACCTGAAGCGGTCGGTTTTTGACCCCGAGCGCCAGTTCCGCGAAATCCAGCGCCGCCATGACGACGCGCTGCAGGCCTTGCAGACCATTCGCAAGGGCAACCTGGCCCCTCCCCAGGCCCAAGCGGCGCTATCCGGTGTGCTGGAGCGTTCCGTGCGAGCTCCCGACCCGGCGCACCGTCGTTATATGGACCAAGTAACCCAGGAATCCTGCGTCGCCTTTGCCGACCTGCACAACCGTGCCACTGCCGCGCAACGCAAGCGCCTGGCACAGAGCCTGCAAGGCTACCGCGACGACGCGCGGGCCTTGGCCCCGACCACCGCCACGCCCACTGCAACGGCCGCTGTCCATTAGTGCCATGGCCCACCCTCCCAGCGATTTCGCCCACTACTGTTGTGAACTGCTGGCCCCTGCGGGCCCCTGCCGGGCCAAGCGCATGTTCGGTGGTTGGGGCATCAGCACCGATGGGTTGACGCTGGCCATCATTGCCGATCTGGGCCACGGCGAAAAGCTTTGGCTCAAGGCCCATGCCACCACCCGGGCACAGTTTGAGGCCGCCCAGTGCCAACGCTTCACCTACACCTCGACCAGCAAAGGCGTTCCCGTGGAACGCAGCATGGACTACTACAGCGCGCCCGAAGACGCCATGGATTCGCCGCAGGCCATGGCGGCCTGGGCACGACTGGCCCTGCAGGCGGCGGTGGCCGCGCGCGCGACCAAGCCCCCACCCGCGCGGCGCACGCCACGCAAACGCCAGCCATGACACACCCGAGCGCCCGCGCCCTCAGACGACGCCCGGTCGGTGCGGGCAACCTACGCGCCTTCCAGACGGTGGCCCAGTTGCTGAGTTTTCGCGCGGCAGCCGATGCGATGGCGCTGACCCAATCGGCCGTGAGCCGGCAGATCCAGGCATTGGAGGACGAGGTGGGCGTTGCGCTCTTTCGGCGCAACACGCGGGCGGTGGAATTGACGACGGCGGGCGTGCAGTTGCTGCAAGCGCTGGAGCCAGCCCTGGAGCGCGTGGACGCTGCGGTGCGCCAGATTCGCCAAAGTGCCGGACGGCGCACGGTGTCCATCAGCACCTGGTCGTCCTTTGCGTCGCTGTGGCTGATTCCGCGGCTGGATCGCTTTCAACAGGCCCATCCGGATATTGACATCCGCATCCATGCCACCGACGCCCATATCGACCTGGAAACCGCCGACGTGGATTTGGCCCTGCGCTACGCGCTGGCGACCCAGGTTCCAGCACACGCCCAGCGCCTGTTTGGTGAGCAGCTCACCCCGGTAGCCAGTCCGGCCTTGCTGCACCGCCAGGGGTCAATCCATCGCCCTGCCGACCTGGAACGCTTTGCGCTGCTGGAAGCCGGCATGGCCTACCGGGCGGTACACATGGAGTGGCTCAGCTGGCAGCGTTGGCTGGACAGCCAGGCACTGCAGCAACTCGAACCCCCGCGCTGGCTCTACTTCAACTACGCCCACCAGATCGTCCAGGCGGCGCTGGCCGGCCACGGCGTGGCCCTGGCGCGCATGCCCTTGGTGGCGGACAGCTTGGCCCAGGGTCATCTGGTGGAAGTGCTCCCGGCCACGCGCCTGGATTCACCCATGGTGTACTGGCTGTTGGTCGGACCGCAAGCGCGTGCGCGCAGCGAAACGCAGGTGTTTTGCCAGTGGCTGCAAGACGAGGCCCATGCCACGAATTTGATGCCATTTGTGCCGTCAGGCCAATAGGAATAAGCGTAAACAGCTATCAATTATGTAGCAGATTGCTCAGGATCGGGGGCCCGCAGTGGCAGCGTGATCCGAAACTGGGTGCCTTCGCCCACGGTTGATTGCACCGCAATGCGCCCGCCCAGGTTCTTGGTGAGCAGGTTTTGCACGATGAGCATGCCCAGCCCCGTCCCGCCCTGGCCAATCTTGGTACTGAAAAACGGCTGAAACAATTTGTCCAGGCGTTCTTGGGGCATGCCCACGCCGTTGTCCGCCACGGTCAGTGTCACCTCATCCCCGACGACCTGGGCGGCAATGGTCAGCACCCCGTGCGTGCGGCCCTCGAAGGCGTGCAGGTAGGCGTTGTTGACCAGATTGATGAGAATCTGGCCCAACGCGCCGGGCTGGCTGTCCAGGGCGATACCTGGCGCAATGTGCACTTCGATGCGGTGCGCATGGCGCTTGAGGCTGGGGCTGAGCGTATGCAGCACTTCGGATACCACCTCGGCCAAGTCAAAGCGCCTGCGCTGTTCACTGGCTTGGTCGCTGGCCACCTGGTGGAAGTCACCCAGCAACTGCACGGCCCGCTGCAGATTGGCATGCAGCATGGCCGTGCCATCGGCCATCTGCTCCAGGTACCGATCCAGCCCCGACCGCGTCAAGTTGCCCGCTTTGGCATCCCGCTGAAACGCGACCGTCTGCTCCGCCAAGGTACTGGCCAGCATGCCGGCATTGCCCAGGGGCGTTCCCATCTCATGGGACACGCTGGCAATCAAGGTACTCAAGGTGGCATGGGCCTCGGCCCGCGCCAGATGCTCTTGCGATTGGCGCAGCGTCTCCAGTGCCTGCTCCAGCTCCTGCGTGCGCTGGGTCACGCGGGCCTCCAGGTTTTCATTGAGATCCCGCACCTCGCGCAGCGACTGGCGCAGCAGCAGTTGGCCCCGCACCCGGGCACGCACCACGGCGGCGTTCACGGGTTTGGAAATGAAGTCGGCTGCACCCAAAGCCAGGCCGACGGACTCTTCCTCGGGGTTGTTGTGACCGGTCACGAAAATGACGGGGATCTCCTGCGTGCGCGCATTGGCCTTGAGGTGTGCACACACCTGGTGCCCGTCCATGCCGGGCATGACCACATCCAGCAAGATCAGGTCGGGTAGCTCCTGCTCGCAGGCATCCAGTGCCTGTTGCCCGCTGGTCGCCGTGCGTACCGTGTAATCGGTCTGGAAGATCTGGCTCAGGATGTGGACGTTGAGCATCTGGTCGTCCACGACCAATAGCGTTGGTTTGCTGGTTCGTCGTGCGCTCATATCCACGCCACTGTGCAGCAAGAAGCGGGGCAAGGCAAGCAGGCTTGATGCTGCACCGCCACAAAAAAAGAAAGGCGGCCCTGGGACCGCCCTTGCGTGGCGTCGATGGCGCTACTTGGCGGCAGGCGCGGTTGCCAAGGTACCCGCACGTACCAGCACCAGCGACTGGGGCTTGATGTACTTGCGAATCGCGCCGTTGACCTGCTCGGGAGTCAAGGCCTGCACCTTGGTCGGATATTCGTCCAGCCATTGCGGCCCGTAGCCCCGATGGACCGCGACCAGGAGGGCATTGGCCAAACCGGTGGTGGTTGCAAGGTCCACCTTGAACGCTCCGATCAGATTGCTCTTGCGGGCATCGATCTCGGCAGGCGTCACGCCCGCGTCAAACCACTGCTTGAGCTGGCGTTCAGTCGAGGCGATGCCCTTGTCCAGCAACCCCGGCGCAAACGAGGCAGAAATGCGCCAATCGCCGTCATTGAACATGTCGTTGCCCAGCCCAGCGCCAATGCCGTAGGTCAGCCCTTCCTTGTCGCGCACGTTGGCCATCAGGCGTCCGGTAAAGCCACTGCCCAGAATCGCCGTACCCAGGCGTAGCGCCTGGTAGTCGGGGTCGCTGTAGCGCAGACCACTGGGTTGACCCCACCACACCGACACACTGGTCTTGCCGGGCATGGCCACATCCTGGGTAGCCGCAGCCCCCAAGGGTGCAGCCTGCTGGGCACGCACCACCGGTTTGCCGCCCGTCCAGCCCGCAAACACGCGACCTACTTCGGCCTGCAGCGCAGTCACATCCAGATCACCCACGACCACCATCTTCATGCCAGCCGGTCCGTAGTGCGCCGCATGGAAGGCCTGCACGTCCTCCACCTTCGCCAGCTCAATGGCCGCGAGCATGTCCTCGGGTGCCACCGTGCGGTTGGGGTGCCCCACCGGATAGACGCTGCGCCCAAAGGCATCCGCCGCACGCCAGTCGGTGCTTTCCATGCTGCGCTTGATGCCCCCGGCCATCTGCTTCTGCGCCTTGGAAAATTCCTCCGCCGACAAGGCGGGCGTGCGCAGTTGCTCCGCAATCAAGGCCAGCACCAGGGGCATGTCCTTCTTGAGCATGCGTGCCGAGATGTCGAGCACATCGGTGCCCGCGCGAAAACTGATGTTCGCGCCAACCGATTCCAGCTTTTCCGCAATGGCAAACTTGCTTTGGGTTGTGGTGCCTTGGTCCAGCAACATACCGGTCAGTACCGGCACGGACGGATTGGAAGCACCTGCATGGGCCCTGCCCGCAGGTAACGAGGCGCGCAGGGTGACCACATCCTTGACCCCCGTGGGGTAGGCCAACAGATCCATGCCTGCCACGGTTGCACGGCGCACATTCGGCGCCATCTTGGCACCAGTCCCTGCGCCACCGCCAGCGGGCTCCTGGGCCTTGCCCAGGTCCGCAGCCGCTGCGCCGTGTTGATGGGCGGGGTTGCGGTAGTAGTAGGGGCCACCCACGCCTTCTTCGTGATGGCCCGCTTTGCCCGGTGCCTTGCCTGCGCCTGCGCCGCCGCTCTGGGTGGGGATGAACCAGCCAGTGGTGCTGGTGTCTTCATTCAGGTATTGCTGTGCTACACGCTGGACGTCGGCCGTGGTCACCTTCTGGGTGGCTTCATCCAGGCGGTAGAACAGGGTCCAGTCACCCGCAGAAATGTACTCATTGATGTCACCGGCAATGCCGAAGGATCCATCGAGCTTGTACGCCGAATCGGCGGCCACCTTGGCAGCGGCGGCCTGGAGCTCGCCCTCGGTCACGCCGTCCTTGCGCAAGCGCTCGACTTCGGCCCGGATGATGGCCTCCACCTCCTCGTGCTTGGCACCCGGTGCCAACGGTGCGAAGGTGATGTGCAAGCTGGGGTCGTGAAAGACACCCATCTGGCCGCTGACCCCGGTCGAGAGATTCTTGTTGGTAATGGCCTTGTACAAGCGGCTGTTTTTGCCATCGGTGAGGATGGCGCTCATCAACTGCACGGCCGCAAAGTCCGCATGGGTGGCAGCCGGAATCTTGTGCGCCACCGCCACCACACCCAGTTGCCCAGGGCGCTTGACCGTAACCCGGCGTGCACCGTGCTGCTCGGGCTCCTCGGTGTACATCTCGGGAATGGGTTTGGACGACCGGGGGTAGGCGCCAAACGATTTCTTCACCAGCTCCAGCGCCTGGGCGGGCTGGAAGTCTCCGATGATGGTGACGGTGGCGTTGTTGGGCCAGTAGAAGGTGTCGTAGAACTCGCGCAGCTTGGCAATGGACACTTTCTCGATGTCGCTGCGGTGCCCGATGGTGCTGTGGTGGTACGGATGGGCCACAAAGGCAGCCTGGTACAGCTCCTTGTACAGGGCCTGGATGGGTGAGTTCTCGCCGCGCTCGAACTCATTGCGCACCACCGTCATTTCGGGTTTGCGATCTTCCTCGCGCAGCAGCAGGTTGCGCATGCGGTCGGCCTCCATACCCACCACAGTGGCCAGATGCTCGCTGCCCAGGTTTTCGTAATAGTTGGTGCGGTCCAGCCAGGTGGTGGCGTTGTACATGGCACCGGTGCGCTCCAGCAACTGGTCCACGTTATTGCCTTTTGCGCGGGTATGGTTCTTGGAACCCTTGAACATCAGGTGTTCGAGTAAGTGCGTGGCACCGGTGGTACCGGTCACCTCGTTGCGCGAACCCACCCGGTAGGTGACCATGAAGGTCAGGGTGGGGGTGGAATGCTCGGGCATGAGCAGCACTTGCAAGCCATTGGATTGCAGGGTGTATTCGTCGATGGCACCCACGCTTTTGACATGGGCGTAGCCCTTGACGGCGACCGGCGCGGCCAAAGCCAGCGCCGACACCAGCCACAGGCCGGCAGCAACTAAGGATCGTTTCATGGTGAACGGTTGTAAAAAAACAAGCGCCAGACCTTAGCACAAGGGCATCCCCGTCACGCAGCGGGTTTACCCCGGAGCAAGCGGCCCGCGCAAGGGCCGGCGGGCACTGGCGCTTTGCGCACAACACGGCTACGATACACGCCAGCTAGACCGGTTCCAAGCCGGCACCTTTGGGCTTTGCGCCCGGGAGGAACGGCCATGAATACTGCCCCAGACACCCCTGTCGAGAATCTCGCCACCTGGCGTGCGCGGCTGTTTGCACGGTTGCTGGTAGTGGTGTTTTGGGCGGGCTGGATCGTGGGCGTGCCCAGTGTGCTGCTGGCCATGCGAGAAGGCTTGTGGCCCTTGGTCGTGGCGGACATCATTGCCCTGCTGTGGGTCAGTGCCCTGTACCGCAAGCGCGCGCGCAATCCGGTCACGGGCAGCATGCAATTGCTGGCCCTGATGTACCTGCTGGGCGTGGTCTTGCTGGCGACGGTCGGCTACGTGGCCCAAATCTACCTGATGGCACTGCCCGTGCTGGCGGTGTTGCTGCTGTCCTTGCGCGCGGCCGTAGTCTGCCTGGTGCTCAATGGAGTCACCTTGCTGCTATTGGGCAGCCTGATGCAGATTGACGCAGGCACCTTGCTGTTTAGCGACCAGCCCCTGTTGCGCTGGGTGGCCATTACGCTCAACTTCTTGTTGATCGACTCGGCCCTGACTGCGGCCTGCGCGTTCTTGCTGCGCGGCATGGAAGGCGCACTGCGCGAACAGCATGCCAACGCCGAGAAACTGACCCACTTTGCCATGCACGACGCCCTGACCGGTCTGGCCAACCGGCGTCTGCTGCACGATCGCATCGAGCACGCGTTGTCCAAGGCGGCGCGCGACCAGAATCAGGTGGGCGTGGTGCTGCTGGATCTGGACCACTTCAAGAACGTCAATGACCGCCACGGCCATGAACTGGGCGACGGTCTGATCCGGGCTGTGGCCGGTCGCCTGCAGCGGGCCGTACGGGCGGGCGATACGGTGGCCCGCCTGGGCGGCGATGAGTTTGTTGTGCTGTTACCCGAAGTGGCCTCGGAAACCGAAATGCTCACCGCCGTGGAGAGGGTCTTGGTTGCAGTGGATGGGGTGTACCCCTTGGATCGCCACGATCTGTACGTCAGCGCCAGCATTGGGGTGGCCGTGTACCCACGCGACGGCCAGGACGCTGCCAGCCTGCTCAAGAACGCCGACACCGCCATGTACCGCGCCAAGGAGGGTGGGCGAGACCGTTTCCAGTTCTTCCAGGCTGCCATGAACGAGCGCCTGGTAGCCCGCATGGAACTGGAAGCTTCCCTGCGGGGTGCCTTGGAACGCCAAGAGTTGGTGCTGCACTTTCAACCCCGGGTTGCGGGCGACAACCTGCGCTGCGTGGGTGCCGAGGCCCTGGTGCGCTGGCAACACCCGCAGTGGGGATTGGTGAGCCCGGCACGCTTCATTCCGGTAGCCGAAGAAACCGGGCTGATCGTCGCCATCGGGGCGTGGGTGCTACAGACCGCCGCGAACCATCTGGCGCTGTGGCAAAGCCGCTATCCGCAGTTGCAGGTCAGCGTCAACCTGTCAGCGCGGGAGTTCCGCGATCCCGGGCTGCTCGAGCGCCTGCGCAACGCGACCGCGACGGTGTCCACTGGAAGGCTGGAGGTGGAAGTGACCGAAAGCTTCGTCATGCAAAACACCGAACTGACCCAAGATCTGCTTGGGCAGATCCGGGCCTTGGGCCTGGGGGTGGCGCTCGACGACTTTGGAACCGGATTCTCCAGCCTGGCCTACTTGAAGACTTTTCCACTGGACGTGCTCAAGATCGACCAATCCTTTGTGCGCAGCCTGGAAAAAGATCCCAAGGACCGCGCCATCGTCAAGACCATTGTGGACCTGGCCCAGAACCTGGGCCTGCGTACCGTGGCCGAAGGCGTGGAAACCTGCGCCCAGGCAACGGTGCTACGCGAACTGGGTGTGGACGAGTTGCAGGGTTACCTGTATGCCAAGCCCATGCCGGTGGAGGCCTTTGAAGCCTGGCTCGGGCAGCACACCCACGAGGGCACAAGCACCATCAATCCACAAAATACCAGTAGCCCGCATTCACCCACGCCACCAGCGCATCCACAAACGCTGGCTGCTGCAATCCCGCACGCAGTTGGCGTGCGCTGAGCAGGTCGTTGTCACACAGTGCCTTGACCGCCGACTGGGCCTTGGGCCCGAACGCATGGCGGCTGCCGTCCACATAGCAAACCCCTTTGCGTACCGTGGCATCCAGGTAGAAGCAGCGCAACCCCCCGGTGCGCACCAGGGGCTGGCGGGCCAGCTCGGCCACCAGGGTCTGCGCATCCATCGGTTCATCCAGCGCCTGCAGGTCCAGGGCGCATTTGGTTTGGGACAGGAAGCTGCCAGCAAAGTCCGCCATCAGGGTGTCGTTGTCCAGCACCGCCTGCATCTGCGCGCGGACGCGCGCAAAGTCGGCCGGGTCGATGTAGCCCTGGTTGTGGTGTACCGGTCGCTTGGGGTCGGTCAGCAACTCGTTGCCCAGGTCCTGGTCGATCAGGTAATCGGCCAGGCCACTGAGCATGTGGCAGGCCGACTTGGCCCGGAATCCCACCGAGAAACTCATGGAAGGCTCCAGCGACACCCCGTCGTGCGGGAAACCCGGTGGAATGTAGAGGATGTCGCCGGGCAGCAGTTCCACGTCCAGAATCGGCTCAAAGGGATCGACATGCAGCAGCGCCGCGTGGGCCGCAAACTCGCGGTGCCCGCCCAGTGCGCCCACACGCCAACGCCGCCGCCCGGAGCCTTGGCAGATGAACACGTCGTAGCGGTCGATGTGCGGCCCCACGCCGCCGTCCGGGCGCGAGTAGCTGATCATCACGTCATCGAGCCGCCATTTCGGGATGAAGGCAAACGGCTTGACCAGCTCGGCGACTTCCGCCGACCAGTGATTGACCGCCTGCACGATCAGCGACCAGCCCTTCTTGCCCAGGTGGTCGTAATTCTGGAAGGGACCTGTTTCGGCTTGCCACTTGCCCCGTTTCTTGTAGACCAGGCGCGAGTCCACGGTGTCCTCCAAGGCCAGCCCCGCCAGCTCGTCGGGCGAAATCGGGTCTTGCCAACCGGGAAATCCCTGGCGAATCACCACCGGCTTTTGCTGCCAGTAGCGTTGCAGGAAGGTTTCGAGCGTGAAATCAGCGAGGTGCAGGGTGAACATGGTTGGGCGCCGCAAAGAAGGCCCCGTTCGGGGCGAAGCGCCGATGGTAGCCTTTTCAGCACCGCGCCATACCCACCCCCGTTGGGCCGGTTGCGCCCGCCCACTGCCCACGCGGCGGGACGGCGCAGGCAACCAGGGTCTGCTTCAGTGCGTAATCACCACCAACACACTGCAATGCGAATGGGCGATGAGGGACTTGGAGACCGAACCTTTCCACCAGCGCGCGGCCCAACTGTCCAGGTGTTTATGCCCCACCACAATCAGGTCAGCCTGCACCTGCTTGGCCTGCGCGGTGATCTCGTCCACGGTGTCGCCAGTCAGCAGCGTTCCGCTAGCCTGGTGACCCGCCGCTTGCAAGCGACGCACCCCGTCGTCCAGGGTGGCCTGCATGGCCGAGCGCTCGCGCTCCATGGCACCGTTGTCATACACCCCGCCCTCGGTGTAGACCAAGCCCAGGTCGGCCGGCAACACCCCAACCAAGAAGAGTTCAGCCTGCGCCCATTGGGCCAGCTCCTGGCAGTCGAGCAAGGCCCGTTGCCCGCCGGGCGAGCCGTCATACGCCAACACAATGCGCTTGTACATGGTAGGCCTCCAATCCAACATCCTGGCGAGCGTGCCGGTTCAAGCATACGCAATGCCTGCGCCTGCCGCAAGCCCACGCGGACGTGAGGTGCCCGACACCGCAGCGCGGCCATAGCATTGCCGCCACAATGGGGAAGTCCCCAAATGCACAAGGCACTTTCATGACCGACCTGACCCCCTTCCCCATCACCCGCAAATGGCCCGCCCGCCACCCCGAGCGCCTGCAGCTGTATTCGCTACCGACGCCCAATGGCGTCAAGGTCTCCATCCTGCTGGAAGAATGCGGCCTGCCCTACGAGGCGCACCGTGTGCGCTTCGACCAGAACGACCAGCTCTCGCCCGAGTTCCTCTCGCTCAATCCCAACAACAAGATTCCCGCCATCATCGATCCCGACGGGCCTGCTGGCCAGCCGCTGGCGCTGTTCGAGTCCGGTGCAATCCTGGTGTACCTGGCCGAAAAGACCGGGCAATTCCTTTCGTCCGACCCCGCCACGCGTTACCACACGCTGCAATGGCTGATGTTCCAGATGGGCGGCGTGGGGCCCATGATCGGGCAACTGGGTTTTTTCCAGAAGTTTGCCGGTGCCGCCTGGGAAGACAAACGCCCGCGCGACCGCTATGCCGCCGAGACCCGGCGCATCCTGGCGGTGCTGGACCAGCACCTGCAGGGTCGCAGCTGGATGATGGGTGACGACTACAGCATTGCCGATATCGCCATCTTCCCCTGGGTGCACAACCTGGTCGGGTTCTATGCGGCAGGCGCGTTGGTGGGCTTTGACGACTTCGCCCAGGTGCGCCGCGTGCTGGAGGCCTTTGTGGCCCGCCCGGCGGTGCAGCGCGGTCTGTTGGTACCAGGTGAAGACGCCTAATCTGCTACATTTTTCATAGCTGCTTACGCTTTATCCATAAGGTCTGAAGCCCTATTTGGCGCCAAAAATCACCAAGATGCTGCCACTGGTGGCCTCACGGATAAAGCCCTAGACCAACACCCGCTCGATGCCCCCGGCGTTGGCCTTCGCCACGTATTGCGGCATCCAGTCCTGGCCCAGGATCTGGTTGGCCATTTCCACCACGATGTAGTCGGCCTCCAGCAGACCGTTTTGCAGGTCGTTGCCGTAGCGGGTGATGCCTTGCAGGCAGCTTGGGCAGCTGGTCAGTATCTTGATGTTGTCCTTCTCGCCCACCGAACCGCTGGCGCGCAAGGCGGCCTCGCCCTTGCGGATTTCCTCTTCCTTGCGAAAGCGTACCTGGGTGGAAATGTCGGGCCGGGTCACGCCCAGCGTGCCCGATTCACCGCAACAGCGCTCGCTCTTGAGCACCTTGTCGCCCACCAGCGCCTTCACCGTCTTCATGCTGTCGCCCAGCTTCATGGGGTTGTGGCAGGGCTCGTGGTACAGGTAGCCCGGTTGGTTGGCGGGCAAGGTGATGCCCTTTTCCAGCAAGAACTCGTGAATGTCGATGATGCGGCTGCCGGGGAATATTTCCTCAAACTTGTATCCCTGCAACTGGTCATAACAGGTACCGCAGCTCACCACCACGGTCTTGATGTCCAGGTAGTTCAGCGTATTGGCTACGCGGTGGAACAGTACCCGGTTGTCGGTAATCATCTTCTCGGCCTTGTCAAACTGGCCGCTGCCGCGCTGCGGGTAACCGCAGCACAGGTAACCCGGTGGCAGCACGGTTTGCACACCCGCATGCCACAACATGGCCTGCGTGGCCAGACCTACTTGGCTGAACAGGCGCTCGGAGCCACAGCCGGGAAAGTAAAACACCGCCTCGGTTTCGCTGGTGGTGGCCTGCGGGTTGCGGATGATGGGCACGTAATCCGGGTTCTCGATGTCCATCAGGGCACGCGCGGTTTTCTTGGGCAACCCTCCGGGCATCTGCTTGTTGATGAAGTGGATCACCTGTTCCTTGACCGGGGCCGGGCCAACCGTCGCCGGTGGCTTGGCCGTTTGGCGCGTGGCCACCAGACCAAACAACTTGTTGGCCAGGCGCTGCGCCTTGAAGCCCACACCCACCATGGCCATGCGCATCAATTTGATGGTTTCGGGGTTGGTGGCGTTCAAGAAGAACATGGCCGCGGCATTACCGGGGCGCCAGCTCTTCTTACCCATCTTGCGCAGCAGGTTGCGCATGTTCATGGTCACGTCGCCAAAGTCGATCTTTACCGGACAAGGGGTGTAGCACTTGTGGCAGACCGTGCAGTGGTCGGCCACGTCTTCAAACTCTTCCCAGTGCTTGATGGAAATGCCCCGGCGCGTCTGCTCTTCGTACAAGAAAGCTTCTACCAAGAGCGAAGTGGCCAGAATCTTGTTGCGCGGGCTGTACAGCAGGTTGGCACGCGGCACGTGGGTGGCGCACACGGGCTTGCACTTGCCGCAGCGCAGGCAGTCCTTCACGCTGTCGGCAATCGCACCAATATCGCTTTGCTGCATGATGAGCGACTCGTGCCCCATCAGGCCGAACGAGGGTGTGTAGGCGTTCGTCAGATCTGCGAACATGACGCCCCCACGCTCCGCCGCTTCGCAGGTCGCTGCCCCCCGAGGGGGCTGATTCGCCTTGGGGCGGCCCGGCGGCGAATCGTCCACGGCATTGGATGCCAAATTGGCTTCCAGCACCCGTAAAACCTGCGCAGGAAGCTCCTGATTTCGTAGCAACTTACCTTTGTTGAAGCGGCCTTCGGGGTCTACTTTGGCTTTGTAGGCGGTAAAGGGCGCCAGCTCGGCGTCGCTCAGGAACTCCAGCTTGGTGATGCCAATGCCGTGCTCACCCGAGATCACGCCGTCCAGCGAACGCGCCAGCGCCATGATGCGCTTGACCGCACCGTGCGCCGCCTGCAGCATGGCGTAGTCGTCGCTATTGACCGGGATGTTGGTATGCACGTTGCCATCGCCCGCATGCATGTGCAGTGCCACCCACACACGGCCCTTGAGCACGCGCTGCTGAATGGCACCCAGCTGGGCCAGGGTGGGTTCGAACTCGGCCCCGGTAAAGATGCGCTGCAGCGGGTTGCGCAGCTGGGTTTTCCAGCTGGCGCGCAAGGAGTGGTCTTGCAGCGGCGCAAACAGTTCTTCCACGCGATCCAGCCAATCCTGCCACTGGGCGCGCACGGTGCGCACCAGCGCCAGGGCCTGGTCCACGCGGTCTTGCAGCAGCTCGGTGGCGGGGATTTCGCTGGCGTCGTCCGACTTGCCCAGCGGCAGATTGCCCGCTTCGAAGAACGTGGTCAACGCGTCGCACAGCGCCAGCTTGTTCTGCAGGCTCAGTTCGATGTTGATGCGCTCGATGCCGTCGGTGTACTCGGCCATGCGCGGCAGCGGAATGACCACGTCTTCGTTGATCTTGAAGGCGTTGGTGTGGCGGCTGATGGCCGCCGTGCGCTTGCGGTCGAGCCAGAATTTCTTGCGCGCCTCGGGGCTGATGGCGATGAAGCCTTCGCCATTGCGCGAATTGGCAATGCGCACCACCTCGCTGGTGGCGCGGGCCACGGCATCGGCATCGTCGCCGCTGATGTCACCAAAGAGCGCCATCTTGGGCAAGCCATTGCCGCCATTCTGCGCGCGCTTGCTCTTGGTGGCATAGCCCACGGCCTTGAGGTAGCGGTCGTCCAGGTGCTCCAGCCCCGCCAGCACCACGCCGGAGCGTTTCTGCTCTGCAAACATGAAGTCGATGATTTCGACGATGCTGGGCACGGCGTCGCGGGCGTGCCCGAAAAATTCCAGGCACACGGTACGTGTGTGGGCCGGCATCTTGTGCACCACCCAGCGCGCGCTGGTAATCAGCCCGTCCGTCCCCTCTTTCTGCACACCCGGCAAGCCCGAAAGGAACTTGTCGGTCACATCCTTGCCCAGACCCTCCTTGCGGAACGACGCGCCGGGAATGTCCAGACGCTCGCTGCGCAGGGGCGTCTTGCCGTCGGCCTTGAAATACTGCAGCGTAAAGCTGGCCACCTCGGCATCGTGGATCTTGCCCAGGTTGTGGTTGACGCGGGTGACTTCCAGCCACTCGGCATCGGGCGTGACCATGCGCCAGCTGGCCAGGTTGTCCAGCGCCGTGCCCCACAGCACGGCCTTCTTGCCGCCCGCGTTCATGGCGATGTTGCCGCCAATGCACGAGGCTTCCATGGAAGTGGGGTCCACCGCAAACACATAGCCCGCGCGCTCGGCGGCATCGGCCACGCGCTGGGTGACGACACCGGCTTCGGACCAGACCGTAGCGACCTCACGGTCCAGCCCGGGCAGGCGCAGCATCTGCACCTCGGTCATGGACTCGAGCTTTTCGGTGTTGATGACCGCGCTCCTCCAGGTCAGCGGAATCGCGCCGCCGGTATAGCCGGTGCCGCCGCCACGGGGAACAATGGTCAGGCCCAGCTCGATGCAGCCTTTGACCAGGCCGGCCATCTCGGCCTCGGAATCCGGTGTGAGCACCACGAACGGATACTCCACCCGCCAGTCGGTGGCGTCGGTCACATGACTGACTCTGGAGAGCCCATCGAACTTGATGTTGTCCTTGGCGGTCAGGCGACCCAGTACCCGGCGCGCCAGGCTGCGCAGCGCTCCCATTTGGTCAAACGACTGGTCAAACGCCTGCACGGCTGCGCGCGCAGCGACCAACAGCTGGCCCACCATGGCGTCGCGCTCGGGGTCGCTGTCGGGGGAGCGGCGCTTTTCGATTTCGTGGAGCCGGTGGTTGAGCGCATCCACCAGCAGCCGGCGTCGGCGCGGCGTGTCCAGCAAATCGTCTTGCAGATAAGGGTTGCGCTGCACCACCCAGATGTCGCCCAGCACTTCGTACAGCATGCGGGCCGACCGCCCGGTGCGGCGCTCCCGGCGCAACTGGTTGAGCAGGTCCCAGGCGTCCGTCCCCAAGAGCCGGATGACGATCTCGCGGTCGGAAAACGAGGTGTAGTTGTACGGAATCTCGCGGATGCGCTCGTGGGACGGGTGGGCGAAACTGGCCGATGGGGCCAATTGTTGGGGCGTAAGGGGAGCGTTCATTCAGTCAGGCTCGAAATTGCCAACTAACCCCACAGGGCTGGGCGTCACTGCGAAACGGCGGGGGTGTGATGGTACCGCAGTGCAGCAATTTCCTGGTTTTTCTAGTGGTAAGCCCCTATCGGCGACCCAGTTGGTTGCGGCTGTAATCGTTTTGAAACCCCGGTGTCACAATCACCGCCTAGCATCCCCCATTTTTCAGGAGAGACCATGCAACTGCTGTACCGTTCCATCGCTGCCGCCGCCTTGGCCGTAGTGGGTGCCATGCCCGCCCACGCCGAAACCGAAATCCAGTGGTGGCATTCCATGGGTGGTGCGCTGGGTGAATGGGTCAACGACCTGGCCAAGGACTACAACGCCAGCCAAAAGGACTACAAAGTCGTACCCGTTTTCAAAGGCAGCTACGACGAATCCATGACCGCCGCCATTGCCGCCTTTCGCGCGGGCAACGCGCCGCACATCCTGCAGGTGTTTGAAGTTGGCACCGCCACCATGATGGCCAGCAAGGGGGCCATCGTGCCGGTGGCCGATGTCATGAAAAAAGCCGGGGTTACTTTTGACCCCAACGCCTACGTACCCGCCGTGGCCGGTTACTACACTTCGCCCAGTGGGCAGATGCTGAGCTTCCCGTTCAACAGTTCCACCACCGTCTTCCACTACAACAAGGACGCTTTCAAGGCCGCCGGTCTGGATCCCGAAAAGCCGCCCAAGACCTGGCCCGAAGTGGCCTTGGCAGCAGGCAAGCTCAAGGCCAGTGGCCACAAGTGCCCCTTCACCACCAGCTGGGTGAGCTGGACGCAGTTGGAGAGCTTTTCGGCCTGGCACAACACCGAGTTCGCCACCAAGGGCAACGGCATGCGCGGCCTGGACGCGCGCCTGAGTTTCAACACCCCGCTGCACGTGCGCCACATTGAAAACCTGGCCAACATGTCCAAGACCGGCCTGTTTGTTTACAAGGGCCGGGGCAACGCGGCCGACGCCACCTTTGTGTCGGGCGAATGCGCCATGATTACCGGCTCCTCCGCGCTGTACGGCAACATCAAGCGCAACGCCAAGTTCACCGGCGGCATCTCCACCCTGCCCTACTACCCCGACGTGACCGGTGCCCCCCAGAACACCGTGATTGGCGGCGCCAGCCTGTGGGTGATGTCTGGCAAGAAAGAAGCCGAATACAAGGGCGTAGCCCAGTTCTTCGCGCACCTGTCCAAGGCAGCCGAAGCGGCCAAGAGCCACCAGCGCACCGGCTACTTGCCCGTGACCAAGGCAGCCTACGAGTTGACGGAGAAATCTGGCTTCTACAAGCAAAACCCGGGCACCGATGTGTCCGTAGAACAGATGATCCGCAAGACCACCGACAAGTCGCGCGGCATCCGCCTGGGCAACTTTGTGCAGATCCGCACCATCAACGATGAGGAATTGGAACAGGTCTGGGCCGGCAAAAAGCAACCCAAGGAAGCGCTGGATGCCGCCATGAAGCGGGGCAACGAATTGCTGGTTCGCTTTGAAAAGGCGAACAAGAAGTAACCCGCTCCACAGACTTTTCGCCAACGAATCGCCCGGTGCCGCACCTGCGCCACCGGGCGTTGACTTTCAACACACCGCCATGGAAAAACGCGTTCGCTTCCGCTCCGCCTGGTTGCCCTGGGTGCTGATTGCCCCGCAGTTCACCATCGTGCTGGTGTTCTTCTTCTGGCCGGCCGGCCAGGCCCTGTGGCAAAGCGTGCTGCAACAGGACGCGTTTGGCACCAGTGTGGAGTTCGTCGGCCTGGAGAACTTTCGCAACCTCTTTGCGGACCCCAGCTACCTGGAGTCCTTCCAGACCACGGCCATTTTTTCGCTGGCGGTGGCCGTGTGTGGGCTGAGCATTGCGCTGGTGCTGGCCACCATGGCCGACCGCGTGTTGCGCGGTGCCGGTATCTACAAGACGCTGCTGATCTGGCCCTATGCCGTAGCCCCCGCCGTGGCCGGGGTGCTATGGCTGTTCATGTTTGCATCGCCCATGGGCGTGGTGGCCCATTACCTTCAGGTTCTGGGCCTGGACTGGAACCACATGCTCAACGGCCAGCATGCCATGGCCCTGATCGTGATGGCGGCGGTGTGGAAGCAGATTTCGTACAACTTCCTGTTTTTTCTGGCGGGGCTGCAGTCCATCCCCAAGTCGCTCATTGAAGCGGCGGCCATTGACGGCGCAGGCCCCTGGCACCGGTTTCGCACCATCATCTTCCCGCTGCTCTCGCCCACCACCTTTTTCCTGCTGGTGATCAACGTGGTCTATGCCTTTTTTGACACCTTTGCCATCGTGGACGCCACCACCCACGGCGGTCCCGGCAAGGACACGGCCATTCTGGTCTACAAGGTGTACTACGACGGCTTCAAGGCGCTGGACATGGGCGGATCGGCCGCGCAGTCGGTGATCCTGATGGCCATCGTGGTGGCGCTGACCGTGGTGCAGTTCCGTTTTGTCGAAAAGAAGGTGCAGTACTGATGATTGAACGCCGCCCTTTCCTGGACTTTGTGGCGCACGCCGTACTGATTTTGGGCGTGTTGGTGGTGGCCTTTCCGGTCTACCTGACCTTTGTAGCGTCTACGCAAAGTGCACCCGATATTGCCTCCAGCCGGCCGCTCTCGCTGCTGCCGGGCAGCCACATGGCCGAAACCTACCGTCTGGCCTTGTTCGGCGGCGAAAGCAGCATGGGCAGCAAGTTCGCGCCGGCCGCGCCCATGATGCTGGTCAGCCTGATATCGGCGCTGGTGATTGCGCTGGGCAAGATCACCATTTCGCTACTGTCAGCTTTTGCGCTGGTGTACTTTCGCTTTCCCCTGCGCGGCCTGGTGTTCTGGATGATCTTCATCACCTTGATGCTGCCGGTGGAGGTGCGCATTGGTCCCACCTACGAGGTGATTTCGCAGCTGGGCATGCTCAACTCCTATGCGGGGCTGACGGTGCCGCTGATCGCCTCAGCTACGGCCACCTTTTTGTTCCGGCAGTTTTTCCTGACCGTACCCGACGAACTGGCCGAGGCTGCACGGGTGGACGGCGCCGGGCCGATGCGGTTTTTCAGGGACATTTTGCTTCCGCTCTCGCGCACCAGCATGGCGGCGCTGTTCGTGATCCAGTTCATCTACGGCTGGAACCAGTACCTGTGGCCGCTGCTGGTGACCACCGACGAGAGCATGTACCCGGTGGTGTTGGGCATCAAGCGTCTCATTGCGGGTGAGGCCTACACCGAGTGGAACGTGGTCATGGCCACCGCCATGCTGGCCATGCTGCCCCCGGCCTTGGTGGTGATCCTGATGCAGAAGTGGTTCGTCAAAGGGCTGGTGGAGACGGAAAAGTGAAGGACCCCCGGTATTTCGTTGCCCCGCATACCGCCGCCGCACCCAGCGGCAAACGGGGTTGGGCGCAGACCCGATTTCTGCGCATTTGGCAGCATGAGGGGCTGCGCCCAA
>JAYRUL010000028.1:0-25529 GCA_041919095.1 Rhodoferax sp. | reverse complement strand
TGAAGGGCTCCACCCCGCCGATGAACGACAGGAACACCGACTCCAGCGGATGGCCCAGGCCCATGAAGTGGATGATGCCCACGGTGGTGGCCAGCAAGGCAATCAGCAGCGGCACCCCGGCCAGAGCGATGCAGAAGAAAACGCCAAACAGCGTCAGTGCGAGCATGGTCAGATCTCCTCGGTAGCGCTGTAGCGCTGACTGCGGGGAACGCCACGCAGGATTTGGAACAAGTCAAAGGCCACAAACACAGCCATCAGCGTGCACCCCACGGCCATGCCCATGTACTGGATGGACATGGGCCAGCCCAGCACGGTGAGTTCATTGCCCCAACTCGCATCCACCAGGCGCCAGCCGTACAGGGCGGAAACACCCAGCACGGCCAGCGACAGCAGCTGCACACCGGCATCGGCCCAGCGACGACCGGAGTCGCCCAGCTTGTCGATGAACTCGGTAATGGTCATGTGGGCCCCGCGCTGGGCGGCGCAAGCACCGCCCAGAAAGGTCACCCACACCATGAACAGCTCACCCAGCTCGGTCACCCAGGCCAGGTCTTTGTCCACGGTGTGCAGGGCGACGTTGAAGAACACCAGCAGGGCCATGAAGCCGCCCATGGCTATGACGGTCCAATCCACGGCGCGCCCCAGCAGCCGCAAGGGCCAGGGCGCTGGGGCTACTGGTGTGAGCCATGGTTGAGCGGTTGGTTCACTCATTTGACGCTCTTGCGCACGGCCTCGGCATCTTTCAGCAGCGCATCGACGTCAGCGCCGAATTTTTCACGTGCCTTGCCATACACGGGTTGCACGGCAGCGCGAAAGGCCGTCACATCCGGTTTGGCGTTGACTTTGGCCCCCTTTTGCGTCATGTCGGATAGTTGGGTTGCATCGTTACCCGAAATGAACTCGCGGCTGAATTTGGCAGCAGTTTGGGCCGCTTGGGTCACCGCCTTTTGATCGGCGGGAGACATCTTTTGCCAGGTCTTTTCGCTGATGGCCAAAGGCAACGGGCTGTAGACGTGGTTGGTCAGCGTGACGTGGGGCGCCACCTCATAGAACTTGTTGGAGTAGATGGTGTCCACCGGGTTTTCCTGACCGCTCACCGCACCTTGCTGAATGGCCAGATACACCTCGGGCAGGGGCATGATCTGGATATTGAAGCCCATGGCTTCCAGCGTCCAGCGCATCATCTCGTTGGGGAAGGTGCGCAGCTTCTTGCCCTTGGCGTCGGCCGGGCTGTTCAGCGGCTCCTTGGTGGTCATGCTGCGAAAGCCAGCCTCCCAGGTCGCCAGAAAGCGAAAGCCTTTGGCCGGGGCTTTGGCGAACTGTGCCTGCATCCACGGGCTTTCGTCGTACAGCTTCCAGCCCTGGGCGTAGCTGTCCACCAGGAACGGCAGCATCGACAGGTTCAAAGTGGGGACGTGGGGGGCGTACGAGCCCGTGGCCGACACGGTGAAATCCACGCCGCCAAGTGCCAATTGCTCAATGTTCTTGGGGTCGTTGCCCAACTGGCTGCAGCAGTACACCTGCACCTTGTAGCGGCCCTGGGTTAGCTCCTCCACCTTTTTGGCAAACAGCTGGGCCGCCGCCTGGCGACCACCGGCTTGCTGGTCGGTATGGCTGAACTTGAGCACGGTTTGCGCGGATACCGGCAGGGCCAGGCAAACAAAGGCGGCTGCGGCAGCCAGGGTATGCAGTTTCTTCATGGTGTGTCTCCTTGGGTTGGTAGGGGTCAAGCGGGTTGAAAGGTGTCAAGCACCACGCGTTGCCCGTTCGCGTGGGCCTGGTAGATGGCTTCTTGAATGCGCAGGTTTTCCAGATAGTCCTGGGCACGGTTCTCCAGCGGCGCACCCCGTTGCAGGTGGTGCAGCACATGGGCTTGCAAGGCGCGGCAGGCACCGCCAAAGGCGCTGTCGTCACCTGCGTCATAGGGCCAGTCGCGTTCGTCTTCCTGGTGCGGCTTCCACCACAGGCGTGCGTCGCCATCCAGGCGCAGCACACCGTGTGCGCCTTCGAGCCACATTTCGCCCATGGTGCGCCGGGGGTTGGTGGCGCTGTGGTCGTTAAGGCGGTTGCCGTCGAACAGGGCGCTGCAGCCGCGCTGCATTTCCAGCACGATCAGGCCCGCGTCCTCGCCGGCCATGTGCGGGTTGAGCTGGCGCAGTACCGCGCTGACGGCCTGCACCTCACCCAGCAGGTAGCGAAAGCTGTCGATGAAGTGGATGGCGGTTTCGCGTACCAGAAACCGCGGCATGGTCTGGAAGGCCGGTTGGCGGTCCAGATAGGCCTGCGGGCCTTGGCCGTCGCCGGGGCGCAAGCGAAACGCCAGGGCATGGATGGGGCCGAGCATGCCGCTGTCGATGAGCCGCTTGCATTCCCGAAACCAGGGGGTGAAGCGAAAGTTCTCGTGCACGGCCAGCATCACACCCGATTGCTCGGCAGCGGTGGCCATGGCGCTGGCTTCGGCCCAGTTGGCACCAAAGGGTTTCTGGCAGATGGCGGCAATGCCGCGCTCCTGGCAGAGTTGCACCAGCGCCCGGTGCGCTTGTGGCGGTGTGACGATGTCCACCAGATCGGGGCGCAAGGTGTCCAGCATGGCGGCGGCGTCTGTCCCTGTCTGGCCAATGCCAAAACGCTTGGCCAGGGTGGTGGCGCGGTCGGTATGGGTATCGCACAGTCCCACCAGTTCTGCGCCCAGTTCCTGCCAGGCTTGCAGCTGGAACGGGGCGAAGTAGCCCGCACCGATGGTGAGCACGCGTGCGGTCATAGCTGTTCCAGAATGGCCTGGGCAATGTCGCGCGTGCCGCTGTGGCCGCCAAACTCGCGCGGGCGTACCTTGCCGCTCTCAAATACCTGGCGTACCGCACGCTCCAGGGCGTTGGCGGCGTCGGTCAGGGCCGGGTCGTTGTGGCGGTGCGCCAGCCATTGCAGCATCATGGCCGCCGAAAGAATCATGGCCGTGGGGTTGGCAATACCTTGCCCGGCGATGTCCGGTGCCGTTCCGTGCGCGGGCTGAAACAGGGCGTAGTCGTCACCAATGTCGCCCGACGGAGCCATGCCCATGCCGCCGACCAGCGCGGCGATCAGGTCGGACAAGATGTCGCCGAACATGTTTTCCGTCACCAGTACGTCGTATTGCCAGGGTTTGAGCACCAGGTTCAGTGCCATGGCGTCCACATAAGCGTGGCTGGTCTGCAGTTGCGGCCAATGGCTGGCGCGCTCGGTGAAGATGTCGCGCCAGTACGCCATGGAACGGAATACGTTGGCCTTGTCCACGTTGGTCACATGGCCGGGACGCCCCTGCGTTTGGCGCTGTGCGGCGAGTTGCAAGGCGAAATCGACGATGCGGGTGGTGCCCTTGCGGGTGATGCGCATGGTGTCGTTGGCCCCATCGGCGTCTACGGTGCCGCGCCCACGGGCCCAGAACAGGCCCTCGGTGTTTTCGCGCACCAGCACCAGGTCAATGTGCTGCGCTCTGGGGTCGGCCAAGGGAATCGGCAGACCTGGCCAGGTGCGCACCGGGCGCACCCCGGCGTACAAATCCAGGGCAAAACGGATGTCGAGCTGGGGGATGATTTCGGTACCGTCCTGGCCGCGCACATGCGGCAGGCCCATCGAACCAAACAGGATGGCGTCGGCCGTGCGGCAGGCCTGCAGCGTGGTTTCGGGCAGGGCCTCGCCACTGTCAAGGTAATGCTGCGCTCCGGCAGGCAAGTCCTGGTACTGCATGCGCCGGCCTGCGCGCTCGGCAGCCACTTGCGTCAGCTCCTTGGCGACAGCCATGACTTCGGGGCCAATGCCGTCTCCGGCCAGAACTGCAATGGAATAGGTGGTGGACATAGGTTTCCTAGGGGTTTGGGGAGGTAGACGGAGCCGGTGCCTACATTTGGGCCAGGCGGTAGCGCTCGAAGATGTCCAGCAGCTCTCCCGCCGCCCGCTCCCGGTGGGCGCGGTTGACTGCGTTGGCACCGGCCACGTCGCCTTCGCGCAGCTTTTGCAGCAGCTCCATGTGCTCGCGTGTGGAGTTCACCGGCTTGGGACGCAAACGCAAGCTGAACAGGCGTGCGCGGTGGGCACGGTCCCAGTAGTTGTTGACGGTGTTGCTGAGTTGGCGGTTTCCGGCCAGCTCGACCAGGATGGTGTGAAAGCGTTCATCCGCTTGCGCCCATGCGTCCAGGTCTTCCCGCGCCAAGGCTTCGTCCATGGCCTGGGTGGCCGCGACCAACGGCGCAAGCTCGGCTTCACCGGGCTTGCGGGCCGCCACGAGTTCACTGGCCAGGCACTCCAGCGCCATCAGGATCTGGTAAATCTCGCGCATGTCGGTGGGGGAGACCGGCAACACATGCATGCCGTGGCGCGGGACTACCTCGACCAAACCTTCGCGCTGCAGACGGATCAAGGCCTCGCGTACCGGGGTGCGGCTCATGCCCAGGGTTTCGGCAATGACCTGCTCCAGCGCACGGTAGCCGGGGGGCCAGGCGTTGTCCAGAATGCGCTGGCGCATCAGGCGGTACGCCTGCTCCACCATGGAGCCGGTGCCTTCAGCAGGTGCGGGGACTTCGGTGTTCATTGAAAACTCCAGTGAAAAGGGGCAACGCCAGGGTGCGGCATGGGCAAGCGCAGCAGATGGTCGCCCAGCAGGCAACCCAGAACGGCGTGGCGGCGCTCAGGCCCGCAAAATGCCAGGCTGGAAATGTTGCGCAGGCGCAGGCTGCGGATGCCGTCCAGGTGGGGGCGGCCCATGGCATGCTGCTGGAAGGCGGCTTCTACCCATTGCAGGTGGTCGGGTTCAGCGTCTTCCAGATGGGTTGTGCAGGTGCCGTCGGGGGCGACGCAGATCAGGCGGTTGCTCACAATGCTGACCACCCAGGCGTTGCCAGCTTCGTCAAACGCCAAGCCGTCGGGAAAGGTGCCGCTGCCAAACGTCACCACCGTTTCACGCGCGCCGAGGGTGCCGTCCGCTTGGAGTGCAAAGCGCGACAGCCGCCGGGCAAAGGTTTCGTTCACATACAACCAGCGTCCGTTGGGGTGCACCGCCACTTCATTGGTGTAGCCCAGGCCGTCGGCGGCCACGAATGCGCTGCCGTTGGGCGGCACGCAGACGATGAATCCGTCGGCTACGTCCGAGCGATACGCAGCGGCGCGCGGCTGCAGGCGCGTACTGACGGTGATCCAGGTGCGCCCGGCATGGTCCTGCACCACAAAATTAGACGGCGGCAGCGTCACCCCTTCGACTTCGCGCAGCCAGGGGCGAATCTGCCCGTTCCGGCGCAACTGGTACACGCCGCCATCGGTGTCGCCCAACTGCGCCCACAGAAAGCTGCCGTCGGCCAGTAATGCGATTCCATTAGGGCGGGCTTGCAACCCGTCGGGCATGGTGCCGGTGTACAGCGTTGTGCGGCCATCGGGGTGCAGGTGGGTGACTCCACCGCGCCAGTCGGCGCAGAACAAGTCACCGTGGACGTTGGCGAGAACGCATTCAGGACGATGCAGATTCGCACCAACGGAATCGAGAGCGTGGAGAGAAGTGAATGTCATAAAAAATCCAATAACGTATACGTTAAAGTATTTGTACGATTACTTGTATGGGGTTTACCCGAATGCAGTTGGTTTGCGTGTGGCATTCCGGCTGTGCAGGTGAGAAGCCGCTGTGCTTTTCTGCGCCTGGGTCTGGGGCGTAGGTATCGCGTGCCGACGGAACGGGATGCCGCTGGGTTCAATACCAAAAACGGCCATTAGCCCCCGTGAAATATGCGTATATAGCTATACTATCTATAGCAAATGACAGTCGCCATTGCGGCTGCAATCGTTCAGTACTCGCGTACAGCCCATCTGGCCCCCGCTGCTGGCTGGCTCGGTGCTACATTGAATCGTTCTTCACTTCGACATCAAACATGCTCAATGCGGGCCCTTTCACGCTTCGACCCTATCGGGACTCCGATGCCACCGAGATGAGCGCCGCCGTGCGCGAGTCGGCCGAAACGGTTGGCCGCTGGATGACCTGGGCCAAGCCGGACTTTAGTGACTACGACGCCGTGTGCTGGTTTGCGCATTGCCGTCAATCCCGGGCTGCGGGCACGACCCATGAATTCGGGATATTCACGCACGATGGCCGATTTGTGGGCGGTTGCGGGTTAAACCAGTTCTCGTCCATCAACAAGCTCTGCAACCTGGGATATTGGGTGCGGCAGTCGCACCAGCGAGCGGGCGCTGCTACGGCAGCGGTACTGGCGCTGCGTGAGTTGGGCTTGAATCGGCTCGCGCTGTCACGCATCGAAATCGTCGTGGCGGATGGGAACGAGGCCAGCATGGGCGTTGCGCGCAAAGCCGGTGCGACCCACGAGTGCCTGGCTAGAAATCGTCTACAGCTCCACGGCAAACCGGTGGCCGCGCACATGTTTTCGTTTACCAGTGGCTCGTAGGCGTGAGCCCTGTGCCGTGTGCGCTTGAGGCGGATTAGGTCAACCAAACAACAAGGGCCAAACCGGAGAAGTAGGCGATGGCATACCACATACTGGCGCGCCATTGCGGGGTTCCGTCTACGCTGGTGGCCCTGCTACCTCCAAGGCCCAGCGCGGCGAATGCGCCGACGAACGCTGCGCCGATGACATCCGCGATCGTGTCAGTCGATTCCATGCCGCGAAACAAACCGATGACGAAAAAGAATCCAGCACTGTAAGCAACCATCCACGGATTGAACGGATGGGGAAATCCAAGCATGGCGAACATGCCCAACAGGACCAGTGTGGCAAAGACACCGACCATTACCCCGAAAACCGAAGCGATCAGGCCAACGTGCAGTCGCTCTGCAATGGATGAGGTATTGCGGTTCATAGGATGTGGTAGACGGGAAATCGGCGTGCTTGCCAACCGCATGCGTGTTCGGAAAGCAATTGCATGTTGGATCGTACCTGAGCAAGAGTGCATGTTGTCGATCATCCACGAGGCCCAACTTCCTTTGCTGGAATTCCGCGCGCTGTGAGTTCATTGATCAACGTCTGCACCTGGAACTTGCCCTCAGCCACAATTGCGATGGGAATCAACGCGGCCTGCCCATTGTCAAGTTCGAGGCACAACAGGTTTCTGTGTAGCCGGTAGTTTTTTACTGCTGACCATGGTGCAAATGAAACCACTCCCGCATCCGATTCCCGGAGTCCTTCGTCTGAGACTTCGAGGCGGATAGCCCTGCTTCCGGCACTGCGCCAGTCATTGCGAAGCCCGATTGCGGCCTTTCGTCCGAGATTGCGCAGGCGAGAAGAATAAAGCGCAAAAATCAGCGTACCAAAGGTGCATGGGACGGCTACGATCCACAGCCGAAAGTGGAGTGCGACAACCGCAACGCATCCCCAAAGGCTAACCCACACGAGCTGGCGTAGCCAAAGTGAGACGGCTTCTTCGGCGAGGGCGGCAGCACCATTGCCATTGCGGAATTGCCAGACCTTTGCACGCCAGTCAAAACGGTAATTGAGTGTGAAGTTCATCTGTGCATGCTGTCTCTGTTTGAAAAGGGCCGCACGGTTGCCTTGTTGGTTCTGTTCATGTACACCGGATTGCGCAGCACCGTCTCGTACTCCTCTCGGGAGTAGAACGGCCAAACCGAGTCGTCACCTCCCCGACGGCAATACGGGCGTTGCACGCGACCAAACCACCCCAAAGTAAATGCCGACAACAATAGTGCCGGAATTTGGGTTAGTCCTGTTCGTGTTGGGTAACGATAGGGAAGGTCTGAATGAAGAAACAAGATTGAGCGAAGGACAGTGGCGCGCGCATGATCAGTAAGGGCCCAGCGCCCGATGAGTTTGTGCTCAAAAAGGTCGTCGTACAGCGGCCACAAACCATCCACGTAGATAGCATGAAGCGCAGGGTCTGCACTTCGTGGAAGGGCTTTTTCAAACTGCCTATTGGAAATGGCGCCAGTGGTAAGCCGCCGCGCAAATACGGCGAATCGTCGCCGGGCGCCGTCGTCTACAGGCATGTTCATCGTGGTTTGAAACTAAACAGAGTACTAGCCCCCGTCAAATGGACTTCTAATGCTACTATTTTTGTAGCTTCTGGCGGGCCGCATCCAGGCTGCCGTAGTTCTCCACCCGCGTGTAGCCCAGGCGTTGCAGGGCTTCTTGGGCGATGCCCGAGCGCCGCCCGGAGCGGCAGTACAGGATCACCGTGTCGTCCTTGTTGACCTTGGCTTCGCCGATGCGCTGTTCGATCGCGGTGTGGTCGATGTTGATGGCGTTGGACACGTGGCCTTGGGCAAATTCTGCCGGGGTGCGCACGTCGATGACCACGGTCTTGGCGTGGGCGAGGGTGGCGCTGGCCAGCAAGGCGAGCAGGGCGTAGAGGGATTTGTGCATGGGCGTCTCCGGGGTGCGGTTTTGGGGTGGGTGTTTACTGTTTGGCACCCAGTGCCAACGCGGCCGCACGTGAGGCTGCCAGGGCGACTGCGTCGGGCTCGGCGGCGGTGGGCCAGCCCGCCAGGTGGCGCTCGCTGATGTTGCACAGCGCGGTGATCCACTCGGGGTCGTCGTTCAGGGCGGGAATGTAGTGAAAAGTCTTGCCACCGGCCGCGACGAAGGCGTGACCAAGCTACTGTTTAATGACTCCCCCGGAGCCCACGGCCACGGCAAGATCCTGGGCGGCGGCATGGTCGGCACGCATGCGGGCGACATGATCGGCGAGATTGCGCTGGCCATTGAAATGGGTGCGGCCGCCGTAGACATCGGCAAGACCATCCACCCCCACCCCACGCTGGGCGAAAGCATTGGCATGGCGGCGGAAGTGGCGCACGGCAGTTGCACGGATGTGCCGCCTGCGCGCAAGTAAGTCAGCAGCCAAGCTACCCTGACAAGGCCCGAACTGGCGACGGTTCGGGCTTTGTGCTTTCCGTATCCAAGCAATCGCCGCATAATACTGTGCATTTGTACAGTATTCATGCGAACCACTACAAAACCCAAGCTCTACAACCCACGCCACCCCGAACGCACGCTGCTGTACCAAACGGTAGCCGAGCACTACGAGACCTGGCTGGAGCTGGCCAGCGCGGGTCAGTTTGACGGGCAGGGCGACCACCACACACCCAAGCCCTTCGTACGCAAAGCGTTTGCAAAGTATCTGGAGTGCGGTATCTTTGCGCACGGCTTTGCCCGTGCCCTGCGCATCTTTTTGCGGGTAATCGCGCAGACGCTGCAAGACTGCAGCTCAGGTGCTGCAAATGCGGACAGAGCAAAGCTGCACATCGGCGCAGTGGCCTTCATCCACAGATTCGGCTCCAGCCTGAACGAACACGTCCACTTCCACGTTTGTGTTGTGGACGGGGTGTTTGAGGAAGTGGCAGGCCAGGGCAGCGCTGATGCCCAAATGCAAGCCTCTGCGCCAGGTGTCGTATACCAACAGGCCACCGGCATCGATGCCGCTACTGTGGCCCCAGTGCAGACCACCCTGCAAAAGCGCATCCTGCGCGCCTTCGTTGCTCGGGGCGTGCTGGAGAGCTGTGACGCCAATGAAATGCTGGGCTACAAACACAGCGGCTTCTCAGTCGATGCCGGTGTCTGCATCGAAGCCCACGACCGCGCTGCGCTGGAGCGGCTGCTGCGCTATTGCGCGCGGCCACCGTTTTCCATGGATCGACCGCGCAAAGAGGGAAACAAACTGGTGTACCGCTGTGCCAAACAGCGCAGCGAGCCCACCAGTGACAAGCGCGGTGCCAAGGCAGACGAACTGCACCTCACACCGCTGGAGCTGATTGAGCGCATCGCCGCGCTGGTGCCACCGCCACGCACCCACCGGCACCGCTACTTTGGCGTGCTGGCACCGAACTCGCCGCTGAGGGCGGCGGTAACGGCGCTGGCTCAGCCTGCTGCGCCGCAACCAGCCACGGTTGAGACTGCACAATCCGGAGCGGGCGTACTCGGGGTGGCGGCGCCGGGCAAAGCGGCCGCACCACCCACACCAGAACCTGTAGCACCCCCGAAGCGCCCAGCGCATTACCTCTGGGCCGTGCTCATTGCGCGCATCTATGAGGTGTTCCCGCTCATGTGCCCGCTGTGCGGCGGGCAGATGCGCATCCTCGCGTTCATTACCCACAGTGCCGACATACGCCACATCCTGGATCACATCGGGGTGGCAACAGAGCCACCGCACATCACCCCAGCTCGCGGGCCGCCGCTATGGGAAGGCTGTGATGCGCCGGTGGATGATGGTGTGCAAGGTGAGCCCGATTGGGATCTGGCGGTACACCCGGCACCAGACTACGAGGTAGACCAGCGCGTCAATTGGTGACCCAGTGAAGCGGCGGTATCCATCGCTGCGAGGAGCGGCTGGGTGCGCGCCAGCCCCAAATGCATATTGCCTCCCAATCTCTCGCCATTGAGAGGTAAGCGAGTGCTCAACCTGCCTTGGCCGAACGTGTTTCGAGGTCCAAAACGCGTGCCATACTTGGCCTCATGCGTTTGAATTTCCTATCCGTAGATCAAAGGCTGGCTATGTGCTGATCACACAGCCAAATCCAAAGGCAAATCGGAGATGTCCTTCAAACGCTTTCCATCCACCATGACAGCAAGCATTTCGCCTGCATCGTCCAGCCCCTGGGCTTGGATGGCGGCTTGTAGCTCGTACAAGGCAAAGTGGTAGACGCAATCGATATCTCCTGTACCCAGTGCAATGGAAGCCAGGCGGCTTGGCAATGGCTCGGCGGTAACGACCATCACATGAGGCAACCTGCCCTTGCGATTGCGTACCAGGTTCAGCGCTTCGGAACGAGCGTTTTGCGCCCGGTCACTGCGAATGGTCCATTTGCATGAAATACTGGCGTGCAACAACGGCAGGCCGCCATTTGCGGCACGCAAGCTGGCGAGTGTGGCCACGCTGGCATCGACCAACCGGATGGGCGCATTGATGGCTGCGTCATCCTCTGTGTCGCGCGACACAACGATGTCTGGCGTGATGGTGTAATCGCTGCCCAGTGCCGCCGCCAATTCAGGATCGCTTTTGGCGGCGCGATCCAAGGCGATCAAATGTGCGTACTGCTCGTATTTGGCAATTTCCAGCCGACTGCGCCCACCCACTTGATGTACGTCCCATGTTCCAGGTCGAAGGTGAGACAGCTTGAGAAAGGTGTCTTTCACGAAGGCTGCGCATGCACTTTCGAACTGACTCCCTGAAGTTTGTCCAGCGCTGCGTTCACCAACGGTTTCTGCCTTGAGCCTGTCTGCGATGCCTTTTGCAATGGCGACACTGGTCTTGCTGTCTTTGTCTGCATTGCTCGCAACGCCTGCACCATTGATCGTCAAAATGGAATCCAGCAAAGAAGCATGGAATGCCCTGCGGGCGTGCTGAAAGACGACCGGAGATCTCATCAAGCCACCTTGTAAATGCGTTTTGCTGTGAGTGCCAAAAAGACCTGCCGAGCGACGGCAGCGGCCACCGGGGGCGGGAAAGCATTTCCAATCTGGCGATAGGCAGCCGTCTTGCGGCCAGCAAACTGCCAACTGTCCGGAAACCCTTGGATGCGCGCAGCCATGCGCGGCGTCAGGCGTGGCATGCCGACGAAGTCATGGGCGGGCGCCTCGTCCCACAGGCCCATGCCATCAACACCCAGGGCCGCCCAAGCCCGCTTCGCGCGCGTTGGGCCGAGGTCGGGACCTCCATGCTTTTTGGATCCCCCCACCAAGGTGGGCGCGATGGCATTTGCCTGCTCCCGCCAGCGAGCGGCTCCAAGCCAGCCATTTGCAGCCATCAGATCGTGCAGCAAATGTCCCACGGTCGGGGGTTCTATGAAGCGCGGCACCGGCCAAGAAAAGCCATCCGCCAAATCTTTGCGAATGCCGACAAAAACAACACGCGGTCGAAGCTGCGACACACCGTAATCCGAAGCGTTCAGCAACCGCCATCCGGGAACGTAACCCATCTTCGAAAGCTGGCGCTCCACCTTGTTGCGGTAGTCATCAAAAACTGCGTCCAGCAATCCACGCACGTTTTCCAACATGACTGCCTTGGGTCGGCACTCATCCACCAGCCGAAGGGCCTCCGGGAACAGATCGCGCTCATCCTCCGCGCCCAGCTGCTTTCCCGCTTTGGAGAAAGGCGGACAAGGCACACCGCCAGCCATCAAGTCGATACCGTGGTACGGCCTGGCATCAAACTGGCGCAGATCACCCTCCACCACATTCCATGCGGGACGGTTGAACCGCAGGGTTGTGCAGGCGGCATGCTCCAACTCCACGAGGCCCGCATGCTCAAAGCCAGCCATCTCCAAACCCAGCGCCTGACCTCCGGCTCCGGCACAGATTTCCAGGGAAGAAAAAGGGTTCATGCGTGGATTATTTCATGGATACAAAACATGTGTATATATTTCCAGGTGTATTCCCGCATAATTCGTCAAATAAAGTTTCGCAGCTACGATTTCTGTAGCGGTTCTTCACCACGCTGCGCCGCAAACGCCACATACCAGTCCAGGCAGCCGGGGTTGGCCATGGCGTCGCGGTTGACCACCTTGTCCAGCGGCTGGCCCAGCAGCAGTTTCTTGATGGGCAGCTCCTGCTTCTTGCTGCTCAGGGTGCGCGGCACCTCGGCCACGGCGAAGATGGCGTCGGGCACGAAGCGCGGGCTGAGCGCGGTGCGGATGGACATCCAGATGCCGGTCATGGACGGCTACACCGCAACCCGCATGATTCGCACCGAGCTGGACCTACGCCAGTTACCCGTGGTCGCCATGACCGCCAACGTGCTCGACACCGATCGCCAAGCCAGTGTGGAGGCCGACATGGATGCCCACGTAGGCAAGCCCTTTGATGTGAACGCCCTGGTGGCGGTGCTGCTACGCTGTACCGGCCGGGTGCGGGACTTGGCCGGTTTTAGTGGTCAAAATGGCCGCTAGAGCCCGTGGAATAAGCGTAAGCAGCTATTGTTTTTGTAGCTTCTGGCGGGCCGCATCCAGGCTGCCGTAGTTCTCCACCCGCGTGTAGCCCAGGCGTTGCAGGGCTTCTTGGGCGATGCCCGAGCGCCGCCCGGAGCGGCAGTACAGGATCACCGTGTCGTCCTTGTTGACCTTGGCTTCACCGATGCGCTGTTCGATCGCGGTGTGGTCGATGTTGATGGCGTTGGACACGTGGCCTTGGGCAAATTCTACCGGGGTGCGCACGTCGATGACCACGGTCTTGGCGTGGGCGAGGGTGGCGCTGGCCAGCAAGGCGAGCAGGGCGTAGAGGGATTTGTGCATGGGCGTCTCCGTGGCTTTGAAGAAGGGGTGTTTACTGCGTGGCACCGAGCGCCAGCGCGGCCGCACGTGAGGCGGCCAGGGCGACTGCGTCGGGCTCGGCGGTGGTGGGCCAGCCCGCCAGGTGGCGCTCGCTGATGTTGCACAGCGCGGTGATCCACTCGGGGTCGTCGTTCAGGGCGGGAACGTAGTGAAAAGTCTTGCCACCGGCCAGCAGGAAAGCGGCGCGGGCTTCCATGTTGATCTCCTCCAGGGTTTCCAGACAGTCCGCTGAAAAGCCCGGGCAGATCACGTCCACCCGGCGTACGCCGCTCTTGGCCATGGCGATCAGCGTGGGTTCGGTGTAGGGCTGCAGCCACTCGGCGCGCCCCAGGCGCGACTGGAAGGTGACGGTGTAGCGGTCTTTGCCAATACCCAGCTTTTCGGCCAGCAGCCGCGCGGTCTTGTGGCATTCGCAGTGGTAGGGGTCGCCCAGATCCAGCGTGCGCTTGGGCACGCCGTGAAAGCTCATCACCAACTGGTCGGGTTCGCCGTGTTTTTGCCAGTGGCGGTCCACGCTGGCGGCCAGGGCAAACAGGTAGTCGGTGTCGTCGTGGTAGTGGTTGACAAAGCGCAGCTCGGGCAGGGCGCGCGTGCGTGCGGCCCAGGCATAGACGGCGTCGCACACGCTGGCGGTGGTGGTGGCGCTGTACTGGGGGTAGGCGGGTACGACCAGGATGCGGGTGGCGCCTTCGGCCTTGAGGGTGTCGAGTTGCTGGGCGATGCCCGGTGTGCCATAGCGCATGGCGGGCAGCACCTTGACGCGGTGGTTGCGCTGCCCAAGCCACCCCTGCAATAGCTTGGCTTGCTTCTCGGTCCATACCCGCAGCGGGGAGCCAGCGGGGGTCCAGATGCTTTGGTACTTGCGGGCGGACTTGGGCGAGCGAAACGGCAGGATGATGCCGTGCAGGATCAGCATCCACAGCCAGCGCGGGATTTCCACCACGCGCGGGTCGCTCAGGAATTCACGCAGGTAGCGGCGCACGGCGGGCGTGCTGGGCGCATCGGGCGTGCCCAGGTTGCACAGCAGCACCGCCGTCTGGGCGCTTTGGCCATGGGTGTGCGGGGGTTCGGGGGCAAAGGGCATGGCAGGGGCGTATCAGGGTTTGAGGGTGAGTGTGGTTTTCGTCTGGGCTTTGACGTCGGCGGCGCTCAGGTACTGGCGCATGTACAGGCCTTCGGCAAAGTAGGCGGCCTGGTCGTCGTAGTGCTTGTCAAACAGCACCCCGCTTTGGCCCACCGGGTTGATGCCAATGGCCTGGTCGGGTTGGGCAAAGTCGATCACGCGCCGAGTCGAGGGGCCGGACTTGACGGCCCAGGGGCCGGTGCCCAGGTGGTAGTTCATGTTGTTGGGGGTTTCGCGCCCGCCGGCCACCTTGAAAGGCCCCACGTTGAAGATTTTGTCCAACGGTTTTTGCATGCCCAGGGGGTGCACATGGGTCAGGGTGTGGTTCATGCCCCATTTCCATTGCAGCAGGTCGCTGCCGATGGAGGCTTCCAGGTGGCGCAGGGTGTTGGTCCAGGCTACGCGCACGGTCTCGAAGCGCCCCTCTTGCGTTTTGGTACTGACGTTGTCCCACCAGGGGGATTTGGCATCGACCACCAGGCGCGGTAGGGCATGGTCCAGGGCAAAGGTGCGCAGCAGGTTCTTGAACTGCACCTCGCCCAGTTCATCGGCCATGGCGGCATGGGCCAGCTCGTAGAGCAATTGGGTAAACAGCAAGGCCGCCACGCTGTCGCGCGAATAGTCGCCATCCCACGCCACCAGGGGTTCCAGGAATGCCTTGTCGTAGGCGTCGGTGGTGACGGCCTTCAACAGCGGCATCAGGTCGGCCAGCACGCGCGCGCCATAGCCGCTGCCGCCGTTCAGTTGCAGCGCTTGCGCAGCCCGTGTGTCCCACTTGGCGTCGGACTCGCGCAAGCTGGCGTCCAGGCGCTCGGCGCGGTCCGACAGGCAGTAGTAGCCGGGCACGGGCACGCCGCTGCGCGGTTTGGGCTGGTGGTTGGCCGACACGATGTAGCCGCGTGGCGGATTCTCTTCCTGGGGGTTGAAGCGGAAGTCGTACCAGCCCAGCTTGTCCGATTCGGGTGCACTGCCATCCAGGATGAAGGTGGGGTTCACCCCGGCGGGGCGGATGGGCAGCTTGGCCGCCGCCCACCAGGCAATGTCCCCAGCGGTGTTGGCCCACAGCACGTTCAGGCCGGGGGCGTGGATTTTTTCCACGGCGGCACGGGCCTTGTCGCGGGTGTCGGCACGGTTGAGCTCGTAGAAGGCCTGCAGCACCGGGTTTTCGGTTTCCAGAAATGCCCACCACATGGCAATGGGCGTGTCGCCAAAGTTGTCCTTGAAGGCGTCGGTGATGATGGGTCCGTGGGGTGAGCGGCGCAGGTTCAGCACGATGTCGGCGCTGTCCTTGACCTTGATGACTTCCTTGCGCACCTGCAGGTCCACCCACTGCCCTCCGATGGCGACCTGGTTGGCATTGGCCGGGTTGGGCTTTTCGGCCACCAGGTCCATGTCGTCGTTTTCGAACATGGTCAGGCTCCATCCAAACTGGGTGTTGTGCCCGAGCAAGGCCACCGGATTGAGCGCCTGGAAATGGCCATACAACTCAAAGCCGGGCGCGTGCAGGTGGGCCTCGTACCACACCGCCGGTGCCGAAAACGCAATGTGCGGGTCACCCGCCAGCAAGGGCTTGCCGCTGGCTGTGCGCCGACCCGCCACCACCCAGGCATTGCTCCCTTCAAAAGCCGCAACGCCTGCGGCCTCCAGGGCGCTGTGGCTGAGCGCAGCCAGTTGCTGCAGGCCCTGCCAGTCCTTGGGCTTGAGCGACGTGGTGGTGGGCGGTGCGCGGTAGGCGGACGTGCCGGGGCCGACCACGCCTTCGGGATGCCAATCCAGATCGAACACGCGCAGGTAGTCTGCGCCCAAACGGTCCCGAATGTCGGTCAGCGGGGGCTCGGTGCGCAGGGCGGCGGCAAAGCTGTAGGCCAGGTAGCCCGACACCGCCAGCGTGTCCTGCGCGGTAAAGGGGCGTTTGGGGATGTGCAGCACCTCAAATTCCAGCGGGGCCGGGTGCGTGTCCTGAAACTGGTTGATGCCGTCCAGGTAGGCCAGCAAGGCGGCGTTGGCCGGGGTTTGCGGGTCCAGGGTGGCGGCTACCTTGTGGGCGTGCTCGCGCAGACCCAGGGTGCGAAAGAGCTTGTCGGTATCGACCAGCTTGGTGCCCAGAATTTCGGCCAGCTCGCCGTTGGCCAGGCGGCGCACCATCTCCATCTGGAACAGACGGTCCTGGGCGTGCACGTAGCCCAGCGCGCGGTAGAGATCGGCCTCGTTCTGGGCGCGGATATGGGGCACGCCCCGGTCGTCATACGCCACCTGCACCGGGCCTTGCAGGCGTTGCAGCTGCACCGTGCCCTCGCGCACCGGCAGCTTTTTGTACAGGTGCCAGGTTGCGGCCGCGCCCACGGCAAGGGCGGCGGTGGTGACGGTGGCTGCGAGGATTTTGAAGGCAATGTGCATGCGCGACTCCCAAGGGCGCTCCATGATACGCAATGCCCTGTACGCCTTCGGCCGTTGGGGACAGTGGCAACCGGATTAGCGCCGTGCCCTGCGTGTGCGCCCGATAGCCTGGGAGCGCAGCAGGGCCTGGCGGTAGTCGATCAGGGTGCGTTCAGCCCGGCCCAGCACGCTGTCTTCGGGGTAGGTGCCGGTCTGCGCAAATGCTGCCAGGCCACTGGGGGTGCCGGTGAGCAGCTCCAGCCCGTCCAGGACTTGGTCGGCGGTGTAGATATGGAACTGTCCGGCCTGCACGGCGTCGGCCACCGCGGGCTCCAGCATCAGGTGGCGGCGGTTGCGTGCCGGAATCAAGACCCCTTGGCGGCCGGTGAGCCCCTGCGCCTCGCACACGCGAAACCAGCCTTCGATCTTTTCGTTGATGCCCCCCACCGGCAGTACGTCGCCATGCTGGTTCAGTGCGCCGGTAATGGCCACCCCTTGGCGCAGCGGCAGGTCAGCCAGCGCCGATAGCAATACCAGCAGCTCGGCACACGAGGCCGAGTCGCCTTCCACCCCCGAGTATTCCTGCTCGAACACCAGCGAGGCGGTCATGGCCAGCGGAGCCAGGTGGGCAAACAAGGTGCCCAGGTAGCTGCGCAAGATGAGCACCCCCTTGTCGTGGATGGGGCCGGACATTTCCACCTCGCGCTCCAGGTTCAGCACCCCGGCCGCACCGGCATGGGTGCGGGCGGTGACGCGCACCGGCAGGCCAAAGCGCCAATCGCCCAGGTCAATCTGGGTCAGTCCGTTGATTTGTCCAACGCGGCTGCCCTCGGAGGTGATGAGGTGGTCGCCCTCCAGGATCGCTTCGCGCAGGCGCTGCTCGGGGTAGTCGTTGCGCTGACGCCGCGCCGCCAGCGCCGCTTGCACGTCCTGCGCTTCCACCAACAGGGTCAGGCCCAGCACCGGTACGCTGGCGCGGGCGCGGCGCAGGGCGGCGGCCTCGGCGATCAGGGTTTCGTAGCGGGCGAAGATGGCGCTTTGGCGGGTCTGGTCGTCCACGTCGCGGTGCGCGTCCTCCAGCAGCCGGGCCACCGCGGCGGCGGTGAATTGCGGCAAGCCCTGGCGTCGGCACACATGGGCCACGAAGACAGCGGTGTCCGCGCGGGTGTCTTCGGTGGCAAAGAAGCTCTCCGCAAAATCCACCTTGCAGCGAAAGTGGCGGGCAAAGTCGGGGTCGGCTTCCTGGACCGCGTAGTACTGCTCGACCGAGCCCACCAGCACGATCTTCACCTCGGCATCCACCGCTTCGGGTTCGAGGGAGACGGCCGCCATCGGCATGAGTGCGGCGCTGGCCTCCTCGATCTGCACACGCCCGCTGCGCAGGTAGCGGCGCAGGCGCTCCCAGACCGGTTCGTCGGTCAGCAGGTCGCGCAGGTGCAGCATCAGAAAGCCACCATGGGCTTTCAAGAGGCTGCCCGCGCGGATGCGCGAGAAGTCGGTGACCAGGGTGTCTTCGTCGGCCTGGTATTCAATGCTGCCAAACAGCGCGCGTTGTACCGGGTTCTGTTCCACGATCACCGGCGCGCCGGTGCGGTTGGCGTTGTCCACCACCAGATTCACGCCGTAGCGTGCCAGGTGCAGGGCCAAGGCCTCGCGCCGGGTGAGTTCGTCTTCTTCCTCGGACAGCGGGTTGAACAGCTCCAGGTGTTCCAGCACATCGTGGGCGACCTGGTCGAGGTAGGTGCCGAGCTTGAAGGTGTCCTTGATCTGCTTTTTCAGGCTGACGCGAATGTCCTGCAGCTCGTGCTCCAGCAGCGGTTTCACGGTCTGACGCCGCAGCGCCGCCAGGGCCTCGTCCATCACCCGCTCCAGCGGGCGGGTCTTTTCCAGGTAGCGCGCAATCTCGGCGCGCAGCTCTTGCTCGGCTTGCTCGATTTCGGCACGCTGGTCTTTGGGCAGGGAGCGCGCCTCGGACTCGGTCAGGGCGTGCCCCGCCGCGTTTACCAGGGTAAAGACCAGGTGGCCCGATTCGCGAAACAGCGTGAAGTGGCGGGCCTCGGCATAAGCGTCCAGGTCGGCATAGGCCTTGGCTTCTTCGGCCTTGTAGGCAGCCTGGATGCGCTGGCTGTCGGCCTTGAAGTCTTCGCTGCCCAGGCGCAGCGGTATTTCGACCTGCATGGTCTTGGTGAGTGCCTGCATGAGCTGGCGCAGCTGGCGTCCTTGTCCGGCTGGCATGCGCAGGGCACGGGGGTGCTCGGGCGCATCAAAGTTGTGCAGGTAGCACAGGTCGGGCGGCACCGCCCGCTCGGCCGCGACCGATTGCATCAACTGCAGCAGCAGCGACGAGCGCCCGCTGCCCACTTCGCCCAGCACAAACAGGTTGTAGTCGGGCTGCTCCATGGCCAAGCCAAAGCGGGCCGCTTCTTGGGCACGGTCCTGGCCCACCCAGGGCAGTGGGGCGTCCACCCATTCGGATGTGTCGGCATAGCCCAGCGCGGTGGCGTCAATCTGCAGGCGCAGGGCGTCGGGGGGCAGGGTGGCGAGCGTCATGTCGGTACCTCATTCAAGCTTGGCACGCTTATACCCCGGCACCGGTGCAACGTCCAAGTTCTAACTGCCTTGGGCCGACTTGGCTCAAAATCGCGGGATGCATGTCAGTATTCTTTGCGCACTCGGCGCAGCTTTTTTGTTTGGCGCAAGCACGCCTTTTGCAAAGTCATTGGGCGGAGACATCCCTGCGGTTTTGCTGGCGGGTCTGCTGTACTTGGGTAGTGGCGTGGGCTTGAGCTTGATTCGCTGCATACGGGACCGAGGGTTCAAACCGTCAGGATTGCCTGCGGACGGGTGGCCCTGGCTCTTGGGCGTGGCGGTGTTTGGCGGGGTGCTAGGCCCGGCAGCCCTGATGCTGGGTCTGTCTGCCACCAGCGCGGCCACGGCGTCGCTGCTGCTGAACCTGGAGGCGGTCCTGACGGCCGTGATTGCCTGGTTGGTCTTCAAGGAAAACGCGGGCCGTCGGGTGGTGCTGGGCATGGTGGTCATTGTCTTGGGTGGCCTGGTTTTAGGGTGGCCGGACGGGTTGGCTGCTTCAAATGCCACGGCTGGGCCGCTTTGGGTGGCACTGGCCTGCCTGTGCTGGGCCATCGACAACAACCTGACACGCAAAGTGTCGGCTAGCGATGCATTGTTCATCGCTGCTTTCAAGGGCTTGATGGCAGGTTCCACGAATACCCTGCTTGCGCTGGGCATGGGTGCCGTATTGCCGCCCGCGACCACATTGGCAGCCACGATGGGTGTGGGGCTATTGGGCTACGGTGTCAGCCTGGTACTGTTTGTCCTAGCCTTGCGGGGCTTGGGCACGGCACGCACCGGCGCGTACTTTTCAACGGCACCGTTCATGGGCGCAGCCGTAGCCCTGGGCGCGTTTGGCGAAAGCACGACGGCCGCATTTTGGGCGGCGGCGACGCTCATGGCGTTGGGCGTGTGGCTGCACCTGACCGAAGATCACAACCACCTGCATCGGCACGAGGCCATGGAGCACGACCACGTGCACCACCACGACGAGCACCACCAGCACACCCATGCCTTTGCCTGGAGCGGCCTAGGCCCGCACGCCCACCCGCATCGCCACGAGACCCTAGAACACAGCCATGCCCACTACCCGGACATCCATCATCGGCATGGGCATGGGTAAATCGCACCCCACCCACTGCGCACCGCCCCTTCCAACGTCGCAGGGTAGGGGCCTTGCACGTAGTCCCCAGCGGCCAGCAAGCCGGGTGCAATGGTCTGCGACGGTCGCACCAGCGCGGGTGTGCAGGCAAAAGTGGCACGCTTTTCGACGATGGTTCGCACGGGTTGCAGTGGGGGAAGCCTTAAAGGGGCGAGTTCGGTGCGGGCTTGTTGCAACACGGCGGCTTGGAGGGCGTCGACATCACCCGCGCTGGCGCTCACCACAAAGGCCAGTAGCCCGCGCGGGCCATCGAGCTGCCCGCGGTCAAAGACAAACTGGGCGGGCGCATGGGCCGTGGCGCGCAGGGCCAGCATGGGGTGGGGCAGGTGTGCGCCGGGTGCCCAGGCGTAGACGGTGGCAATCGCTTCGAAACGCAGGGCGCTCGCACGGCGAGCCCAGGCGGTGAGCGTACTTGCTATGGATTCAGGAGCTTGTTGCGCACATTCCATAAGGGCTAGGGCCGCATTGGATGCCGAAGTCGCCCAGATGACCTGATCAAACCCTTCGCCATCTACCGACCAACCCGTACGGCCAGAGCGCAGTTGCTGCACGCGTTGGCCCAATCGCAATTGCGCGCCGCGTTGGCCCAGCCAGGCGCAGGCGGCCTCGGGGAACAAGGCACCCAGGTCCACGCGTGGCAGCAACAGGTGCGAGCCCCCGCGCACGCCAAAGAGTGCGTCTTGCAGCACGCGCAGGAATACGCTGGCGCTGGCCTGATCCGCAGGGGTGTTGAGGGCGGAGACGCACAGGGGTTCGATCAGTTCGTGCAACACGCGCGGTGCCAGCCCGGCGCACAACTGGGCCACCGTCAGGTGGGGGTCGCAGGTGAAGCCGCGCCACTGCCAGCCCAAGGAGGCGCGAATCAGCGACCAGCGCTCGGACCAACGCCAGCCTCGCGCGGTGGCAATGGCGGCGATGGCGTCCAGGGGGGCGGGCCAGTGGGTGGCGTAGGCCGGGGTTTGCAAGCCGGTTCCATCCACGAAGGGCAGGGACAAGGGGCGGCGCAGCAAGGCGGTTTGCGGGTCCACGCCCACCCGCTGCATCAGGCGCAGGGTTTCGGTGTAGGCACCAATCAGGATGTGCTGCCCGTTGTCCAGCATGACCGGGGTGCCGTCGGGCAGCGTGGCCGACAGCGCGCGGGCGCGGCCACCTACCTGGCGCGCCGCTTCATACACCGTGACGCTGTGACCGGCCTCGCAAGCCGCGACCGCCGCCGCCAACCCCGACCAGCCCCCACCAACAACGGCGACTTTCACAGCCGTCCTAATGCCTGCACCTTCCACGCCAGCCACAGCTTGCGCACCGGCGTAAGGCTGATGCGTTGGTGCAGCACCTGGAAGTTGTCGCGCTCAATCTCGCGCAGCAAGGCGCGGTAGATGCTGGCCATCATCAGCCCGGGCTTCTGCGCACGGCGGTCGGCAGCGGGTAGCAGAGCCAGGGCCTGGTCGTACAGACTGTGCGCACGCTCGGCCTGAAAGCGCATCAGCGCGGTGAAACGATCGGAGTAGACGCGGTTGAGCAGCTCGTGCGCTTTCACGTCAAACTGCTGCAGCTCGTTGACTGGCAAATAGATGCGCCCGCGTCCGGCGTCTTCGCCCACGTCGCGGATGATGTTGGTGAGCTGCAAGGCCAGGCCCAGGGTGTGGGCGTAGGCGGTGGTCTGCTCCTGCGTCTGGCCAAAGATGCGCGCGGCCACTTCGCCCACGATGCCCGCCACCAGGTGGCAGTAGCGCTGCAGGTTGGGGTAGTCGAGGTAACGGGTTTGCTGCAAATCCATCTGGCAGCCCTCGATGACCGCCTGCAAATGGCGCTGCTCTATGCCAAATTCGGTACTCAGCGGCATCAAGGCCTGCATCACCGGATGGCTGGGCGTGCCCGCATAAGCCTGGGCCACTTCGGAGCGCCACCAAGCCAGCTTGGTCTGCGCCACACCGGCATCCACCATGTCGTCCACCACATCGTCCACTTCGCGACAGAAGGCATAGAAAGCCGTGATGGCAGCGCGCTTGCGCTCGGGCAGGAAGAGGAAGGCGTAGTAGAAGCTGCTGCCGGAGGTGGCGGCTTTGTCCTGGACGTATTGCGCGGGGGTCATGGGGGTATTTTCACATCCAAACCGCCCGCCACAGCATCACGGGTACATCCCACCAGCGCAGAGAGGGGCGTTGGGTGAGGGTGGCGTAGTCCAGCGCGGCAATCTTGTCCAGGATGCGCAGGCCGCCTTGCACCACCAGGCGCAGCTCCCACCCAGCACGCCCCGGGACTTGGTGCACCAATTGAGAGCCAAATTGCATGGTAGCCCTTGCAGATGTTGCGTAAGCAGCTATCAAAGTTGTAGCGGATTCAGTCTGGCGCTGGGCCAGGATGTCGGCCCACTGCACACCAAAACGCAGGCAGTCGGCGGCGGCCAGGTAGTAGCGCCCGCGGGGAATGTCCACGCTCAGGTCCTGCCAGAAGTTGATGAGCTGCAGGGCGGTGCAGATGGCATCGCTGCGCTGCAAGGCCACGGCATCGGTTACGCCGTACAGGTGCAGCAACAGGCGCCCCACCGGGTTGGCGGAGCGGTGGCAGTAGTCCAGCAGTTCGGCCTGGTCGGCGTAGCCCTCTGCAGCGGCGGTTTTGCGCACGTCTTGCGCGAAGGCGTCCAGCAGGTCGTGCAACAACGGCACAGGCAGCGCGTGGGAGCGCAGGGCGGCATGCAGAGGGCCAAACACCTGCGGCCAGCACCCGCTGGTGGGCGCTGGCAGCCCAGCCTGTGCGGCGTGGGCGGTGCGTTCCAGATCGGTCCGGTAGTCGTGCAACTGTTGCAGACGCTCAGTGGGGTTGGCGTTGCCTTCGTCGGCGATGTCATCCGCCGTGCGGGCAAAGTGGTAGATGGCAGCAATGGGCGCGCGCAGGGCGGGCGGACACAGCCAGGATGCGACCGGGAAGTTCTCGTAGTGGGTAATCGGTGCCGACGGGGCCGCAGAATGGGACATGGGCGCAAAAAGGGGTAGCAGGACGTCAGCCCTTGAGCGGCGTGGCTTGCTCCAGGACGATTTTCCAGTCGTCCCCGTACTTTTGCAGCACCAGTGTCTTGCGCGAAAGGTCGTTGAGTTTGGCGGTTTGGTAGCGCTGGATGAAAACGGCCTGCACCTTGTCGCGACCGGCGGGCTCAATGGCCAAATCCATGACCTTGATAGACAAGCCCTGGGCGGCGGTGATGCGCTGGCGGCGCTGGGTTTCCCACTGTGCGCGCGTGAGCCCGTCGGCATTGGCAAAGTGGGGGCTGTAGGCACGCAGATAGGCATCCACATCCCGCGCCGCCCAGGCAGCGGCCCAAGTCTGAACGGCTTGCTGGGCCTGGGCCAGTTCCTGCGCGGTTTTGGCCGCGACCGTGGCGGCTAACTGGTCGGCCGTGGAACTGGTTGCTGCCGGGGCGCTGGCCGGGCGTACGGGGCTTGGGGGCGGTTGCACTGGCGAAGCTGCGGCTGCGACCGCAACCGCAGGTAAAACAGCGGACGCCGGTGCCGACGGTGCAGCCGCCGCCTGGGTGAGCGTTGGCGTAGGCGGCGCGCTGGTAGACGTGTTGAAGCGGTACGTGCCCCATGCTGCCAGCGCCACCAAACCCAGGCCTGCAGCAACCACCATGCGTTGGCTGAGCAGCCACTGCAGCTTTTGGGTGGTGGTCATGTCCTCCAAGAGCTTCTGGCGGCGAAAGCGCTGGCCGTGCTCCAGCAAGTGGGCCCCGGCTACCGAGACCAGGAACGTGAGCAGAAACAGGGCGACAAAGACAATGACCAGGTCTTCTTCGGACAGGCGCAGGGTGCTGGACAGGCCCCAGGTCAGCAGGGCAGGCACGAGCAGGGTGGCAAGCAGGACGGGCATGGCAGTTGGCGGGCGGGTAGGGACAACGGGCGATATTGTGCGCGCAGCGGTGACGCGGTGGGCGAGTCCCGGTCAAGAAATCGTTTTCAATGGGCTGCGCTGCGCCAGTTCGTCCAGGTAGGCGGCGACACCTTCGCCTTCGCGCGCCAGGAAGCGCTCCACGGCGTCGGCAAAGGCCGGGTGCGCCAGCCAGTGGGCGCTGGTGGTCTTGACCGGCAGCAGGGCGCGGGCCATCTTGTGCTCGCCCTGGGCACCGCCTTCGAAGCGCTGGTAGCCGCGGGCTATGCACCACTGCAGCGGCTGGTAATAGCAGGCTTCGAAGTGCAGGCAGTCCACGCGCTCCAGGGCACCCCAGTAGCGGCCATAGGCTACTTTCTCGCCAGTGGGAGGGAGGCCTTCTTCTCCTGCGGTGATTTGAGCATCAGCCCTCGTGAAATATGAACCTAGTGCTATCAAACTGCTAGCAATTGGGCGGCCACCGCGTTCGGCAGTGAACAGCAGCCAGTGTTCGGGCATGGTGTCGGCCATGCGCTGGAAGAAGTCGCGATTGAGGTAGGGCGCGTTGCTGTGCTCCAGGTAGGTGCGCTCGTAACAGCGGTAGAAGAAGTCCCAGTCGGCGGCGGTGATGTCGCGCCCTTGCGCCCAGCGGAAGGTCACGCCGGCGTCAAGCACCTTGCGCCGCTCCTGGCGAATTTTCTTGCGCTTGTCTTGGGTGAGGGATGCCAAGAAGGCGTCGAAGTCGGCGTATCCAGGATTGGTATTGTTCCAATGAAACTGCACCGTGTGGCGCAGCATCAGACCGGCCTGTTGGCAGGTTTGGGCCTCATCTTCGTTCACAAACAGCAGGTGCAAGGACGACCACTGCCGCTCCTGGCACCAGCGCAGCAGCGCCTGCAGCAAGGCCGCGCGTGCTTCGGGGTTCGCCGCCATCAGCCGTGCGCCGGGCACAGGCGTGAAGGGCACGGCGCAAACGGCCTTGGGGTAGTAGTCCAGCCCGTGCTGCGCATAGGCGTTGGCCCAGGCCCAGTCAAACACGTACTCGCCGTAGGAGTGGGACTTTTGGAAGACCACGCAGGCCGCCACCAGGGTGTTGCCTTGGTGCACGGTGACGCAATGCGGTTGCCAGCCGGTGCGGGCGCTGGCACTGCCGCTGGCGATGAGCGCGTGCAGGTAGGCGTGGCGCATGAAGG
>JAYRUL010000027.1:0-25640 GCA_041919095.1 Rhodoferax sp. | reverse complement strand
TCTCCGGTCGTGGTACTGTGGTGACTGGTCGCGTTGAGCGCGGTGTGGTCAAAGTCGGCGAAGAAATCGAAATCGTTGGTATCAAAGATACTGTCAAGACCACCTGCACCGGCGTGGAAATGTTCCGCAAGTTGCTCGACCAAGGCCAGGCTGGCGACAACGTGGGTATCTTGCTGCGCGGCACCAAGCGTGAAGAAGTCGAGCGCGGCCAAGTGCTGTGCAAGCCCGGCTCCATCAAGCCCCATACCCACTTCACCGGTGAGGTCTACGTTCTGTCCAAGGACGAAGGCGGCCGTCACACGCCTTTCTTCAACAACTACCGTCCCCAGTTCTACTTCCGCACCACGGACGTGACGGGTGCGATCGAGTTGCCCGAAGGTAAAGAAATGGTGATGCCGGGCGACAACGTCTCCATCACTGTCAAGCTGATCGCTCCGATCGCCATGGAAGAAGGTCTGCGCTTCGCAATCCGTGAAGGTGGCCGTACCGTGGGTGCGGGTGTCGTGGCAAAAATCATCGCCTAAGGAAGCAGTATGGCTACCAAGCAAAAAATCCGTATCCGCCTAAAGGCATTTGATTACAAGCTGATCGACCAGTCTGCTGCCGAGATCGTAGATACCGCCAAGCGCACTGGCGCAATCGTCAAGGGTCCCGTTCCCCTGCCGACCCGCATGAAGCGTTTCGACATCCTGCGTTCGCCGCACGTCAACAAGACCAGCCGTGACCAGTTCGAAATCCGTACGCACCAGCGTTTGATGGACATCGTTGACCCTACGGACAAGACCGTTGATGCTTTGATGAAGTTGGACCTGCCTGCTGGCGTGGACGTCGAGATCAAGCTGCAGTAATGCAGTTCCATCCTGCCGGTCTTTATGATTGGATGGATGGTTAGGTTCCGCCGAGCAGCCCCTTGCGCAAGCGAGGGGCATTCGCTATACTGGTGGGCTTCGCCGCAAGGTGGAGTTTTATTAACAGTGCCCCGTGCAAAAACGGTGCCACCAATTGAAGTGGCGCTGGCGGGGATTACGGAGAAAACAATGAGTCTTAGCAATCACTTAGGGTTGCTGGGTCGCAAGGTTGGCATGATGCGCCTATTCACCGATGACGGGGATGCAGTTCCTGTGACGGTGGTAGATGTGTCTAACAACCGCGTGACACAGGTCAAAACCCAGGAGAACGACGGCTATGTTGCCTTGCAGGTGACTTTTGGTTCGCGCAAAGCTTCGCGCGTTACCAAGCCGCAAGCTGGTCACCTCGCCAAGGCGGGTGTTGAGGCCGGCGAAATCATCCAGGAATTCCGCGTGACCGCCGATACCGCTGCTAAGTACGCAGCCGGTGCTGCCGTTCCTGTTGCTGATGTGTTTGCAGTGGGTCAAAAAGTGGACGTGCAAGGCACCTCCATCGGTAAGGGTTACGCCGGCACCATCAAGCGCCACAACATGGCTTCCCAGCGTGCGTCTCACGGTAACAGCCGTTCGCACAATGTGCCCGGTTCTATTGGTATGGCCCAAGATCCTGGCCGCGTGTTTCCTGGCAAGCGCATGACTGGTCATCTGGGCGATGCTACGGTGACCACGCAAAACCTGGACGTCGTGCGCGTAGATACCGATCGCCAATTGTTGTTGATCAAAGGCGCCATTCCTGGCTCGGCTGGAGGTTTCGTGACTGTTCGCCCGGCTGTCAAGGCTAAAACTGCTAAAGGAGCGAACTGATGCAGCTCGAACTCCTGAATGACCAAGGTCAGGCTACCGCTAAGTACGATGTGCCTGAAACCGTGTTTGGTCGTGAATACAACGAAGATCTGGTGCACCAGATTGTGGTCGCTTTCCAGGCGAACGCGCGTCAAGGTACTCGTGCCCAAAAAGACCGCGAGCAAGTTAAGCACACTACGAAGAAGCCGTTCCGTCAAAAAGGAACCGGCCGGGCTCGTGCTGGTATGACGTCTTCGCCGCTGTGGCGTGGAGGCGGTCGTATCTTCCCGAACATGCCTGACGAGAACTTTGCTCAGAAGGTGAACAAGAAGATGTACCGGGCTGGCATGGCGTCCATCCTGTCGCAATTAGCCCGTGAAGGTCGTCTGGCGGTGGTGGATTCCCTGAAGGTGGACTCCCCCAAAACCAAGGCTCTGGCGGCGAAGTTCAAGGCCATGAATCTGGATAACGTGCTGGTAATCGCTGACGAAGTCGATGAAAACCTGTATCTGGCATCCCGTAATTTGGTGAACATCCTGGTGGTTGAGCCTCGTTACGCCGATCCGCTGTCGCTGGTGCACTACCGCAAGGTGCTGGTGACCAAGGCTGCCATGGACCAGCTCAAGGAGATGTTCGCATGAGCCAAGTGACCAATAAGTATGACGAAGGTCGTCTGATGCAAGTGCTCGTTGCGCCCATCGTGTCCGAAAAGGCCACCATGGTTGCCGAGAAGAGCAATGCCGTCACCTTCAAGGTGCTGCAAAACGCGACCAAGCCTGAAATCAAGGCCGCCGTGGAACTGATGTTCAAGGTGGAAGTTCAGGGCGTTTCTGTGGTGAACACCAAAGGCAAGACCAAGCGTTTTGGCAAGTCGGTGGGTCGTCGCGACAATGTGCGCAAGGCCTATGTCACGCTGAAGCCCGGTCAAGAGCTGAACCTGGGCGGGGAGGCTGCGTAATCATGGCTGTTATCAAGATGAAACCAACTTCCCCAGGCCGTCGTGGCGTGGTGAAGATTTCGCGTGACCACCTGTACAAGGGTGCTCCGCATGCCGCCTTGCTGGAACCTCAGTTCCAACAGGCAGGCCGCAATAACAACGGCCACATCACCACCCGCCACAAGGGCGGTGGCCACAAGCACCACTACCGTGTGGTGGACTTCAAGCGCGACAAGGACGGCATTCCCGCCAAGGTCGAGCGCATTGAGTACGATCCGAACCGTTCCGCGCACATCGCTCTGGTGTGTTATGCCGACGGTGAGCGCATGTACATCATTGCTCCGCGTGGCCTGGAAGTTGGTGCCAGCATCGTCAGCGGCTCTGAAGCCCCCATTCGCGTCGGCAACACCTTGCCTATCCGCAATATTCCTGTGGGTTCCATCATCCACTGTGTGGAGCTGCAGGTTGGTGGTGGCGCGCAACTGATCCGTACGGCAGGTGCTTCTGCAACCTTGCTGGCGCGTGAAGGCACCTACGCCCAGGTACGTTTGCGCTCTGGCGAAGTCCGCAAGATCCATATCGACTGCCGGGCCACCATTGGCCAGGTTGCCAACGAAGAACACAGCCTGCGCCAGCTGGGCAAGGCCGGTGTCAAGCGTTGGATGGGTATCCGCCCGACCGTTCGCGGCGTGGTGATGAACCCGGTCGATCACCCGCACGGTGGTGGCGAGGGCAAGACAGGCGAAGGCCGTCATCCGGTCGACCCATGGGGTAATCTGACCAAGGGCTACCGTACCCGCAACAACAAGCGCACGCAGGTCATGATCGTGTCGCGTCGCAAGAAGTAAGGGGTAAGGAACAATGACTCGTTCTCTGAAAAAAGGTCCCTTTGTTGACCACCACCTCGTCGCCAAGGTCGACAAGGCTGTGGCAGGCAAGGACAAGAAGCCGATCAAGACTTGGTCGCGTCGCTCCATGATCCTGCCCGAGTTCATCGGGCTGACGATCGCCGTGCACAACGGAAAGCAGCACGTGCCTGTCTATATCACCGACCAAATGGTAGGCCACAAGTTGGGTGAGTTCGCGCTGACCCGTACTTTCAAAGGCCACCCTGCGGACAAGAAAGTCCAGAAGAAGTAAGGAGCCACCATGGAAACCCGTGCAACCCTCCGTGGCGTGCGTTTGTCCGTGGACAAAGGCCGCCTGGTCGCGGATCTGATCCGTGGCAAGAAAGTGGATCAAGCCCTGAACATCCTGCAATTCACACAGAAAAAAGCTGCCGTGATTATCAAGAAGGTTCTGGAGTCCGCCATCGCCAACGCCGAGCACAATGACGGCGCTGACATCGACGAACTGAAGGTCAAGACCATTTACGTCGAGCAAGGCGCTTCGCTGCGCCGCTTCACGGCCCGTGCCAAGGGTCGTGGTAATCAAATCCGCAAACCCACGTGCCATGTGTACGTGACGGTCGGAAACTAATTGAGGCCAGGAAGATATGGGACAAAAAATCCATCCATCCGGTTTTCGCCTGAGCGTTAGCCGTAACTGGTCTTCGCGCTGGTACGCCAGCAACCGTGATTTCGCCGGCATGTTGGCCGAAGACATCAAGGTGCGTGATTACCTGAAGCAAAAGCTTAAGAACGCCTCTGTTTCGCGCGTGCTCATTGAGCGTCCAGCCAAAAACGCCCGCATCACCATTTTTTCGGCACGTCCAGGTGTGGTGATCGGCAAAAAGGGCGAGGACATCGAGAACCTCAAGCGTGACCTGGGCAAACAACTGGGCGTGCCCGTTGCCGTGAACATCGAAGAGGTGCGCAAGCCCGAAATCGATGCCAAGCTGATCGCTGACAGCATCACCCAGCAGCTCGAAAAACGCATCATGTTCCGACGCGCCATGAAGCGCGCCATGCAGAACGCCATGCGTCTGGGTGCCTTGGGTATCAAGATCATGTCCTCTGGTCGCCTGAACGGCATTGAAATTGCCCGTACCGAGTGGTACCGCGAAGGCCGTGTGCCGCTGCATACCCTGCGTGCCGACATTGACTACGGCACGTCCGAAGCTAAGACCACCTATGGTGTGATCGGCGTAAAGGTGTGGGTGTATAAGGGTGACACGCTGGGTCGGAACGATCTACCGGCCGCCGTTGAGCCCCGCGCTGAAGAAGAGCGTCGCCCGCGCGGTCCGCGTCGCGATGGTGCCCGTCCTGGCTCGGATCGTCCGGCATCCCGTGGTGGCCGCCGTCCGGCGGGTACCAACGCCGCTCCGGCAGATGGCAGCGACAAGCCTGTTGAGGCTTCCGGTGCCGATGCCGCTACAACCGCCGTTAAGCGCGTTCGCAAAGTCGCCGCGCCAGCTGCAGCAGCTGACGGTAAAGGAGAATAACTATGTTGCAACCCGCTCGTCGCAAATACCGCAAAGAGCAAAAAGGCCGGAACACCGGAATCGCTACGCGTGGCTCCACGGTGGCTTTTGGTGATTTTGGTCTCAAATGTACGGATCGCGGCCGCTTGACTGCCCGGCAAATTGAGTCGGCTCGTCGTGCAATTTCGCGCCATGTGAAGCGCGGAGGCCGTATCTGGATTCGCGTTTTCCCGGATAAGCCAATTTCCAAGAAGCCAGCTGAAGTGCGTATGGGTAACGGCAAGGGAAACCCCGAGTACTACGTGGCCGAAATCCAGCCCGGCAAGATTGTGTTTGAAATTGTGGGTGTGCCTGAAGAACTGGCACGCGAGGCATTCCGCCTGGCTTCGGCCAAGCTGCCTTTGCGTACCACGTTCGTGGCCCGCATGATTGGCCAGTAATCAGGAGAATTTGACATGAAAACGACTGAAAAACTGCGCCAAAAGGATGTTGCTGGTTTGCAAACTGAAGTCAAGGATCTGCAAAAGGCCCACTTCGGTCTGCGCATGCAAAAGGCGACCCAACAACTCAACAACACCGCTTCGCTGCGCAATGCGCGCCGCGATATTGCCCGCGCCAAGACCATCTTGGCCGAAAAGCAAAGCGCTGAAAAGTCCGCCAAATAAGGAGCGATAAATGACGGAAGCTAAAACATCCCTCAAGCGCACCTTGATCGGCAAGGTGGTCAGCGATAAGCGAGCCAAGACCGTGACGGTGCTCATTGAACGCCGTGTGAAGCATGAGCTGTATGGCAAGATCGTTGCCAAGTCCAGCAAGTACCATGCGCACGATGAAAAGGGCGAGTTCCATCTGGGCGACATCATCGAAATTACCGAGAGCAAACCCATTTCCAAGACCAAAAACTGGGTTGCAACCCGTTTGGTTGAAAAAGCTGCAGCTGTCTAAGGGCTTCGGCTCGGCTTCAGCGGTTAGCTAAAAAGCGACCCACAATAGTGGGTCGCTTTTTTTATTTGGAGGCAATATGATCAAAGTCGGAGACACCTTACCACCCTCCGTTCTGATGGAGTATGTAGAAGTTGAAGGTGATGGTTGCAGCATTGGTCCTAATCCGGTGGATGTGGCTAAAGCTTGCGCAGGCAAAACCATCGCGCTGTTTGCCCTGCCGGGCGCATTCACCCCCACCTGCTCAGCCAAACATGTTCCCGGTTACGTCGAGCAATTCGATGCATTACGCGCGGCGGGTATCGATGAAATTTGGTGCGTCAGCGTCAACGATGCCTTTGTCATGGGTGCGTGGGCACGTGATCAAAGAACTGCGGGCAAGGTGCGTATGCTGGCTGACGGCAGCGCTGCCTTTACCCAGGCAACCGGACTGACGTTGGATCTTTCAACTAAAGGGATGGGCCTGCGCAGCAACCGTTACTCCATGCTGGTCAAGGATGGAAAGGTCGCTACGCTCAACATCGAAGGCCCGGGCAAGTTCGAAGTGAGCGATGCCCAAACTATGTTGGCGCAAGCAAAAGGCTGAAGTAGAAGCCTTGCAGCTCAGTCGCTACAACTGCGCTTTGAGGTAGTGGGCGCCAGCGATAGGGTTGTAGTAATACGGCGGGATTTCCTCGAATCCCAATTCTTCGTAGAGTGCACGCGCCGACTCCATATCGTCCAACGTGTCCAGCAGGATGCAGTCGTATCCTGCTACACGGGCTGCATCCAATGTGGCTTCAGCCAGCATCCGGCCCAGACGCATCCGACGAAAAGAAGGACGTACATACAGCCGTTTCATCTCACAGGCATTGGGGTAGTCTGCTGCGTCTAGTGGCCGCATAGCGCAGCAACCTGCTAACTCTGTGTCAACGTACACCGTACAGAGTGCACCGCGCGGTGCTGCATACTCGCCGGGAAGCTGCGCCAACTCCTCCTCAAAATTCTGGAAACATAGATCAATAGAAAGAGAGCGTGCATATTCACGAAACAGGCTTTGCACCGACTCTAATTGCCCGCTTTCAAGCGTGGCCTTAAGCGAAACGGTACTTTTCCGCAAACCATCTTCCTCCATCAGCTTGAACTAAAAACAACTGCCAGGACAACCGAAAGGCAGGCAATCCAAATGCCCAATGCCAACAACCGAACGCGCACATTGTCTTGCGAAGAAGGTACCCAGTCTGCGATCTCCTTGTCACCTTTCAGCATGGGTGTTACCAAGTCCTGACCTTTGCGCCAGCGGTAAAACAGAATCGCAGCGATGTGCAACATCACGAAAAACATCAACAGTAGCTTGCCAATCTTTGCATGGTAAGTGCTGGCCAAACGTACCCAAGACGAAGACACCCAATGTGCCAGCGGTCCGGCCGTCGCAATCTCGTCGTCGCAAAACAGGCCGGTCACGGCCTGAAGTAACAGCAACCCCAATAGGGCCAGCACTGACACTGCGCCGAGTGGGTTGTGTCCCACGGACTGCAGGGGCGTTCCGCCAGTGTGCAGATACTTTACGATAGTCATCGGTGTCGAGACAAAATTCACAAACCGCGACCAGAACCCTCCAACAAACCCCCAAACCACGCGAAAAAAAATCAAGCTAAGCACGACATAGCCCGATCGCATGTGCCAATCCATGGCAGCGCCACCTATTTCACTACTTACCACCAGGCCGACGACGAGTGCCACCAGCAACCAATGAAACAAGCGAGTCGGCAAATCCCAGACCCTGACTGTCGCCAATATCATCTCCTTGAAATCAGCGCGCCCGGTAGGCGCGGTCGAGTTCAGACTGTAGCACCGCTGTACACAGCAAGAAAACGCACAAAGGCCTAGACTTGCGACTCCACTTCACTTTGAAAGAAAGGCTATTTTTCATGAAGCACTTGACCCGCACCCTTGCATTCGCGTCCTTGGCTGCTCTGGCTGCACCGTCTTGGGCGCAGTTTGCGAAGTCAGAAGATGCCATCAAATACCGACAAGGTGCGTTGTTCGTGATGCAACAGAATTTTGCCCGCGTGGCCGCCATGGCGGCAGGGCGCGCTGCGTTTGATGGGAAACTCGCTGCTGAAAGTGCAGCGACTGCCGAGTATTTGGCCCGCTTGCCATGGGCCGCCTTCGGAGATGGTACGGATAAGGGTCGCGAGACGCGAGCGAAGCCTGAAATCTGGCAGGACAAAGCCCGATTCAACGACTACGCTGAAAAAATGCAAATGGAAATGGCCAAGCTCACGGCAGCTACAAAGGCCGGTACCCTAGATGCCATCAAACCAGCTGTCGCATCCGTGGGCAACACCTGCAAAACCTGCCATGACGCATTTCGCAAAGATTGACGGGTAAGGACCGGTCGCGACGTTGCGCGACTGGTCCTCTCCCTTTGCCCGTCTTAAAACGGCTGAGTTAAGTAGCTTCTGCAAGAGCAAAGATAACAAAGAAGCCATAATTGGCGAAGCCTATCCATGAACACCGGAATTGTCATCGTTGCCCACAGCCCGTTGGCCACCGCGCTACGCGAATGTGTCTTGCACGTGTATCCCGATGCCGCCGAAGGAGTCGCTGCGGTGGATATTCAGCCCGATGAAGCCAGTATCCTTGGCCAATCGAGGTTGCGTGACGCCATTCGCGTATTGAATGCCCAGGAAACGCTAGTTCTGGCGGACGTCTTTGGCGCATCACCCTGTAATATGGCGCAAAGAGTCGTCGATGGCGTCCATTCGAGACTGGTTGCTGGCGTCAATTTGCCCATGTTGTTGCGCACCATCAATTACCGGCAGGAGCCCTTGGATATGCTGGTCGCTCGTGCTGTGACGGGCGGCATGCAATGCATCTTGCAAGTTGCAGTGACTGCCCCACTCAATCAAAAACGCAAAACGCATGATCCAATCCCCCGTGACCATCACCAATAAGCTCGGTTTGCACGCACGAGCGTCGGCCAAGCTATCTAAGCTGGCTGGAAGCTTTCCGTGCGAAGTATGGCTTTCACGCGCAGAACGCCGGGTAAATGCAAAAAGCATTATGGGGGTGATGATGATCGCCGCCGGATTGGGGTCAGAGATCGTGGTAGAAACCGATGGTGATCGAGAGCAAGAAGCCATGGAAGCTCTTCTCGCCTTGATTAACGACAAATTTGGCGAAGGTGAGTAGCCATGTGCTTCGCTCCGACAAGAAAGCTTGGCCGTGAGGATGCGCCTAAAGCGCAGTTGGCTTCTGAGGTGCAATACGTCATCAGAAACCGTAGGTAAACCATGACGTTTGCTTTACACGGGCTAAATGTATCGCGAGGCGTTGCAATTGGTCGCGCCGTCTTGGTTGCAACCAGCCGTATCGACGTCGCCCATTACTTTATTGAAGCGGACCAGGTCGCCGCAGAGATTGACCGAATTCGCAGGGGTCGAAATGCCGTGGTGGACGAGATTCACCGGCTGCAGGAAAGCATAGGGCACATGGGTCCGAAAGAGACGCCCCAAGAACTATGCGCACTGCTGGATGTCCACCTGATGCTTCTCCAGGACGTCACGCTTGTCGATGGCGTCAAGCACTGGATTACCGAACGTTTCTACAACGCCGAATGGGCCCTAACGACGCAATTGGAGATCGTTGCGCGCCAGTTCGACGAAATGGAAGACGAATATCTGCGCGAACGTAAAGCGGACCTCGAACAAATCGTCGAACGCATTTTGCGGGCGATGAAGGGGGACCACGCTTCTGTCGTCAGCAGCTCAGTTCGACACGACCGCAAGGCCCATCAGCAAGATCTGCTGATTGACGACATGATTGATGTGCCGTTGATTCTGATCGCGCACGATCTTTCTCCGGCTGACATGTTGCAGTTCAAGCAGAGTGTGTTTGCAGGGTTTATCACCGATGTAGGGGGGAAAACATCTCACACAGCCATTGTGGCCCGCAGCATGGATATACCCGCTGTAGTGGGCGCACGATTGGCCAGTCAACTGGTGCGCCAAGACGATTGGGTCATCATTGACGGCGATGCGGGTGTTGTCATCGTCGACCCGTCACCCATCATCTTGGCGGAATACGGATTCAAGCAGCGCCAACGCGAGCTGGAGCGAGGTCGCTTGCAACGGCTTTTGCATACGCCCGCTGTCACCATGGATGGTGTGCGGGTCGAACTACTTGCAAACATAGAAATGCCGGAAGATGCGCCCGTCGCCATGCAGGCGGGAGCCGTTGGAGTTGGGTTGTTTCGCAGCGAGTTCTTGTTCATGGGTCGACAAGGAAGACTGCCTGGAGAGGAAGAGCAGTACCGCGCGTACCGTCGCGCTGTAGAGGGTATGCAGGGCTTGCCGGTAACGATTCGCACGGTGGACGTTGGTGCCGACAAACCATTGGATACCGCGCTGCACGATGACGCTCATCTCAACCCAGCCCTGGGTTTACGTGCAATTCGTTGGAGCTTGGCTGATCCGGCTATGTTTCTCACCCAACTCCGCGCCATATTGCGAGCGGCGGCATATGGTCAAGTGCATCTTTTGATCCCAATGCTGGCACACGCAAGCGAGATACGTCAAACGATTGCGCATATTGAGCAAGCGAAGACCCAACTAGACGCGCGCGGCGTTGTCTATGGACCGGTCAAAGTGGGTGCCATGATCGAAATTCCGGCTGCTGCGCTGAATGTGCGCTACTTCCTCAAATACTTTGATTTTCTGTCGATTGGTACGAACGATCTTATTCAATACACCTTGGCCATTGACCGTGCGGACGAGTCAGTCGCACATTTGTACGACCCCTTGCACCCGGCAGTGCTGCGCCTGGTCGCCGAAACGATTGCACAATGCAATGCCCAAGGAAAGGGCGTGAGTGTGTGCGGAGAAATGGCGGGCGATACGGCATTCACACGACTCCTGCTGGGACTCGGTTTGCGTAGCTTTTCCATGCACCCAGCACAAATCTTGGCTGTCAAACAGGAAATACTTCGAGCCGACTGCTCGAAGCTTCAGGTTTGGGCGCAAGGCATCATGGACGCTGAAGATCCGGCCGCGGCCATATTTTTAAGCTAAATACCACTCTAGAGCCCGTGGATATAGCGTAAGCAGCTATACTATTTATAGCAAATCGAAGGCGCCTACGCAGTCGCGTGGTCCAGTTTGGAGTCCAAAGTACCCTTACTCGAGCAGAGACAGGTCGCGCACCGCCCCCTTGTCAGCCGACATGACCAGCTTGGCATAGGCCTTGAGCGCGGCAGACACCTTACGGGGGCGTGGTTGCGCAGGCTTCCAGCCCAGCTTGTCTTGCGCGGCGCGGCGTTGGGCCAGTTCGTCATCAGACACCAGCACGTTGATAGAGCGGTTGGGAATGTCGATGCGGATACGGTCGCCATTGCGCACCAGGCCAATGGCACCACCGGCAGCCGCTTCGGGCGACGCGTGGCCGATGGACAGGCCCGAGGTGCCGCCCGAGAAGCGGCCGTCTGTCAACAGTGCGCAGGCTTTGCCCAGGCCCTTGGATTTGATGTAGCTGGTGGGGTACAGCATCTCTTGCATGCCGGGGCCGCCTTTGGGGCCTTCGTAACGCACGATGACCACGTCACCGGCTTTGACCTTGTCGGCCAGGATGTTGGCCACGGCCTCGTCTTGGCTTTCCACCACGTGGGCGGGGCCTTCAAACACCAACAGCGCATCGTCCACACCGGCGGTTTTGACCACGCAGCCGTTGAGGGCGATGTTGCCCACCAGCACGGCCAGGCCGCCCTCTTTGCTAAAGGCGTGCTGCACAGAACGGATGCACCCTTCGGCGCGGTTAATGTCCAGACTGGGCCAGCGCGCGCTCTGGCTGAAGGCCACCTGGGTCGGAATGCCGCCGGGGCCAGCCATGTAGAAAGTCTTGACCGCATCAGATGGGTTGCGGGCAATGTCCCACTGGTCCAACGCATCTTTCATGGTTTTGGCATGCACGGTGGGCACATCGGTATGCAGGCGCCCTGCACGGTCGAGCTCACCCAAAATGGCCATGATGCCGCCTGCGCGGTGCACGTCTTCAATGTGGTACTTGTCCGTATTGGGCGCTACCTTGCACAGTTGCGGCACCAGCTTGGACATGCGGTCGATGTCGGCCATGGTGAAGTCAACGCCCGCTTCTTGTGCAATGGCCAGGATGTGCAAGATGGTGTTGGTGGAGCCGCCCATGGCAATGTCCAGCGCAATGGCGTTCTCGAACGCCTTGAAGCCCCCGGCACGCGGCAGCACGCTGCTGTCTTCCTGCTCGTAATAACGCTGGCACAAGTCGACCGCCAGGCGCCCGGCACGCTTGAACAGTTGCTCGCGGTCGGCGTGGGTAGCCACCACGGTGCCGTTGCCGGGCAAGGACAGGCCCAGCGCTTCGGTCAGGCAGTTCATGGAGTTGGCGGTGAACATGCCCGAGCAACTGCCGCAAGTGGGGCAGGCGGAGCGCTCCACCTCGGCCAGGTCGGCGTCGCTTACCTTGTCGTCGGCGGCCATGACCATGGCGTCGATCAGGTCGAGTTTCTTGAACTGCAGGGTGTGCGTGTCGGGGTTGGCCAGTTTGACCTTGCCGGCTTCCATGGGGCCGCCCGAGACAAACACCACCGGAATGTTCAGGCGCATGGCAGCCATCAACATGCCGGGGGTAATTTTGTCGCAGTTGGAGATGCACACCATGGCATCGGCACAGTGGGCGTTGACCATGTACTCCACGCTGTCGGCAATGATGTCGCGGCTGGGCAGCGAGTACAACATGCCGTCGTGGCCCATGGCAATGCCGTCGTCCACGGCAATGGTGTTGAATTCTTTGGCCACGCCGCCCGCCGCCTCGATCTCGCGCGCTACCAGCTGACCCAGGTCTTTCAGGTGCACATGGCCGGGCACAAACTGGGTAAAGCTGTTGACCACCGCAATGATGGGTTTGGAGAAGTCGGCATCTTTCATGCCGGTTGCGCGCCACAGCGAGCGGGCACCCGCCATGTTGCGGCCGGCGGTGGAGGTTTTGGAGCGGTAGGCGGGCATAACAAAAAACCTCAAGGAGAGTGGGACAAATACTGACGAATTATCGCCCTGTCAATACCCGTAATCAGCCAACGATTGGATTTATCCCTGTTTGATTGGAGTCATTGCGATGCTGAGGGGGAGAACTGGCATGGTAGCTATCAAGATTGGCATCTGGTCAGGGCCGCGCTAGACTGCCCCTTATTGCGGAGCAAACATCGGGACGTCAAGCAGTTAAAGGTGCAGTGCGATGGAATTAGGTTCAGGAGAAAAACTGGCGCTTGTCGTGGATGGGTTGGATCACCTATCCATTGGCTTCACGGTTTTTGACAGCCAGTTGTTTCTGGTTGCCTGCAATCAGCGATTCCAGGAAATGCTCAACTTTCCCGATGTGTTATGTCGTCCAGGGACCACCATGGAAGACGCTTTGCGTTACAACGCAAGCAAGGGAGAGTACGGGCCGGGAGACTGGGAACAGCAGGTTCAGGATCGCCTGCGATTGGCTCGCCAGTTTTTGCCCCATCGCTTTGAGCGAACGCGACCGGACGGATCGGTGATGGAGGTGCAAGGCTATCCACTTCCAAAAGGCGGGATGGTCACAACCTATACAGATGTGACGATTGCGCGCCAACGCGAACAGGCATTGCGCGAGCTCACCACTGAGCTTGAACTGCGGGTCGAAGCCCGAACCGCAGAACTGCGTGAACGGGAGGCGCAGTTAGCGCGCAAGGCAACATTGTTAGAGATCGTCGTCAACAACGTCAATCAGGGCATTAGTTTTGTGAATGCCAATCTGGAGCTGGAGCTTTGCAACCAGAAATTTCTCGAATTGCTAGACCTTCCCCCCCAGTTTGGTAGACCGGGCGTTTCGTTTGTCGAGATGGCGCGCTACAACGCAGAAAGAGGGGAGTATGGCCCGGGGAACATCGAAGAGCAGGTACGCACTCGCGTAGAGATTGCCCGTAAGTTCCTGGGACATCGATTTGAGCGGCAACGCCCCGACGGCGGATTGACCCTTGAGATCATGGGCAGCCCCACCCCCGACGGCGGAATGGTCACTACGTACCTGGACATTACGGAGCGCAAGGCGACCGAGCAAGCCCTCCACGTCGAGCGAGAGCGATTGCGAAATATCCTCAGCGGTACCAGTGCAGGTGGTTGGGAGATGAATCTACAGACCAGCGAGGTGCGAGTCGATGAACGCTGGGCAGAGATCTCCGGTCACACACTGGAAGAGATGCGCGGGCTCAATATGCAGTCAATGCAGCGAATATGCCATCCTGACGATTTGGAAAGAACCCGTGAGGCCTTGCGCGCACACCTGCGCGGCCATGCCGAATACTACCGTTGCGAACATCGGATCTTGCACAAAGATGGGCACTGGGTGTGGATCGCGGCTCACGCCAAGATCACCGCACACAGCCCCGATGGAAGGGCGCTATGGATATCTGGCGTGCACTGGGATATTACGGAGCGCAAGGAATCAGAGCAACGAATCCGAGAGCTCAATGAGACGCTGGAAGAGCGTGTTGCACAGCGCACGGTCGAATTGCAGGAAGCCATGCAGTCGCTGCATCGTTCCCAGGAAGCACTGGCCGAAAATGCTGCCAAGGCGACGCTCAGTACTTTGGTCGCGAGTGTTACCCACGAGTTATCGACTCCCATGGGCAATAGCCTGATTACGGCCAGTACATGCTCTGACCTGTCAAGGCGCATACGGGACAGCTTGGACAGCGGACAAATGCGGCGCTCCGAGTTGGTCGCTTTCCTGCAAGAAATGCAAGAAGGTAGCCAGTTGGTTGAACGCAACCTGCATCGTGCTGTCGACTTGGTTCGCAATTTCAAGCAAGTCGCGGCCGATCAGGCCAGCGAGCAACGCCGTGTCTTTGACCTGCAGGCTGTCTTGCAGGAGGTCATGGTCACGTTGAAACCCAGTTTGAAACGTTATCCCCATGAGCTGGTGGTTGCAGTGCCAGAGGGTATCGTCATGGATAGCTACCCGGGTGCATTAGGCCAGGTCATGATTAATCTGATCAACAACGCCTACCTGCATGCATTTGAAGATCGCAACTCTGGAACCGTAACGGTTTCAGCGCAGGCGAAAGAAGGTACCGTCTTGCTCCAAATCCAGGATGATGGCGTGGGCATGGACCAAGACATGATCGAGCAGATGTTTCGTCCATTCTTCAGCACAAAAATTGGGCGTGGCGGAACAGGGCTGGGTATGTCAATTGTGGATAACTTAGTCAAGAAACCGCTAGATGGGCGGCTGCAAGTTCATTCAGAGTTGGGAAAAGGAACTGTTTTTCAAATCGAGTTGCCGATGCAGGTGCGAATCGACGATGAACAGGAATTCGACGCCCAGATATGAATGAGCCCTCGTTAACATAAATCCTACGCCATGGCCTGTCACCTGTGCTACGAATTGGATGAAGCACCTTAGCCACTTCTGGCTCAAAACCTATAGACTGTGCCAATGATTCATCAACGCACGTTGCAAGCCAAATCGAAAAGCGTCAGAAAGCCAGTCGTACGCCACGGGCATCAAGGCAAGCCGCGTACGCTCAGTTCGTTGCTGGAGTTGCGCGGATTGATTGAGGCTGCCTTGTTACCCGCGTCCCTACCATTGTTAATGGAAGCCCCGCAGGGTGATGGACATCCGGTATTGCTCGTTCCAGGTTTTATGGCAAGTGAAGCATCTTTGGTGGCCTTGAAGTTGTTCTTGCAGAACAAAGGCTACGACGTTCACACCTGGGGTTTGGGGCGCAACGTCGGATTTCGCAGTAAACACGCCAATGCTTTGCCACAAAAAATTCGCTATTTGCACCATGTAACAGGACGCAAAGTCAGTTTGGTCGGCTGGAGTCTTGGTGGCGTTTTTTCCTTGTACAGCGCTCAAAGCGCTTTGGAGTCAGTGCGCGGTGTGATTACCCTGGGCAGTCCTGTCAGCATTGAAGCATCTGGCAGTCAGTCGCCTGCTGCAGTGAAGGCTCTGTATCGATTGGTATCGCATCGGCTGGGGGCATCTGCCCATGTCATGCAGCCGCGGGCGAAAGCGATGCGGGAGCGGCGACGCTTGGCGATTCCCACCAGTTGTCTCTACTCGGTAACGGACGGGGTCGTTCCACCACAGGAGGCTACGATTGACGGAGATCCCATGCTGCACGAGAACATACGTGTGCCAGGCAGTCATATTGGACTGGGTTTCAATGGGATCGTATTCGCAGTACTTGCTGATCGGCTTGCCCAGCCAGAAGACGCTTGGAAGCCATTTGAGCCCAGCGGATTGCTCGCCCGCGTGCTCAGTATTACAACTTGCAATGCCATGGTTGCTGCCTGAACGGCGGTGCCAAGACGCGAAAGAAGACCATGCGCCAACTGAGCGAAAACGATGCCGCGTTTATTTACTCTGACACGGCACATGCAAACTCCAATATCAGCTTGCTGCATATTTATGACCAGTCCACTGCACCAGGTGGGGTCGTGCGATTCAAGCAGATTTTGGCGCATGTTGAGAGTCGCCTGCAGCAATTGCCAAATTTCCGCGAGCGCATTTTGCGGGTACCGCTGGACATCGATTACCCCTACTGGGTTGAGGATGAAAAGTTCAACCTGGAGTACCACGTACGCCACATCGCATTGCCGAAACCCGGAGATTGGCGTCAATTCTGCATTCAGGCTTCCCGTATCCATGCACGCCCATTGGATTTGCAGCGCCCTTTGTGGGAAATGTATGTGATCGAAGGGCTCGACAGTTTCTTGGATTTGCCCGTTGGCAGCTTCGCGGTGCTACTGAAAGTTCACCATGCAGCTATTGATGTCGCCCATGGCAATGAGGTTACACGGCTCTTGCATGACTTGTCGCCCAGTGTCGATCCGCAGACCCCTGTCGCTCCCTGGTTTCCAGAGCCTGTACCAGGCAATCTGATGCTGCTATGGCTTGCGGGGCTCAATTTGGCGACGTTGCCATTGCGCATGACGCAACCACTCATGAATAGCTGGACGGCGTTGAAATCAACTGCCAAAACATTTGCGGGCGAGCTCTTGGGAAAGTCACACACGTTTCCGGTCACCCGGTTTAATACGGTGGTTTCTGCACAACGAGTATTTGAGACCCGGCGATTTGCTTTGGCCGATTTCAAGTCCATTCGCCAACTGGTCCCTGGCTCCACGGTGAATGACGTTGTTTTGGCAGTTTGCGCAGGCGGATTGCGCGCTTATTTGAATCGGCAAGATGAATTGCCCCCAGAACCCATGGTTGCGGCCGCTCCGATTGCTGTCCACAGCGACTTGGATGGTGACCAGGGACCTGGCTTTTCCTGGGTGCGTGTGGCACTGGCTACCAACATTGCCGATCCCATTGCCAGACTACGGCAAATTCAGTCTGAAACGTCTTCCTCGTCCATCATGTCGCAGGCGATTAGTGCGAGGGAGCTGACGAGTCTTGCACAGCAGACTCCCTCGATTGCCATCGCCGCAACTAGCAAAATGCTGCGTTCGGCTTCCGCATTGCTAGGTGACTGGGCGCCGCTGGCAAACTGCGCGATCAACAATGTGCCAGGGTCTCGTGACCCCTTGTATCTGCTGGGTGCCCGATTGACTTATCTTTCAGCCATCATGCCGATATCTGATGGGATGGGATTGGTTTTTTCGGTTACAGGATACAACCACACCATTGTGATTTCCTTTACCGGATGCTATGAGCAGCTCCCAGATCCGGAGGCCCTTGCCCAGTGTCTGCGCGATAGCTTTCAAGAGTATCTGGCCCTGGCGCAGCGTGCACTTCGACCCAGGACATCCGTTGCTGCCAAAGCGGGTAAGGCTACCGCGGTGGCTCGCAAGCGTGTCTCGAGAAAACCGGCCCCGACACCCGGTTAATCGTTCCTGCGCAATTCTTGCCAATACAAGCGCGAACTCTGATAAAGTGATTCGAACCTGCATGCAGGTTCCTTGTTCACGCGCATTGTGGCGGGTTGCATTCGGTTTTAGGCAATTCGTTGGTTCAATGGGTTGGGGGCCGCCATGCAATGTTTGCGAAAGGTAGGGTGACTCTCTTGGCTAGGAAAATTGAAGCGCGCGGTTTCCTGGGGCCTGGTATGGTCCTGATGGCCCGACTGAACGCAAAGGTCAAGTTCTGGATGATGTCTGGGCCTCTGGTATTGGGGCTGCTTTGCTTATTGTTCATTCAGGTCACAGGCGTCTCGCAGCCGGATGCAACGTGGATGGCGCTGATCGTGGCTGCGGTAAGTCTTCTGCTGTGGTCCTATTTGATTTGGAGTTTCTTTGCTGTCAATGCGCTGGATCGACGTCAGATCGACCGAGTGATGGAGAAGGCAACCGCGGGAGATCTAACGGGCAAAGCCGACGATTTTCGTGTTGACAGCATGGGTAACTTTGGAGCCCGGTTCGAGTTGGTTACCCGCCGCATGTCCGAGATGGTGGCCAACATCCGAAGTGCTGCAGTGCAATTGGGTGACACTGGCAAAAAACTGGTGGATGACACACGTTCTTTGGCAGACCGAGCGCAAGCCCAAGGCGAGCATTTGACGCAGACCGCCCTGCATGTGCGTCGTGTGAGTGAAACAGTTGCGCGCAATGCCGAAGCTTCGCAAGAAATCAGCATCATGACGGACATGCTGCACAAAGAGGCTTCGGGGGCGGGTGATGAAATGCGGCTAACCGTCGATAGTTTGGGGCCATTGCAGGCCACAACTGGGCGCATGAATGAAATCGTGGGGACGATTGATTCGATTGCATTTCAAACCAATTTGCTGGCCCTGAATGCTGCCGTTGAGGCCGCACGTGCTGGGGATCAAGGTCGGGGATTTGCGGTCGTCGCGGCAGAGGTTCGTCGCTTGGCCCAGCGGTCTCAGTCAGCGGCTGCGGAGGTTCGTAATTTAATCCGCGAATCATCGGAGCGCGTGGGCAACACCGTGGCTCAGATTGAGGCCATCAATAAAGTAATGACCAGCCTGACCAGTGGTATTGCTGAAATTGCTACCAACGTTAATGTCATGGCCGAGGGTAGCGCTGGTCAAAGCTCGGCGTTGCAAAATGTGGTTCATGCTGTGGGCGATTTGGATAAGCTCACCCACGAAAACGCGGAGTTGGTGGTGCGTGCGAGCGCGAATTCCGATGCATTGACCGTGCAGGCGTCGGATCTCGAGGTTTCTGTCAGTCATATCCAGCTGCGACAGGGATCGGCTGATGAAGCGAGGCAAATGGTGTTTGATGCCATGGTAGAAATTGGGCGCCTTGGGCTCCGCGATGCCATGGATGTCTTTCATGACAAGAACGGCCGCTTCAATTGGAAGGACCTGTATGTTTTTATCTTTGATCGGCAAGGCGTGTATGTAGTCTGCGGCTCGGACAAGAGCCGTGTGGGGGTCCGCCTGGGCGATCTGATCGGTGAGGTCGGCGACAAGTTGACCGAAGATGCATGGCGTGTTTGCGACGAAGAGGGTGGCGGTTGGGTTCAATACTCCATTCAAAACCCCCTAACTAAAGAAGTTCAAACCAAGCTGTCCTATGTCGTGCCCATTGACCAAAACCAGTTGGTCGGCTGCGGTTGCTACGTGAATGCTGCTTGGAATTGATTGCGGCCGAAGCAACATCATTCAACAATAGGCAACGCTTATCGTAAAACCGCAGTACGATGTCATTTCACATTAGGCTGCGGCAATGCAAGACACAAGCCCCACGAATTCGGAAGAAGCCCCGTCAAACACGGCGTTAGCGCGTGTAGCGTTGTGCCAAGCGATTTTGCCAGTCTGGGGCCGTCACTTAGCGACCTCTCGAGCCCAATCGGAAGGGGCGGTAGCCGAAATGTTGCGTGCCTTTGCTGAAATTGGCCCGCATATCAATATGGCCGAGCGCCAGTCCCAGCAGATCAACGATGCTCTTGCGCAGCCGGTTGATGGGGTCATGGGGCTCGCGAATGCTTGTGCGCATGTCTTGGCACCTGTACTTGCTAGTGAAGGTGTTCCCTCCGCCACCCGTGCAGCCATTGAGCAAGTACTTGGACTCGTTCAATCATCCGTTGCTGCTTTGGAAGGCATTGCTAAGCCTTTTCAGCACGAGACCCAAATGGTCGCTGCACAAGTTGAGCGTATGTACATGGGTTTCCAATACCAAGATCGGATCAGCCAAATGCTGAACCTGCTCGAGACGGATGTCGCTCGGCTGCAGCAGGTGTTTTCCTGTCCCAATGTCTTACCGCCAGATGCGGCAACTTGGCTCGCCGAATTGGAGTCGCATTACGCCATGGCAGAACAGCGCCGCAACCACGAAGCGGAGCGTGCAGACAAAACGGCACCCGATTGCGACGAAACCACTTTCTTTTGATGATGAGGTTGAGTAAATGACAAAGACAATTATGGTGGTGGATGACTCTGCCAGCTTGCGCCAGGTAGTCAAAATGGCGCTCAATGGCGCGGGTTACAACGTGGTTGAGGCAGGTGATGGAAAGGCGGCATTGGCGCTGCTGGACGGACGTCAGATCAATATGGTGATCTGCGATGTCAATATGCCAGTGATGAATGGTATCGAGTTTGTCAAAGCTGCCAAACAATTGCCGGCCTACAAGTTCATGCCAATTTTGATGCTTACTACTGAGAGTCAAGAGGAGAAAAAAGAGCAAGGCAAGGCGGCAGGTGCCAAGGCATGGATGGTTAAACCTTTTTCTCCGACGCAGTTGCTCAGCGCCGTATCCAAGCTTTGCGTCTAGCACGAACTTGACACTTGGCCAGAGCGAGAAAGTGGTCAGGACCGGGTGTTGTGGGAGGACTCATGAACGATTGTTTCCAATTGCCATCGGAGCTCAACATTTACACCGCCGTGCAAACGCGTGATGCGTTGGCTGCATGGTTGGCCGAGCGGCAGACCAAGGCAGTCCACGATGTAGTAAGACTGTCGGCCAAGGACGTCAACGAAGTTGACGGTGCCGGCTTGCAAATTGTTGCCGCATTGTCCCATTCCGTTGAGAGCTGGTGCCTGGTGGATGCCAGCTCCCCCTTTCTAGCGGCATGTCATGCTTTGGGTCTTTCGCGGTGGGTGAATTCGCTCAACTCTGACTTATTAAAGGGTGGCGCATGAGCAGCATCAGTGATGCCGACCGGGAGTTCATTGCGGCAGCGATGCCCGCATTCATCAGTGAAGCCGCAGAACAGATAGAGACTATTGAGGGTCTTTTGCTGGAGTTGGAAGAGCAGCCCGACAATCGGGAACTGCTGGATTCGTTGTTTCGATGCGCTCATACGGTCAAAGGTTCAGCAGGCATCTTTGGTCTGAATCGGGTCGTTGAATTCACCCACCATGTTGAGACCCTGCTCGACAAGATGCGTGATGGTGACATCGCCTTGACACCAGCGATCAGCACATTGCTTTTGCGATGCAACGACCAGATCAAGTTTTTGGTGGACACGGCTGCCGATGAGTCAGCGGATACGAAAGATCAGATTGACCTGCGCGCTGACCTGGTTGTGCAACTGCAAGCACTCACTGAGAGCGCAGAGCCTCTTGCACCGCCGCTGAAAGTAGAAAGTGCGGTCCCCGCAGTTGCTGATGGGAGCGAGCGGATCTGGACCATTTCAGCCCGCTTTGGCAAGGATACGTTTCGCAACGGCATGGATCCTTTGTCCGTTGCCCGGTATCTGGCGGGGATGGGACAAGTGGTCAGCATGCACTTTGGCACCGACACCGTACCAGCACTTACGCAATTGGATCCGGAAAGCTGCCATCTCAGTTTCACGATGGCATTGCAGACTTCGGTCGGGCGCGATGAGATCGAAGGAGCCTTCAGTTTTGTCGCGGACGATTGTCAGTACGACGTCGTGGCCCCCGAAACGCCAGGGCAGAAGTTGGCGCGTGCAATCGAGGCCATGCCAGATACTCCGCGCCTGGGGGAGATGTTGGTACAGGTTGGCGCAGTTTCACAGGACAAGTTGGAACAGGTGCTGACCTCGCAGCAAAGCGTGCGAGGTGTGCCCGCAGCAGGAAAACCCAAAATCGGAGATCTGCTGGAAACACAGGCGGGAGTTCCGGCGGAAGCGGTTGCTGCTGCTCTGGGAAAGCAGCAAAAAATTCGCGAAGGCAGCTCCAGTGAAGACCGTTACATCCGTGTGCAGGCTGATCGCTTAGATGCGGTGATCAACTTGCTGGGAGAACTGGTGATTGCAGGGGCTGGTGCCACCATGCTGGCGCGTGCGTCGCGGCAGGTGAACCTGCTGGAGTCCAACCTGCACATGAACGCGCTGATCGAAGAAATCCGCAATGGCACATTGGCCTTGCGCATGGTGCCAGTGGGTGAGACATTTAGCCGTTTTCGACGGGTTGTCCGCGATACCGCCTCCAGTCTCGGCAAAGAAGTCAACTTTGAAATCGTGGGGGGCGATGCGGAACTGGACAAGTCGATGGTGGAGAAGATCGCCGACCCGCTCATGCACCTGGTGCGCAACTCGCTTGATCACGGTTTGGAGCCGCCCCAGGAGCGCATTGCTGCAGGAAAATCGCCCGCTGGCAAGTTGGTACTGAGTGCGCAACACGAGACCGGCGCCATATTGATTCGCATTGAAGACGACGGGCGTGGCATCAACAGAGAGCGCGTCCTGCAGCGTGCCTGGAACAAAGGGCTGGTAGAGCCCGGTGTGGTGCCCGGCGACGACGCCATCAACATGCTCATTTTTGAGCCAGGGTTTTCTACGGCCGAGCAGGTCACCAACCTCTCAGGGCGAGGTGTGGGCATGGATGTGGTCAAGCGCAACATCGAGAGTCTGCGCGGCACCATCAAGTTGGTTAGCAATCCGGGAAAAGGGCTGGTAGTCGATATTCGACTTCCCCTCACCTTGGCCATCATCGACGGATTCATGGTGGGCATTGGTCAGTCGAAATTGGTGTTGCCACTGGAAACGGTGGTGGAAGTCATAGAAGCAGCACCGAGCGATGTGAAAGTGGATGCCGGTGGGCGGCATTGCCTGGAACTGCGCGGGGCTGTGCTACCGGTCGTGCGCTTGCGTACCCTGTATGACATGGAATCAACTCATAGCGATCGTGTCAGTGTGGTGGTAGTGGCCTCCAGCCGGGGGCAGTACGGAATCGAGGTAGAGAACTTGTTGGGGCAGCAGCAAACGGTTATCAAGCCGCTCGGACGATTGTTCAAGTCGTTGCGGGGAATCTCTGGTTCCAGCATCCTGGGTAGCGGCGAAGTGGCATTGATTTTGGATGTGAATTCTTTGGGTGAGCTGGTCACTGCAGACCAGGGCTCATTGGGCAGCAATGGTTTGAAGATGGGGGACACGCCGTTCATCCCCGCTTTTGGGTAATCGAGAGGAACACTATGTCGGCCATATTGCATCGTTGGAGTTTGGCAAGCAAATTCGCCATTTTGGGTCTCTTGGCCTTTTTCATGATTGCGGTGCCAACGGGCCTCTATTACCGCGGCGTGGCGGATCAAGTCGCATTCGTTGAGAGAGAGGATATTTCATCGCACGCAGTTTCAAAGCTCAATCGTTTGGTGCAATACACCCAAACGCATCGAGGATTGTCTGCGGGTGCCCTGGGTGGCAACGATGCGCTGGCTACCAAGCGTCCGGGAATGCGCGATCAAGTACAACAGGCGCTAGATGGATTGGAGACCGAGCTTAAAACAATTGGTGCATCTGACAAACTAGTGGGCATGTTGCGCAAGGTTCGAACCGATTGGTTCACGCTGGAACAAGGGGTTGCGACCAAGCAACTCACGTCGATGGATAGTACCCGTTCCCACGGTCAATTGATTGCGAACATACTTCTGCTGAATGAAGAGATCCTGAGTGAGTATGGGTTGGCCTTGGACCCAGATGTTGACACTTACTACCTGATTCAGGCGGCCCTGGTGAATATGCCCCAGCTTGGCGAAAATTTGGGGTTGATGCGAGCGCAAGGGACTGGCGCACTCGCGCAAAAAGCCCTGACTCCGGATGGTCGAGCATCTTTGCAGTCGTTGGCTAAGCGGGTTCGCGATGTAAATGGCGATTTGTTTAGGAACCTGAAGCGTGCCACAGAAGCGAACGCCGACATGCGAGCAACCCTCGCCGCGAAAGCTGAGGTCAGCCAGGCGCTGGTCGAGAAGACCCTGGCACTTGCTGATAGCGCACTCATCAACGCCGCCGACTACACCTATTCGAGTGTGACGTACTTTAACGAGTTCACTCTGGCAATTGACAGCTTGTATGACTTCAACGCCGAAGCAGCCAAGACGCTAGAGACTGCCTTGGATCAACGGCTTACTCGTCTTGTTTTTCAACGCAACCTCATGATGGGTGGTCTGGCGTTGGGTATTGTGTTGGCAATCGTTCTCGCGTTGGTGTTTGTGCGAAGTATCACGAAACCGGTGCAACAAGCGGTCGATGTGGCCAACCAAGTTGCCCAGGGCACGCTGGATTTTCAATTGGAGCTGCAAGGTTCGAACGAAACCGCTCAGCTTCTGGCTTCCCTTGCCAAGATGCAGGTCACCTTGCAGGGATTTGTGACAGCACAGCAGGAAATGGCCCGTGAGCACGACCAAGGAAGTTTGGATGCGGTCATGCCTGCGCAGCAATTTGAAGGTGTTTACAAAGGTATGGCGACGTCCACCAACAACCTGGTGCGTGCACATATTGACGTAAAAATGCGCGTGGTGGACTTAATTACCGAGTACACGAACGGGAAACTCGATCGCGCCATGGAGCGTCTGCCGGGGCAAAAAGCACGCGTTAGCAATGCGATGGACCAGGTGCAGGCCGCCATGCGTGCGGCGGCTGATGCGGCGGCGTTCAACGAACGCATCCGCTTGTCGCTCGACAGCCTGCCCGTGGCTGTTACTGTTTCCAATGCCGATGCGGCGCTGGTGCACGCCACGCCAGCGGCCAAAGAGGTTTTGCGCATTGTGGGCGGTGCTGGGTTCGACACCGACAAGTTCTACGGCAACAAACTCTCCAGCCTGTTTCGCGACCCCGAAGCCGCCTCGCGCTTCGATCAGGCTGTGCGCACGGGTGCCACCGTGGACATGGAGGTCAACGGTCACGTCCTCAGACTCTTGGCGCGTCCGGTCAGCAATGGCCAAGGCGTCAATATTGGCCGTATCACCCAGTGGTTTGACCGCACCCAAGACATTGCACAGGAGAAAGAGCTGGACCGTGTGGTGGATGCCGCCACCCATGGCGACTTCAGCCAGCGCCTGGGGCTGGATGGCAAGGCCGGGTTCTTCCTGCAAATCTCGCAGGGCATGAATACGCTGCTGGAAGTGAGTGAACAAGGCCTCGAGGATGTTGCGCGGGTCATGCTGGCCGTGTCGCAAGGCAATCTGACCCAACGCATCGAGCGCAATTACGAAGGCCTGTTTGGCCAAGTGAAAGATGGCGTGAATACCACGACCGAAGCGTTGAGTCGCGTTATTACCGAAGTTCGCTCTGCTGCCGATGCATTGACTGGCGCAGCGAACCAGGTCTCCGCGACCGCACAGTCTTTGAGTCAGGCGGCCAGTGAGCAAGCCGCCAGCGTGGAAGAAACTACCGCGCAGATAGACACCATGAGTGCGTCGATCAGCCAAAACAGTGACAACGCCCGCGTGACCGACGGCATGGCCACCAAGACCAGTAAGGAAGCGGCCGATGGCGGCCAGGCTGTAGGCCAGACCGTGCAGGCCATGAAGCAGATCGCCACCAAGATTGGCATCGTGGACGACATTGCCTACCAGA
>JAYRUL010000026.1:0-26436 GCA_041919095.1 Rhodoferax sp. | reverse complement strand
TGCTTGGCCAGCCAGGCGCGGCTTGCACGGTGCCGATCCATGGTCTTCCATGGGTTGCACCCAGCGATCTGGCGGTAGTCGGCCACGTAACGACTCGCGTCGGTGATCGACTCGCTTTTTGATCCGCACAGCTCGAAATCAGTCCAGAGCGTGGTGCCGAGGAAATCCACGCCGTTGATGGTGATGGCATCGTTCTCCAGGAAATGCACGCCCGTGTGCTTGGCGGCATCACGCATGTCCATCAGGCAGCGGTCCCAGTGGCGGTCGTAGAACTCATGGTTGCCAATCACCAGCACGATCGGCTTCTCGCCAAATTTTTCCCGCGCCCAGAATGGAGTCGATTCCCCGTAGTTGATGTCGCCGGCCAGGACAACCACATCGGCAGCGCTCAAAGCGTGGGGGTCGGGCGTGAATGCGGCCTTCTCCGCGTGGAGGTCTGAGAGAACATAGAGCTTCATTGAAGGCCTCGTGTCATAGAGGTTGAGAGGTACACGTCCCACAGGTGCTGCACCACTTCGACTCGTCTGCGACTGGTAGCCTCTTCTGGGAGCGCAGCCCTCCATCGCAGAAAGTCCAGAGGGTGGAGAGTCCGCATCATCGTCATCTCGCCCGTCGTGGCCACCACCAACTGAGAGAAGCGCACTCCTGCATCCATGTACTGGCCCCTATCTGGTGTCACCTGATCACACAGCATATCTGGACCTTGAGCAAAGAGCGCCCCAGGCTCCACGCGGACGCCGGCAGCAGTCTCATAGGCATACAGGGCGCAGGGGCCGACGATGATCGTGCTTTCTGCCAGGCCAGACCTCTCCACCGCATCAAGGCGCTTTACAAGGCCCGTGGGCGTCCTCCCTACCCTGTAGGCACGGTTCAGGCGGCGCATCTCCTCACCACGCACCTTCATGGCCTTGTACCGGGCCTCTGCACGCTCCTTGCGCTCGTGGAATGACGCATGCAACGCTTCCAGTTCGTCGTTCCGTGGCCCGAGCGACCTTTCCGCGCCCTCGACACTCACGCGTACCAGGTAGTCCTTGCCGCTGACCCTTTTCCATCGCATGGAGCCGCGCACCGCTGCTGCTGCAGCGCGAGCATCTGCCAGGTTCATGAACACGGCCTGGGCATCACTCAGCTGACGCAATTGCATTTCTGACATCTCAGTGAGATGAGGTTTTTCCGAGTAAATCGCCATTTGCGTAAATTACTCGGAAAACCCGATCAGAGCCAAGGCTGCACGATCTATCGGGTCAGGCCAGCATCACGCTCAGGTGGGCGTTGGGCTTGCTCCTGCAGCGCGGCTGTAGCGCGTCGAGTTGCCTCCTCCGCCTGAGCGATAGCGGCAGCACGTTCTGAGCGCGCACTGTCTTTGGAACGATCGCGCTCGACGGATTGGGCGGACTGCTTCTTTTCCACCTTCGCATCCTTGCCAGTGAGCAGTTCCTTGGCCTGCGGACCAGAAAGGGCGAACGGCTTGCCCCCCGTGATGATGAGGTTGGGTGTGGGCTCGCCAGCGTCAAGGTAGTCGGTCAGAGTGCGGAGCGCTTCCATGCCATCTTGAACCACCAACGTCTTGTCGCCCTCCCCTCTGAGGATCGGTGGGAAGCGGCCTCGTAGATCGGGTTTCTGGGGGCCTTCCAGGGGTAGGACTTGCATCAGAGCACCATCGCCCTTCCGGCCGAGAAAAACGGGCTCTCCGGTCGCACCATCAACGCGCAAAATACCTTGCTCACCAGCGATTTTCAGGGCCTCGTAGTCGATGCCTGCGAGCTGCAGCTTCTCCATGGCGCGCGAGATTTGCCGATCTGATGCACGCTCTAGATCAGGGAGTGGCTGCTTCTGGCCAAGGGCCTCGGGTTCCCGGCTCCTTGCAACTCTCTCAGCCTCTTTCTGCTCCGCGAGTAGGTATGCACGGTCCACGATGGCACCGTCATGTTCCTGCCAAATATGGTCCAACGTTGATGCTTTGACGTTGTCCTTTGACCAGCTCTTGGCCATGGACTCCTGAACATCCGCATCAGTGAACTCTTCGGCTGGCTTCCACTGATCTGCGAGTGTCTTGCGCATGGCGCGCTCGTGGTGGTCGCTGCGATCTGCGTATATGCGTGCGGATTCGCGGTGCCGTGACATTGCCACCCCCGCACTGTCGCGTGACAAGCTCCAGCCGTCTTTTACAAACGAGTGACCAACGGTGAGGCCCTGCGAGCTGTAAGTTGTCGTTGCATAGGCTAATTGCACCGCAAGGTCGCCCTCTTCTGTGCGCCAGGTCTTTTCATTGAGATCCACAGCTACGAGCTTGTCGCCGGCGAGGCGTACCTGCATCACGTCACCAGCAAAGCCTTCTATTCGGCCGCGCATGCGGTTGTAGACCTCGTGTTCACGAGCGTTGGCTCGAAATTGAATCTCATCACCGACATGGAGCGCTTGCTCTCCATCGATCGTGTTTAGTGTGCGCCCCTCTCCTAGGAGGCCTCGTTCGAGCAATCGCTCTTGAGCCAGTTGGTTGAGGTCACGTACCGACCGGTTGTCGGTGGCTAGGATCAAGTGGGTGCGTTCGATCTTGTGAACCTCATCACCCGTCGATACGGTCCAAAACCGATCGTCCTGGCTGATGATCTTTCCTGTCAGCTCTTCACTATCGCGCGCGAAATCAACGGTATCCCCGATGGTGCGGCTGCGGCTTGCCACCCAATCGTCCACCAGTGCCTTGTTCACCTCATCGTCACCAGCGCGCACGGTCAGCCCACCGTCACGTTGAGCGAAGGTCTTCAATGCCTCTGCCGCTTGCCCGTCAAAGAGCTGCTTGACAGCCTCTCGCTCCTCAACTCGGTGCTGCCGACGTATTTCTGACAACTTATACGAACCCAGACGCTGCGCAATAGGACCCAGACTTGCACCCGCCTCGACGGCCTTCTGTTGCTTGGTGTCCCCGAGCAGGACCACTTTGGCCCCATGCTCACGGGCCACAGAGAGAACATCGCGCATTTGCTTGGCTGACACAACGCCCGCCTCGTCCACGATGAGCAGGGTTTTGTTGTCGATACCGGCTTCACCCTTCTTCGCAGCGTTTAGCCATCCGGTGATCGCATCCCCCTCAGCCAAGTCAGCGTCGTTCTGTAGATTCAGGGCTGCAGTCCAGGCCGTAGCCAGGCCCTGAACCTTGTACCCGTTAGCTTCGAAGGCACGCGCTACAGATGCCATGGTGTAAGTCTTACCAGCACCTGCAGCCCCTTCGACTACCGTCAAATAATTATCGTCACGCAGTACCCCTTCGGCCGCTGCTCTCTGCTCATCACTCAAGCTATCTGGCAATTCAAATTCTGACTGAATATGTTTGCCGGTGCGGTTTTCAGATAATTCGAGCATCTCATGCTCCAGGGATACCATTTCCCGACTGGTAAATACAGTATCCCGCTCATGCTCACCATGAGCAACAAGCAATTCTTTCTTCACCTCTTCTATCGCGGAAAGTATTTGCTCGCGCGAAGCCAAGCCAATTAGTGCAGATGCCGACTTCGCAACTAACTCTGGCTCACCGAAAACAGCTTTCAGCTGGAGAATATTGTCTACTACGTTTTTAACTTCTGCCTTGCATTGTTCAGAAGTAAGGAATACAGCGCGATCGCCTGCAATAAGCTCATTAACTTCATTCTCAGTAAAACCCAGCGCCGCCGCACGATCTTTCCACATGGCGCTCAAAACATCACGTCCAAGCTCCGTTTTTTCCTTCCTAGATTCCAAAGTAGCAACTTGCAAAAGTGCACGAGAAACTTTGGAAGTATCCATACCAAGTGATTTCAATCGCTTCGCAGCCGCCTCAAGAATTTCTTTTCTCCGCTGAGAGAAAGCATCACAAACTTCCTCCGGCACTCCAGAAATTTCGAATAGATTTTTTTTCTTCTCAATATCGAAACCCAAGTTGTGAAGCATATAAGCAATGTCCGCGTGATAAAGAGAAGCCGCTGCCCCTTGCCACCGCAACATATCTCTCGCTTCAAGTGCGCCCGTAGTCCCATCCTCAAGCTCACCAATATTCATTAAAACGCTATGAGTGTGCAACTGAGGATCATTCGCCCGACTACTGCCATGATTAAACAAGACACCTGGAACCGACGCCTTCTCTTGTATAAATCCACCTTTACCCTGACGGATAACCGCGTACTTTGTTATGAAATCGAGAAAATTTTTGGATGCATTAGTCTGTATATCTTCAATCCTTACCTTCAACTCATCACCTGCTTGGCTCCAAACAACGGACACCGACTTTGGAGGACTTAAAGTGAAATCATGTAATGCAACTCGCTTATCAGAACCCGCATTCTGCGTAAGCTGCTCACCACTCACCGGGTGAAACCCACTGGTAAGAGCGACGAATTTTTTTGTATCAACAGACGAAAAGGATAGCCCATCTTCAATACCAAGCATCGTCTTACGATGGCCAAATCCATTAGCCTGTACATACCAAACACCAGGCGGCTCTTTATCGTTGGCCGTGTAATAGTCATCTACTTCTGAAGCATGATTCGTGTAGTAAGTCGAACCCGCCTTACCTGATTTTTTGTAGGAGACGGTCATGGTTGAATATCCAATTCCGAGATCAGCCGATTAAGCTTCGAATCGATCAGCGCGAGCATTGACTGGTGGAGAGCGGCCTTGCTGAGGGAAGCTTGGGCAAGCTGAGCGATGTCTGCCAGGGTAGGTTCCTTGCCCCCCTGCGCACGCCTCTTGGCCAGCTCTCCACGCACAGCAGCAAGAACGAAATCGGATGCGGTCTCCCGAGGTTGGAGCGCAGCAAGAACGCTCGCGTGGGTCTGTGGATCGACGCGAGCCGACAGGGTACGGGTTGGTTGAGTGGCCATATCAAGCGCCTTGTTTACGTTTGTAGACACCGTAGATTCGAGCTTTGTATAGGGAAAACTCGTCAACAGACCGCACCAACAGGTGCGTGTCTGTGTAGGTGGTTTCCTGTGGTTTCACGGTAGTTTGGCATGGCTCGCGCAGGCCTGCAAGGCCAAAGACGAGCCATGCCCCACGCTTGGCCAAAAAATGGCCCAAATCTGGTTCAATTACGGTAAAGTCTACCTGCAGGCTGTCGCCACAAAACAACCATTTAAAGACCAAATTTCGACCATGGTAAAAAAATGATCGTTAAAGAGTTGAAATATGGTCATTTTTTGGTACAGTTGACTGCAAGACACTACACAAACATGCGCGAGAAGAGATGACATCCCGATATGACCCACATGCAAGCCTCATTGAAGAGCTGTTTGCTGAGGGCGAGTCCTTCACCGGCATCGCCCGCCAGCTTGAACAGAAGTTTTCCATCCCCCTGGATGCCAGCGGCCTACGCCGCTGGCTCCTCAGGCGCTTGGCCAAGAAAGGAGAACGTGCACCTTTGGTTAATCCAAATGCCCTGCTGAATGCGGCGATAGCCGTACAACAAACCGCGGCAATAGAGCGAGTTCAACAGGAAAGCCAGCAAAAGCAGAAAAAGAAAAAAGCGATAGCACTTGATCCTGAACCAGAGAAAACTGTTGAATCGGAATTCTCACTGAAAGACATCATTGCTGAGGCTGAGGACAAAGTCGAACAGAGACTTCTCAAGAAATAAGCTATTCAACATTAAGGAAATCACTATGAAAACAGTCGTTATCAACCTTTCCGGCAACACTGGCAAAACAACTTTGACCAAGCACATGTTTACTCCATTGCTTGGTGCAACACGAATTTCTATTGAGGACACCAATGCTAGCGACGGCGAGTCTGATGTCGAAATCAGCGCCAACAAGTTCAAGCAACTTGCAGCAGAAATTAACACTGCTGCTGATGACGAGAATTTCGTTGTTGATGTAGGCGCATCGAACGCAAAAGCCATGATTCAGAAATTTGATTCCTTGGCATCTACAACAGAACTTATCGATTGCTGGATTATCCCGGTAACACCATCTGCAAAGCAGATTGTCGATTCTCTTCGCACAGCCACCGCATTGTCCGAGCTGGGTATTGATCCATCCAAGATTGTTCTGCTTCCAAACAATGTCACAGACCTCGAATCTTATGATTCTGATTTCCAGCAGATTTACAAAGCACGAAAAGGTAAATTTGTAGTTCCAGAAAATGGGATTTTGGCAACCGAAGCGTTCGCCATGCTTCGCGACGATGAGCGTTCTATTTTCGATGTTGTTCAAAATAAGCCTGACTTCGCGGCAAAGAAAGCTGAACTCCGCGCAGCCGGTGATGAAAAAGGGCTTTTGAAGCTCGGCCATGAAATGGTTCTGTACGACATGAGTCGTCAGGCAGCGAAGAACGTGCAGAGCGTTTTCAATTCACTGCCATATTTCAAGGGGCAAAAAAATGGATGAGGGCTTGCGCGCTGATGATTTCCGGCGCGCCTGGCCTACGGCCCTCGCCGTCGCAATGCGCGAAACGGCTGAGTTGACAAGCCAGATCGAGAAATCGACTGAGCGGGTTGAAGCAGCCACCCGCGATGCTGTAATGGTGGCTGAGCTATTACCTCAAATGGTAAAAGAGCTACGAACAGTTTTGCAGGCCGAGGGCACCAAACTCCTTGATGGAAGTCGGGCAGAGCTATTGCAAATCAGAGAAGATGCGCAGAAGTCTCTCGCCGAAGCAAGTAATGCGCAAAAAGTCATGATTGATCGATTGGCAGAACTTGAAAAACTTGCAGCCCATATTACTCGCCAGCGAGAATTATTGCGAGCTGAACAGGAAAGTCGGAAAAAGAAGTGGTTTCATTTTTTTAGATAAAGGTATATATGCAACAGTGGGAACTTTTGGCCTCGCCTGGCCATGTTCTGCTCGCAAGAGTGGACGAATATCGGCGGAAGGTGCGTCTTCCAGTCCTGGTGGTAGTGGGGGCCGTCCTGACGACCCTCGCAGCGGCTCCGGTGGCCTACTCGGTCGCCAAAAGCGGCGGCACCCTCGTGGAGTGGGTGGTTCGCAAAGTAGGTGGGGTGGTGGCCACCCCACCGGCCAAAAGTCTTGCCCCTGAACTGAAGACGATCAGAGCGGTGGTTCCCCAGGGCTTCACGACGACCCTAGATGTTGTTCCCGATCTGGAGTCAGCTGTACTCCCGGCTATGCAGGCCCAGGTGGTGGCAGCACAGTCCAACAAGCGCCTTGATGAGTGTGATTTCGGCAGAAAGATCGACTCCGACTGGGCCAGCGCCGGAGACATTTCTCCCCGCTGCCGGTACTCGGCCGATGGCACTCGACTGTGGGTCTGGTCCTTGGTCAAAAGCAAGGGTCAGCTGCGCCCATGGATGGGCTTAATTTCGAAGCGCGAAGGAAAGTTTGCCTTCACGCATGTGGCGGTCCCAAACGGCCCCATCAGCGAGCGCGAGGGTGCCCTGTCTCCATCTCGCATCCCGCGCGCTCTAGCGCAAGACTTCCCCGAGTTGGTGACTTCGCGAGGAGCTGAAAAATGAACGTGACCGAAAGCGCGAAGCTATTTTCGATGGCCCTTTTGGGCCTGCTAGATCGTATCGGAAGGCTTCTGCTCCTTCCCTTCACGATCCTCGTTAAATGCGTGCCGGCAATTCATGTTTGGGCATCCAAGATCGCAAAGGATTCAACTGCGCTGCAGCAGCTGGAGCAGGAGTCGTTATTCCTCGCTCACAGCAACACGGCAATGCCCGAGCGGACCCGCCACCTGCTCAAAGGCGAGCGGCGCGAAGCTGCTGAGTTAATGGCACCGCAAGCGGCATTCCGGCACCTCTATCAAAACGTCCCTGCTGACCTGGCACGGTCCATCATTGAAGACGGTCGCATCTGCAACGGTACCGCCCCAGCAGTTGCATTGGCTGGCTCGACCATCACCCCAAAGTACGTTGAAAACGCTTGGCGCAGCGCGACGAGGTCTGCAATGAACGCCGCCTATCTGGTCTTCATGTGCTGGGCAATTTTCACGCTCGTCACAGTCTGGGGCGGCATGAAGATCAATGATGCATTCGGAGAAAAGCCTGCCGCTGTAGCTGAAGAAAAGCTCCGTGTGGGGAGCTTCGAGATGCAACAAGTGGCACAGCTGTACCGAGACGTGTGGCAAGAGTCCGACGCTCGCGAAGTGCTTGAAGACCAGCGCGCAGCAGATGCATCCGTAGCCCGCGCAGGCCGTGCTGGAGCGGCTGTTCAGGTTGGACTTGGCGCTGTGATTTTCCTGGTGATCAGTCTGGCAGCGGGCTTGGTTGCAGCTGCTGCAGCTGCGCGCATTCGATGGATCGGCCGGTTACGCTATCTGGTCTTCGCCGCTGCCAATGCCAGCGTGGAAGGATTGCGCCACAACTGGCGCGAGGCGCTGCAGCGGTGGCGCTGGCGTCTCCCGGAGCGCGACATGCTGCTGTCGGCCTATAGTGACCAGGTGCACTTCGCCACGGCGATCGATCGCTCACCCTTGATCGAGCTGGGCGTTGCCAGCGGGCTGTTGGAGCACCGTGGCCACTTACTGGCGCCCCTGAAGGGTACTCCCATCCGCATGTCGATCATCGACCTACTGCAGCACGTTGAAGTGCTGGGTGGCTCGGGGGAGGGCAAGTCACGCAACTTCTACGTGCCCGTGGTCCGGCAACTCATCCAGCTGCGCAAGCAAGGCTTTCCAATCAGCATCTATGCAACCGACGACAAAGGCGCGATTGGTGATGACATCGTGGCCGAGGTCAAAGCTGCAGGCCTGAGTGAAGACGAGGTGCTGCGCATTGGCACAGGGCCTAATGACTGGCGCATCGATCTGTGCGCAGGTCTTGGACCGGTCGAACTGGCTGAGATCATTCGGAGCGTCTCGGCCCAGATGGGCGGCTCTTCCAGCGATGATTTTTGGCCTGAGATGGCGTCTGATCTGATCGCTCAAATTGGGATATTGCTGCAGGCCGTCGAGTTAACCGATGCCGGTAAGGAGTGGGCTGCCGAAAACAAGATGCGCGTCCACTCCATCTTGAACCTGCTGCGTGTTGCTGGCTCTGACATCCTGATTCGTGACAACCTGAGAATCGTCACCGAAGCGTTGAATCGCGATAGCGAAGGGGATCTCATTGAAGCGACCGTTCATCTGCCCCAACTCAACGATGCGATGTCATACCTGGCTAACAGCTACATCCCACTAGCTGCGGCCACTAAAGACGGCATACGTGCCAACATGCGAAAGGCTCTGAAGGCCTTCGCTGCGAAGCCAGAACTTGCTGCAGGTTTTGCGGACGGTGCCGGGGAAAAATTGCTGCCGCCGTCTGCTCTTCTGGAGCCCAAGCTCAAGGTCATCAACATCAGCCAGATCGAGCACGGTTCGGCTGGTCGGATGGTTTCAATCATGCTGAAAACGCTCCTGTTCAAGCAGGCCCGCATGGCCGAGCTGAAGAACCCTGCCTTCGCCAAGGAGCGTTTGGCTTGGTGGTTCAACCCAAAGCCAGGCCCAGACGTTGAAAAATACGCCTTGACATTCTTCCTGGCCGACGAGTATCAAGCTCTTGCAACCTCCAGCAACAGCGACGGCTTGAGCGATGCGAGCGTCTGGAACGTGCTGCGCAGCGCCGGCATCGGTGGCATCGTGCTGAGCCAGTCTGTCAGTGCTTTCAAGCTGGCTGTCGGGGATGCTGCAACCGAAAACATGCGCCGTAACTGGCGCACGAAGATCATCCTTCGTACCGAGGACCTGGACACGATCGACGAGGCTAGGAAGCTCGCCGGCCGAACCATGCGCTTTCACTCGATGGACTGGAACCATCTCGAATCGGCTGCGGCAGCGCGGCGCGAAACCGGGGTGTCGGCCGACCACCTGGAGCCATCCCGCTGGAGCGATGCTGTGGCGAATGCCAGCGACCTGGGGAACTACGGCCCATTCGAATTCGCCGACTTCAATCAACCTTATCAGCTGGACGAGCGTTTCATTCCTGAGGCCGCGACCGGTGGTGAAGGTATCGCTCGACTTGCTGCATCCCAGGCAGCACATTGGCGCACCGAAGACCGCAACGTGGGCGCACTGGCCCACGGGATCACCGATGCCGATGCAGTGCGCGACGAAGACTTGATGGAGATGGGTCGCGGTCGTGCACTTGTCTACATCCAGCGTGCCGGCGGCACTCGCGTGGACGTCATCAAGCTGAACTGAGGAGATCCAAATGGAACATTTTTTTACCCAAAAATCTGAGCTGGAAAAGAAGCGCGAGGAGGAAGAGCGTCAGGCCAACAAGCACGCAGCTGCTCAGCAAGAGTGGTGGGATGAACGAGAGCGTGAACTCGACGCTGCCGAAGAGCAAAAGCGCCTGGATGAGAAAAAACGCCTCGACGATAAAAAATTCTTCGACAACAAGAAAGAAGCTGATGACAAGCTGCGATCGGCTAAGTCGGCCCAGAGCGAATCCAACTCCAAAGAACCCCACAGTTCGGTTGAGCAGCACTCCGTAGGCAAACAAGAAGAGGAGCGAACTCAGCATGCAAAGGCCCAGCTCGAAGAGTCGGGCAAGGCGAAAAAGGGTGCGCTCTCTCCAGAAATGGAGAACTCCGTGACGGACGCTCAGTCCACGGAAAGCACCGAACTCACGCCGCAACGTAGCCAAGGTAGCTCTGAGCAACACGCTGGCGCTAACGATGTTGGTGTTGCCAAGACGAGCGAACAGAAGGCCGAAATCGCTTCTCAAGCCAAGGAGGCCTCGACAACGAAGACAAGGTCTCCTGAACGCCAACGTGCCATAGCTGTGGGCACTGCTGCTGTCGAGAGCACCAGTGCGCATATCGAAGCCCAGGCCAGAGAAAGAGAGCAGGGGGTTGAACAGCACCACCACAAAGAATTGGGAATGTACCGATGAAAAGTCTTGCAGTGGCCTTGGCCTTGATGGCGCTTTCGCCGACATACGCCCAGGGGTTTTTTAAGAAGCCGGCGCCGGCTGAAACCCCTGCGGCACCAGCGACCAATCCGCAACCTGCCCCTCCTACTGCTGCGCCGGCACAGGCTCCAGCAGTCAAGCCTGTGCCGCAAAGAACGGCGCCGCCAGCGGCGATCGCCGAACAGCCTCAACCAAAGGCAGTTGAGCGTCCGAAACCGCAGCAACGCGCTGTTGCACCCAAGCCTCCGCAGCAGCCCGTTGTTAGCGATGCACCACCTCAACCTGTCGAACGGCCCGCAGCTGCGCAACGACCCGCGCCGCCTCAACCTGTACAACCGGCTGCTACTCAAAATGCAGCCGCCAAAGGCATGGTCGATCCCGTGCAGGAGTGCGCCGGTGGCTGGGGCATCAAGCAGGCTTTTTGTCGCTCAATTCAGTGCCAGCGGTCCGAGTCCTTTCATCACCCAGTTTGCGTTGATATGCGTGCGGAGCAGGCCGCACGACAACCGAATACTGGAGGGGGAGGGCAATGAATCGGCGCGCAGTTTTTGCTCAGCAGATGCTTGCGCGGCTGGATCAGCTGGACAAGGGTGTCATAACCCCTCCTGTTTCAAGTCAGCCGCCAGCACCAACCGCTGCGCCACCAAGTCGGTCAAAACACAAAACCGCCAGTGACATCGAGCGGAGGATGCGTGCAGCTCTTGAAGAGCTGCGGAAGCAGGACTGAAAATGTTCAAAGAAAAGACCAAAACCGCTGTGGATGGGTACTCAGGTGGTCCGGTGGATCGCGACTTGGTGCAAGCTGCTCTGGACTTCATGGTGGCTATTCAGCCATCGTCAGAAGACCCGGACGGCGGGCGTAAATACTCGATCGCTCTCGACCAGCACTCCGAGACGATCGGTAAGGCTCAATCAATTTTTCGCGCATTCGGCATGATGATTGAGCCACGCACACTGGAGGCCATGCAGGCTGCGTTCTATCGCGCGGTGAATTCGCCCCGGTACTCGGACAACCCTGATGCCCAGTCGTGCGTGTACACCTGCCTGAATCGCGCCTGGCGAGGCATTGGCCCATGGCAGGGTTGAGCCTGGGCATGCTGGGCCGTTTGACCCTCGCTGTGGCCGTCAGCGGCCTTCTGGGGGCCTGCGCAGGGTTACCCCCTGCCCACCCCCAGGAATTCAGCTCCAAGCTGCCTGGCAACGTCCTGACGGCTCCCGATGCAGCTGATACCGCCGCGCGTATTTCGGCCGCCGTTCCATCGGCGCTCCTGCAGCTGGAGAGCAAACTGGGCTACGCCCCCCAGCAATTCACCATTCTGGTGTGCGGTTCCGCTTGTTTTCAGCGTCATGTCCCAGTACCTGGAGCTGCGGCTGCGCAAGCTGACAAGCGGATTTTCATCAACGCGGACCTGGTCTCCCGAGATCAAATTCAGGGAGTGCTAGTTCACGAGATGGCGCATGCAGCCATTGAAGAGCGGCGCGGCCGGGAGTTGCACAAGGTGCCGGACTGGGCCAACGAAGGCATTGCCGTGTGGGCCTCGGGCGTTGGCACCGAGGGCTGCGATGGGGCAGGGGAGGGGGCACAGACCCACCCTCTCTGCCTCGCCCGCAAAACCAGCGCCTGGCTCGATCACCTCACCCCGGCAGCTCGACGCTGCTGGTTGGCAGAAATGTTTACAGGCCAGCCGGAAGGCGTGTGCCCACCCCCACCAAACTTTGCACAGGACCTCCACCATGGCAAGAATCTTCTTTCGCTCGGCACCAGGAGCCGATGACATCTTCGATTTCTCGGAAGACATGTCCATAAGCGCGGGCATTGCCGCTTTCCAGACCGAAATTTGCGACCTGGCAGGCAAGCATCATCTGGAGAACCCACGTGCCAAGGGCTACTATGTGGTCATGGATCAGATCGCCGGAGTCACCTGCCTGGATGATCTTGTCGCTGCGCGAAAAGCCTTCACGTCAATGCTGCCGTACCCCCACCAGCTCTATGTCGCTGATGACTACCCGTTTGAGGCTGCTCAGCTGGTCGCGCTTCCTCTGAGGAAGTGATCTTTCTTGCCTCACGATCCTTCACCTTTGGATTCAGCCCATACACGCTTTACCTGCGCCTGGCTGCAGTTGGCCAGCTCGGCCGTCCGGGCAATGCTGTGGCCCGAGGTGCGCAGAGCGACGATCTGAGCATGGCGCTTGAGGTCTGCTCGCCGGCCCTGATACTTGCCTGCAGATTTCGCAAGCGCTATGCCCTGACGCTGGCGCTCTCGCCTGTCTTCGTAGTCCTCCCTGGCCATTTGCAGGGCCAACCTGAGCAACAGGGACTGCATGGCCTCCAGGACGATCCTGGCCACGCCGTCGGCCTCCTGGGCAAGCTCCGACAGGTCCACCACGCCAGGGATGGCCAGACGTGCCCCCTTGGCCTGGATGGAAGCCACCAGTGCCTCCGCTTCCTCAAGGGGTAGACGACTTAGCCGGTCGATGCGCTCAGCGACCACCGCTTCGCCTGGCTGCAGGTCCTGGACCATACGGAGCAGCTCCGGCCGATCGGAACGTGCCCCCGATGCCTTTTCCCTGTACACGCCTGCCACATAGAAGCCCGCCGCCTTGGCCGAGGCAATAAGCGATTCCTGGCGTGCCAGGTCCTGTTCATCCGTGCTGACCCTCATGTACAGGCGTGCCACCTTCAGCGGCTCGACCTGGCTGGATGGAGGAGGGGAGGGGGGGTCACTGCGCAACGACACTGGGGCACCCTTGATCTGGACCCCAGCTGCTTTGTGGCCTGCCAGCGTTCGCATGACACGATCCACACCTTCCACCAGGTCGCTGCCCCCAACACGTAGGGGAGTGGCATCGCGCAGTGTCTTCCGGACCTCCGGCGCCATTCTGGGCATCGCTGCGATCTGCATTTCCTGGGCAGTCCGGGGGGTGATGATCGCGCTGCGCTTCGCAGGCTTCTTGCCGGGAAAGTAGCCGTTGGCCATGATCAGCTCTCCAATTTCATTTCGACGCACGCCTTGCTCACGCGCCGTGCAAGGGCGAAAATCTTGCTTTCCCAGCCGTTCCTAGCCATGCCGCCCAATCATCGCGCTCAGTCAGCCACAGAGCCTTCGCTGAGCGACGAGGCCCATGAACGGCGCCGCCGACTGGCCAACCAGTTCATCGGAGCCGCGGCCACCAACGAAGAGTCACTGGTGAACGCCCGAGCCATGCTGGAACGGCTGAAGAGCGATCGACGGTATCGACCAGCTCCGAAGCGTTGACAACGTCCAGCGCTCAACAAACTGGGGGGCGTTTGCGAGGAGCGATCTGCGAGATGCGTCCTGAACTCAGCCCGTGGGCTTGCGCCACCACGCGGGTGGGAACACCGCGATCGATCGCGGACTGGATGGATCGATTACGCAAGTGGTGCACTTGCTGCTCCAGCTGAGCAATGTCGCTGGCTTGCGACTGGACGATCTTCTCCAGCTTGTCCAGGCGGCTACTATGGTCGTTGATTTCGCTGGCTTGCTCTTCCAGCGCATCCTGAATTGCGGCCAGAGCGTGTTCGGTTTTTTTTCCCATTGTGGACTCTCCTGATGGATGAAATTTAGTTTACTAAATTTAATTTCCAGCAGCAAGGGGGGCAACCTCCTCTTCGTGAACTAAGCTCGCGATTCCAAAGACGGGTAAAATTCAGTGTAACTATTTGATTTGTAAAAGTTTTTTCTTGAAATCGAAAAAACTTAGACGCACCTGTATCTAGAAACATACTTTTCAGAGAATTAAAACCGAGTCCTGATTTCAAGAAAGGGCTCGACGTGAAGAAAGAAGACATCCTTGTTTTCAGCCTGGGTTGGCTGGCAGCGAACACCCCCCAGCTCGTGCAACTGTTGAACGCTTTGCTGCCGGTGATCGTGGTGGTGGTTCTGGGTTACGCCATTCATCTGATTGGCCAGGACAAGGGGAAGAAAAAATGATCCAGAACCGCTATTGGCACCGGTTGCCTTCGGTTACTACCCTCGGAGCGCTGAACCAGCTGCGGTGGTCGCGCGACGGGGATCTGTCGCCGGCATCGAGCACGGTTGCCCTGATGCTCTATGTCGCCCTGCACTTCATGGGGGAGGATGTGACCGAGGACAACGACCTTGGCATCCCCGTGACGGTGCGAGTAGCAGCTGCAAGCTACGAAGACTTGATGCATGCGATCGGCGGCAAATCGCGCAGCCTGGTTGCGCAGGGCCTGGAGCGCCTGGAACAGCTCAAGCTCATCGCCAGGGTTGGCTCGCACCAGAAACGACGGTACCGGCTGGCCTACTCCAGGACTGGCTGGTTCAAGTTGCCTTGCCAGGCCATCGTTCGGTCGGGCGTCATCCTGCCATTCGGGAATTTCACGCTGCGCTCTCGCCACGAGCTGCACGCGCTGAAGATCTACCTGTACCTGGCAGCGCGCCGCGACAACCTCACGACCTACACGATGGCCTCGTATGAAAAAATTGCGGCGGCCACAGGGGTGCCTGAGCGCTACATACGCAAGGCGCTTGTAACGCTGACGTTGTGCGGCTTGCTAGAGAACATCGGCCGTGAGCGGGACCCACAGGGGACAACAGCGGCCTTTGGGCCAAACGTTTACTACCTGCGTGGCCACAATCAGCTCTTCCAGTCTGCCAATGGAACCTCGGCAACGCCCGAAACATCGCCGGACTCCCCGCCATCACCCCATCGACTTCCGGACGAGATCACCCTCTAGGCCTGTTTAGGTATAGGTTATTGAGCCATCTACTTTGGGAGGCTCGAATACATCAGAGAGCGACCCTAATGCACCTAGGTCAAAACAGCGACCCTAATGCACCAGGTCTTTGTGCACCAGGACGCGTTCGCGGGGGTAGGTGAAAAACCGCCCTGATCGCCACCGGGGACCGAAGAAGGCATCGACATCTGCCATGACATAGCAGTGCTTCGCCTGTACGAAATAAATGTCCTGGGCAGTGGTGCTGTAGCGGAGCCGACGCGCAAAGAAAGTCTCCTGGCGGGTCAGGTACAGCTCAAAACGATCTTCCCGGCTCAAGACCCCACATAGCAAGTCGGAGAGCGTCAAGCGGGCTTTGATCGCCCCCATGGCGATCACCCTGGCACCAGCTGGTGGCCGAGGCGCGGAGCGCTCCTGGTGGACCAGCCGGCGCAGCAGGGCCACGGCGGCAGGAAAGCGTAGGAGGTAGTGCTCCAGGTGCATCCAGAGCGGGTAGCGTTCAGTGGACGACTTCATGACGACTTCTTCCCAGAAGCGCCTTTCGCAGTCCGAGGAGAAGCATCAGACGGGTTGCCTGGCTTGGTGACCATCGCAACCAGATCACGCTGCTGCTTACGGGCCTCGGCCAGCTCAACCGCCAGCTGCTCTGCGCGAGCAGCCGCAGCCTGCAGGGTCGCTGCTTCGCGCTGTGCCTTGACGGCTTGCTGGCCAGCAGTTCGTGCCTCGGCCTGCAGGGCCTCGACCTGGCCACGCAGCTTCGCAGCTTCTTCACGGGCGATACCGGCCTCCTTGCGGGCGTCTTCACGTTCAGCCTGCAGGGCAGTAAACCGCTCGGCCTGGCGGTGGGCCTCGGCCGCAGCGGCCTTGCGCTGCTCCTGGTGGGTGTTCTCAGCGGCTTCCGCCTTGGCCTTGATGGTGGCCAGCTCAGCGCGCAGTGCAGCTGCATCATCAGCAGCTCGCTTTGCGTCGGCCTGGACAGCGGCGTGTGCCTCAACGGCCGCGGCGACGGACTTCTCTGCCTGGACCAGACGCTCGCGCACCTGGGCCAGCTCCACAGCCTGAGCCTGGGCTTGCGCCTGCGAATCAGCCAGGCGCTGTGCAAGGCCCTCGGCTGCAGCCTTGCCCTCGTCGAGCTTGCTCTCCAGGTCCTCGACCGTGATCGAGGCGTCGGCCAGCTCACGCTCAGCCTGCGCACGTTGCTCGCCGGCAGCACGGATGACCTCACCGACACGACGCTCAGCAGCCTTCACAGCCTTGTCGTTCAGTTCGACGGCCAGCGCAGCCAGGCGCTCCGTGAGCGCCTTTGTCACAGCAGCCACCTCTTCAGCGACCTCCACCGGCAGCTCGGCCACAGGCTCAGCCTGAGTCACAGCCTGGCTGTTGATGTACTCATCCCAGACCTGCTTGAGGCGTGAGGGGTTGCCGCCGCCGATCTTCTGACGAAGGGCAAAGCCAGTGATATTGCGGCCCGCAGCCTGCAACTCCTGCCCCGCCTCAACGATCTGCTCCTGGGTGAACTCAACTGGACGCATGGCATTTCTCCTGTGACGATGAGAAATTATAACACAACAAACAAATAAATAAACTAACAAATAAACTTATTTTTGAAGCCGGCTTCGTATGCGGGTGATCGACGGCCGCGCCCAGTAGCCCGCTTTGGCCATGGACAACCTCGCTGCCCACCCAAGGTGGACAGCCGCCCATGCGGGCGGTGCCGAGGTGTGCCCACCGCCGCCGCTGCAGAGGCACTGACGCCCTCCGCATGGACAAGCCTGGCAGCTTGCCCACGCTCCAGTTGCCCATCCTTTTTTGAAATTTCTCTCTCAAGAAAGCCGGGGCCAGGCCCCGATGGCGAAGCCATGGAAAACGGCTGTTGGAGGCGTTTTCTCGCGGCTCCCTGAGGCCATCAAGATCAAAAGACCAGATTGCTCCGAGGAGGACCCCCTCTCCATCGATCGACAGATGGCAGGGGCCCGTGCCGCGAAGGCGGCACAGGGGGCGCAGCCCGGTGGGTCTGGGAGGCGCAGCCTTCCTGCCCTGGAGCGCCCATAGGCGCGGGCGGGAGGCCCTGCCGAGAGGCCGCGTAGCGGACCCGGCAGTTCGTCCGTGTACGGTCCCCCTCAGGGGGACAAGATCAGGATGTTTGGCTGTCCCTTTGCAGCCGGCTTGGTGCCCTCTTAACCGTCTTTTCCCTCCTGCAGGTGGTGCACCCCTGCGCGGCGAGTGCCGCGCCTCCGGAATTCAGTCTTCTGGCCATCGGCCAGCTGGTGCGGGGGAGGGGGAGCCGACTTGATCGGGGGAACCCCGCAGGGGTGCCCCGGCCGCAGGCCGCGTTTGCGTTAAATATATAAAGTTAAAAACCGCGCGCGCGCGTTACGCCTGTGGAAAACTTCAAAATCAATTTGAGAATCAACAGCTTACGCAAGTGGCTTGTGGGTGAAATGACGAATGTCTTGTGGGTGAAATGACGAACCAATCCACAGATTTTGTGGGTGAAATGACGTGCCCATCCACAGATTTTGTGGGTGAAATGACGTGCCCAATCCGTGCGCGGATTTGTGGGTGAAATGACGAATGGCGAGTGGGCAGCAAGGGCCTTCAGGCCCTCTCGAAAGGGATTGAAGCCCGAAGGGGTCGAGACTCGGAAACGAGGCTCGATGCACCACACGAAAGCCTGGCCCCGGCTCTGCCGGGGTGAGCCAGATAGGCCGCTCAATGCGCCGAGACACGCTTGGCAAGACCCCTGGAAAAGAACGTCACCTTGTTCTTGTCAACCAGCACCATTTGGTATTCAGGCAAGCTGTTATCGGCAGCTATGGCCTTGACTGCACTCCGAAACTCGTAAATCGAGGACTTGCTGCCCGCCTTCTCCTGCAGCAGCGTCAGGCCAATCGACCAACTGGCCTGGTGCCCGCAATGCTTGCGAGCGATCTCGTACAGCCGGCGAGCAAGCGGCTTGCGCAGCCGGAAATAGTCCGGATGGATGGTCAGCACCTCGAAGGCGGAAACGGCGTTGTAGAGCCATTCCGAAAGCGTCACTTCGACAGCAACCATGCGCTCATCGTTGGGAGATTTGTCGATGATCTTCCAGCGATCGATGATGCCGAACCCCTCTTTCACGCGCTGGCCACCAGTCTTGATGTCGGTCGAAATTCGGGTACCGGAGAGCCTTTCAAAGGCCTCGTGCAGCAGTCGGTAGCCCTCTCCACTCGTTTGCCGGTTGGTCGTAACCAGGAAGTCGTGAACCGTGAAGCGAACCGTGCGGCTTTGCGCGTCTTCGCGGCCACGATTCAGCGCTTCGGTCAGCTGGCTAACCACGTAGATCAGAACATCCTTGTCATGCTGCGTGGCGCGGCCGAGCACGGAAGGGGCCACCTTGATCGACTTGTTCCCATCCTTGCTGGTCCAGGTCCAGATCGACAGATCAGGCTTCGTGGAGAGCGTGAAGATCGGCGCCTCCATCGAGGCACCATCGTCCTTCAGGGCATAGTCGAACAGGTCAGCCAGGAAGAAGTCCCGATTCGGGTGCCGCTGACGGACCAGGCCCCTGCCGGTGGGAGGCATGGGCGCATTGCGCATCACTGCCGAGAACGTCGGCATGAGCTTGCCGAAGGAGAAGCTGGCCTCGATCTCGTCGCGCTGGGCCTGCAGCTCGGCAACGCGCCGACGCAGCACATCCTTCTCTTCTGCCTTGTCCGTGACGGCAAGGCGGGCAAGGGCCCGATTCGCCTCCAGGATTTGATCGCTCAGGGACCGGTGCTGAATTTGCACCTCCATGAAGCGAGCCTCATCGACAGACGGCTGCGCATCTTCATCGTCAAACAGCTGTGGTGAGTTCATGCTCCACCTTTTGAATTGCTAGAGCTGCTGTGCGGCATGCCGCACACGCAAGATTTCGACCGTGCTGGACTCCTCCAGCACCCGATAGAACACGATGTAGTTGCGATGCACCACCAGCTCGCGCACCCACGCCGGCAGGCCTGGACGGCCCTTGCGGCCAAGCATGGGGTGCTCAGCCAGGTTTAGCACCTTCTCGCGCAGCTCCAGGCCGAACTCCTCAGCTCTCATCGGGTTGTCCTCGGCGATGTAGTCCACGATGCCTTCCAGGTCGGCTTCGGCCATGGGACGCCAGGTGATGAGATATGACTGCGACGGGTCCTTCGGACTCATGCGCGCTTCGCTCCAGAGGCCTTATGCCGACCGATCCGGGCATCCAAACGAGCCATCACTTCATCGTGCGAAACACTGGGCCGAGGATCGGCAATAGAGGCTTCTATGTCGCTGGCCAGCTGTCGCGTATAGGCAGCTGCTTGGTGGGCTTCGCGCATGGCTTCGCTGCGGGTTTCGCGGCTGCGGCTCATGTCCTTTTGGTCAGGGTCCCAGTCGGTCACATCAACGCTCACCGAGCCGAGGCCAATGTCTCGCACGACCAGCAACGCCGAGGCGGGGTTACCGAAGCGCCGTGGCTCCGTGCTCCGAGCCTTGGCCAGCACGGCCCCCTGGCCTGAGCGAGTGGCAATCTCTATCACGAAACCACCGCCCTGCCCTTTCAGCGTGACACCAGTGACCCCCCCGGCGCTGGTCGTTGTGCGCAGCTGCTCTAAAGTCATGCTGATCATGTGAAACTCCTTCATTAAGGGCTTGAAATATCTATCATTATTGTTCATGATTGATAGAAAAATTGCAACCGTTTGGAGCAACATGAACCCGAAAATCAGCACCGACGAAGCTTTGCACTTCCTCGCCACAGAGTTCCATGTGGACGTGACGCCCGCAAAAGGTCTGAGAAACCCAGCGCTACGCGCATGGATCGAGGAGGCTGAAGACACCGTGGCTCGCCTCTTCGGGAAAATGGGCTATATGCGCAACTGCACAGCCGCAGAGAGAAGCGCCGCCTACGACCGGCTCATGGACATGCGCGGCCTCCACCCCTTGCCGGAAAATGTAGAGGCCAACGGAGCAGCCTCGGACGCCATGAATGCCCTTTACACGCTGGCCGACTTCCCTGTGCTGGCCTCCCTGGCACGCGAGCGCACCCAGGCGTCCAAGCTAGATGGAAGAGCTTGCCGCCATCTGTACCTGGAGGCCGCGGCCAAGCTGGAACAGCCGCATATTCCATCCCGCGAGTTAGCTCTCATGCGGGTTTTGGGCGTGAAACCGCCGGTCACTCACCCCATATTGGTGATCGATCTTGAGGCGACCTGCGACGAAGGAGACGGATTTCCGGCCGAACACATGGAGATCATCGAAATCGGTGCGGTCTGGGCCACGGCTGAAGGGAAGGTGCTCGACACGTTTCAGTCGCTGGTGCGGCCTGTGGTTCGGCCGCAGCTCACCCCGTTCTGCCGGCAGCTGGTTGGGATCGACCAGGCCGAGGTGGATGCCGCCGATCTATTTCCAGTCGTTGCTGCACGGCTGGCCAGCTTCGCGCAGCTGCACCAAGCGAGCCAAACGTGGGGTAGCTGGGGGAAGTTTGATGCCACTCAGCTCGCGAGGGACTGCGAGCGCCACGGTACGCCCCACCCGCTCCACGGGTTCGATCATGTGAACCTTAAGCGCAGGTTCGCCAAGGCTCGCAAGATCAAGGAAGTGGGGATGGCCAGGGCCCTGCTGATGGTTGGCCTGGATCTCGATGGAGCGCATCACCGGGGGCTGGACGACGCACGCAACATCGCAAAACTATTGCCCTGGTGCCCAAAGCTATGAGGCAAGAGATTCTGAACTGACGCTCAGAAACGAAAAAACCGGCTTGCGCCGGCTTTTTCCCCCGAGCTTCAGGTGGTCGTGCCACACAGCCATCACGGGTCAGTTGTTATGAAAAAATGTACCACATTGACGTATTGCTTCCGTTGCAGTCTAGCTATTACGTCAATGCGATATGAGACAAAAGAAAAGGCCCGCTTGCGCGGGCCCTTTCAACTCATTTGACCCTAAGGGAGACTTACGTCCCAGTCCCTAGCGGCTCATGCCCTTAGTATAAAACATTAATAACGATTGTGCAAAGCTGTGCATGGCTACTGCTATCTCTGTCCGACAGGCCCTGTCTCCACCCCGGATTTCCACCTACCTCCTTGCTCTGAGGGACCGCCCCCCCTGCTTAGACCGAGCCCTTGAGCTGTACGTCTGGAATGGACAACTCAGCGCAGCGCTGATGACCCCTATCTCGGTCTGCGAAGTGGTTATTCGTAACGCCGTCGATGACGCCCTGACCGCGCTCCATGGCACAAACTGGCCCTGGGCTCAAGGCTTCTACCTGAGCTTGCCGCAACGGGGGCGTGATGCACTCGACGATGCTCGGAACAAGCCATCGTCTACCTCCACAGGGAAGGTCATCGCTGAGCTGAGCTTCGGCTTTTGGGAAAACATGTTCAAGGCCTCGTTCGACGCTGCGCTTTGGACACCTCACCTGCAGAGGGTGCTACCCAATCTGACGTTACCGGTATACCAGGGCCGTGGCCATGTGCACAACGAGCTGATCAAGCTCAGGAAGTTGCGCAACCGGATAGCTCACCATGAGCCTTTGCTGAAGATCAACGCCCAGCAGACCATGAATAGCCTCAAGGCCTTGATCGCGCTGCGATGCCAAGACACAGCCGACTGGATGGCTCAGACCAACGACCTGACCGCCCTCCTCGCAGCCAGGCCACGATGAATCCTGGGGGGGGTCACTGCGCAACGTGCGGCATCCCGCGTCGGCTTTATACTGTATGAATGTCCAGTATTATCAATGCATCAACAGCCGTCCGCCCAGGGCTAGGTGGGCTGTTGCTGCCATTGGCTACTGCGACCGTCCGTGCTGGGTTCCCCTCGCCTGCCGCTGATTTTGGTGAGACGCGGATCGACCTGGTGGCCGAGCTGATCGCTCACCCTCAGGCGACCTATCTGTTGAGGGTGCGCGGGCTGTCCATGGTGGACGCCGGCCTTGGTGACAACGACATCATCGTGGTGGACAGGGCCCTCAAGCCGTCCAGCGGCAACATCGTGGTGGCCGTGGTCGATGGGGATTTCACTGTCAAGTACCTCCACATGCGCGCGGGCAGGATCAAGCTCAAAGCCGCCAACCCCACGTTCCCGGACATCGTGCCCAAGGACGGCCAAACGGTCGAGGTCTGGGGTGTCGTGACCGCCTGCGTCAAGCAGTTCCTTCGACTCCGCTAGGGCACACCGCAGTGCACTTCCCATGTACGCGCTCGTCGATGGCAACAATTTCTACGTGTCCTGCGAGAGGGTGTTCAGGCCGAGCCTGAATGGCCGTCCGGTTGTCGTACTGAGCAACAACGACGGTTGTGCGGTGGCCAGAAGCAACGAAGCGAAGGCGCTTGGCATTGCAATGGGTGCGCCTTGGTTCCAGATACGCCACTTCGAAGAGACGGCAGGCCTGGTGGGCCTATCGGCCAATTTTGTTCTCTATGGCGACATGTCGGACCGGATGATGAGCCTGGCTGCAGGCCTCGGCCCAACCCAGGAGATCTACAGCATTGACGAGAGCTTCATCGACCTCCAGGGCGTCCGTGGCGACCTGGTCAAACGTGGCCACGCCATCCGTTCTCGCATCCTGCAGTGGACGGGCATCCCTTGTGGCATAGGCATTGGCTCGACCAAAACCTTGGCCAAGCTCGCGAATCACATTGCGAAGACCGCGGAGCGCAAGCCTGGCAGCTACCCTGCCGACCTGGCGCAGGTATGCAACCTGGCCGCCCTCCCCTCCTCCGATCTTGACGATGTACTCAAGGTCACGGCCGCCACCGAGGTGTGGGGCGTCGGCCGGCGCATCGGCGCGCAGCTGGCCGAGGTCGGGGTGTGCAACGTCCTTGACCTGGTGCGCATGGACCCCGTGGTCGCTCGTCGGCGCTGGAGCGTCTTGCTGGAGCAAACAGTGCGCGAGCTGCAAGGCATGCCCTGCATCCAGCTCGATGACGCGCCGGCGCCGAAACAGCAGATCGCTTGCACCAGGTCATTCGGCCGACCAGTCACCGACCTCCAGCCGCTGCAAGAGGCTGTGAGCATGTTCGCAACTCGGGCTGCTGAGAAGCTGCGGGAGCAAGGTGGCCTGGCAGGCCAGTTGCTGGTCTTCGCCCACAGCTCCCCATTTCGGCCAGGCCCACGCTTCGCACGCTCCACCGTGATCCCTTTGCGCCGGCCCACCGCTGACACCCGCCAGCTGGTGAACGCAGCCACAGTCGGCATTCGCAGCATCTACCTGCCAGGCTACCAACTGAGCAAAGCCGGCGTGATGCTCCTGGACCTGCAATCAGACACCATGCGGCAATTCGAGCTGGACCTGGAGGATGACGTGGCGAGGGACAAAACGCAGCTCATGGCCGCGATGGACACGATCAACGCCAGGTACGGCAAAGGAACGCTGCAGGTGGGCTCTATTGGCATGCGCGATCAGCCAAGCGATTGGGCTATGAAACAGGAGCGCAGGACCCCCCGCTACACCACGCGCTGGGACGAGCTGGCCCTGGTGCGGGCCTAATCGCTACCGCGCTTGGTCGCATCGATGATGGCCAGGCGAACGTCGTTGGGCAAAAGACATGAAAGTGGCGAGGCCTGCCGGATCTGATTTCCACGCTCAGACTCCTCGGTGGCAGCGCTCCAGTCACGAGCCTTGATGATCTCCACCCACCGGTCCCGCAAGGGCTTGGACCGAACGCAGACATGTGTGTCCCAGCGCGCCAAGATGGCCAGCGCCCGGTCGGCCAGTTCGGGGTTCGCCTCGATCATCCTCACCGCTTCCTGGTGCATTAAAAGGCTGCGCCGATCATGGCGTTCGTGGCTCATGGACTGCCTGGGGTTACTTCACCGAACAGGCGCACGCTTCAGAGGCTTTCCACTGCGCATGTTTGACGCCATTGCACGCGCGCTGGCCAGTGCTTCCTTGTCGGTCTGTACTGCCTGGTCAGTGGACTGAGCGATAAACTCACGACGAGCATGCGACCCACTCGCCCAGCGTTGGTCAGGAGGTAGTTGCGCGGGTGCAGTCGTCATGATTCTATTTTGGCACTTGCGGTAGCAAAGGTACAAACGATGGTGGACAAGAGGCTGAAACCGCGTTCAGACGACTACGAAGTCAATGCCAAAAACCGCAAGGAGCTTTATGAAGCCCTGTTAGGCGGTAGCCTGACCGTTGGCGAAGCCGTTGTCAAAATGCGCCAATACAGTCGCCTGACTCAAGAGGAGTTTGCCCACCACCGTGGCATCAGCGTTCAAGCACTACGGCAGATCGAGCAAGGCCAGGGCAACCCAACGCTTGAGACCCTGAACAAGATCGCCGAGGTATTCACTTTGCAGGTTGGCTTCGTGCGGATGAGTGAGGCCCAAGCGCAGCTTCGGTGGGAAACGGCACAGCGCGAGAAACTGACCGCCAGAGAATCTTCGGGCTAGCGGGACATCAACCAGGTATGTGACAGGAGGCTTTATGGGACTAGGCAATGCACTTGCAGACGTGATGCTGGAAGGCCGGGTAGCCGGCGCTGAGAGTCAGGCGCATTGGGCTGGCGTGCGCCAGCGGGACGCTGAAGACAGGTTCAAGCGCAATATGCACCAGGCCGAGATCGACCTGATCAAGGCTAAGGGTGAAATCGCCGCTCTCCGGGCGACTGTTGAGCAGCAGCGGCAAGCACTCAATATACAGGGGGCGCAGTCCCTTTGTGCTCAAGCGATGGTCAGTGGATTTGTAATGTTGATGTTCAAATCAAAAGACCACCCACTGCTGGAAAGAGTCCGGGCTGGGATAGCCCTAGAGGCGAAGAAGATCATGGAGACCCATGACCAGCGGAACAGCCACAACCAAGAGTGGGTCAGCCTCGTGGAGACGTGCAAGAAACTGCCGCTGAACAATGACTTGAAGGTCTTCTAACACCCCAACCGGAGCTGGCCATGGACATGTTGAAAGCCCTCGCCACTGTGCTGGCCAACCCGTCGCAATCCCCTGCCCTGCAGGCCGTGGTGGCCGCAAATCCCGTCCGCATCTCGATGTCCCAAGATCACCCAGGCGAGGCCATTCGCATCGACGACAGAGCTGGCACGCGTGAACGTGGTCGGCTCGATCCAGATGGCAACTTCATCCCGCTGGTCCAGCAATGACGATGCCCGCCAATATTGCTCGTCTGAGGGGACGCAACGGTGCGACTTCGGGACGGGAATCGACGGTCATCGACAAGCACTTTAGGGTTGCGCTGCCATCCGGATTGCCCTGGCATGTTGGCATGCGGGTGTACTACTCGCTGACCACGTCCGAACCACCGGGCCTAGTGGTCAGCCTATTGCCGATCCGACTGGTGCAAAACCGGCTCATGTCTATCCGGGTACAGCGTATCTATCAGGGCCTCGTTACCAAGCGCAGGATCTCCGTGCGCGCCAAGAACAAGACCGCCGCCGACGTGAAGGGAATTGCCAAAGTGCCGAAAGGACGGCGCCTGACTATTGACGATATGCGGCCCTGATGAGCTTCGACAGAACGGCGCCAGGTTTAGATTTCAACGAGCAATGCAGGGTTGAAATGGGCGTTCTCGAAGCTGCCATCATTCAGCAGATAGCCGCGGGGGTTGCACACCACCCTGCACCCGTTTGTTTCGTAGTCGAACGACGTGTGCGTATGCCCGTGAATCCAGAGGCTCACGCCTTTGAAAAACTCAGGCGGTAGGTCCGAGCCAAACGCCGCGCTCGCAGGATCATCCGCGTACTGTGGGTCGGTTGATAACGGGCTGGGATAGTGGTGGGTGACAACCACACGAGGCCTCACCGTCTCGCTGGCCAGTTGCTTGGCCAGCCAGGCGCGGCTTGCACGGTGCCGATCCATGGTCTTCCATGGGTTGCACCCAGCGATCTGGCGGTAGTCGGCCACGTAACGACTCGCGTCGGTGATCGACTCGCTTTTTGATCCGC
>JAYRUL010000025.1:0-26634 GCA_041919095.1 Rhodoferax sp. | reverse complement strand
ACGTCACGAACCCGCTCTGGCCTCGGTATTTTCCCGCGCGCCTGCCAAGGGCTTGTCCAAGCGCTGGGGACCCTTCGCGAGATAGGGTTGCGTTCCGTAAACTGGCTGCAGGGCACACGAACTAGCGCACTGCATCGAACAGAGCTCAGCAAGCACGCCACAAAAGCAATACAATGAATGCATCTTATGAATCAGCCTACAAAAATTTCACTCCGTGTGAAGCCGCCCCTCCTTCAGCCGCAAGAACCAGATCCCAAAGATCGATCGAAGCCCAGTCTGTCGGCGTTTTTGGAGCTCGGTTTTCGGCCGTTGTACACCGCTGGAACCGCATGGGCATGTGTCGCAGCGCTCGTATGGATCTTTTGGCCCAGCTTGTTGATGGGTCCTTTGCAAGGCATTGCGTGGCACGCGCATGAAATGTTGTGGGGATTCATTGCCACCATTGCAGTGGGTTTCTTGATGACAGCGGGCGCCAACTGGACAGGCGTCAATCCCATGGCTCCGCGACTACTGGCTTCAGCCGTTTCTTTATGGCTGGTCGCCCGGGTCGCGTTTTTGATACCTGAAGCGACGGCCTTTTGGGTAGGTGTCGCCGCGGAAGTCAGTTTCTTTGCCATCGCGGCCGCCGGCATGGGCCGCGCAGTCTTTATCTCCAAGAATCAACGCAATGCAGCGATTCCGGTTTTGCTTGCAGGCCTAGGCGTACTGGATCTGCTGTATCTGACCACTGCACAACAAAGTGGTGACTACAGTTTACTGATGCAGCGCTTTCAAGCTGCGCTGGTTCTGATGGCATTGATTGCACTTTTGATCGGCAGGCGCGTCATTCCTTTTTTTGCCATGCGTGCGACTCCCGGACTTGTAATCCCAGCCCACACTCGCAGCGGGTGGGTTCAATTGGCATTTAGCGCAGTTGCCGTTGGATCTCTGTTAGCGAATCAGGGATGGCTTGCAGCATGGGCGTGTGCCATTGCCGGAATGTTAGCCTTGATCCAGCTTCTTAGCTGGAAACCTTGGGCGGTTCTGGGAAATGCGCTGTTATGGATTCTGTACGCTGGATACGGCTCCTTGGGAATCGGGCTTTTGCTCGCAGCAGCCCATTTTTGGGGTGGATCGATCGCCCGTGCCCTCCCTGTCCACGTGATTGCCATGGGCGGATTTTCGGTGCTGATCATCGGCATGGTGACCCGTACCGCCCTGGGACATCTAGGGCGCCCTCTGGCGACGGACCGAACCATCCGCGCCAGCTACTGGTTGATCTTGCTGGCGGTTGCCTTTCGCCTTTGCGCGATGCTACCGAGTGAGATTGGTATGGGTCTTCTTCAGCTGTCCGCTATTACTTGGAGCAGCGGTTTTGCGTTGTATCTTTGGCAGTTCGTTCCGATGCTGATACGGCCTCGACATTGAGTTCAAGTCAATTGAGAGAACGATGTCACAGACAAAGTCGCTGGGTTGTAGTTCAATAGGGCTCCTCAACCAAGAAAGGATTCATCCATGAAACTTAACGTTGGCGGCATTGACCGTGGTGTTCGAATTGCTGCAGGACTCGCACTCATTGGCCTGGCCGCAACTGGGGTCGTAGGCTGGTGGGGTTGGCTGGGAGTCGTTCCCCTCGCAACTGGGGCCCTAGGCTGGTGCCCTCCTTATGCAATCTTGGGTATCAATACCTGCTCCATCAAGAAATCGTGACTTCGTCTATGGCGAATCGTGGAGCGCACAGCCGGCTTCTTGCTGTGTAATCGAGTTTTACGAGCTGTAATTGCGTGTAAATGTGGTCGTCTGGACACGATTGCGCGCGTTGACTGAGCATAAGCCGTTACATCTAGCGGCACGGCGCTAGCCACATTGCACCATGAATAACGCTCAGCATCCTGGGACTCAACACGTCAGATTCCGATTTCTGGTTGTCGGCGCAATTGCCTCCACGTTGTGGGGGTTTAGCCTAGCTTCCCAGGCGCAAGCGTTGCACCCGGCCGTCGGTGCAGGCTTGGGGGCTGCCGCCGGCGCCATGATTGGCGAGCGTGTGGGCGCAGCGCAGGGTGCCGTTCTCGGCGCGGGTGTAGGCGGTTTGGTAGGCGCTCGGATCATGCAGCCACCACGCAGCCATATCCCTGTACCCCAGCCGGCGCCCGGTACTGTGTATTACACCCAGGCTGCTTCTATCTTGCACACCCAGGTCCCGCGTGCCCGCTACTATCCGGCAACTATTGTTGTTCCCATTGCACAGCCCGCCAAGGGCGGCCACCACCATCGCCATCATCATCACCGCCCCTGGCGAGAACACCACATCCATTCGCAGACCATCCCATGGTGGGGAGGGTAAATATCTATCCCCTGCTTAGGCAACCAAAGCCTGGCCGCTACCGAAAGGATGGGGAGTCTGCTTTCGCGTTTTGCATGGCGCGCTCCAAAGCAGCCTGCAGCTCTGGGACATTGTGGGGCGGTATCAAGAACCTGCGAAACGCGTCCAACGCGGCGGGAACCGCTTCTGTGCGGGCATCTCGATCAAAGAAAAATGCTAAACCATCCGCACGATCCAAGGCGTCTTTTGCCGACCTCATGGTTCTTGCGCCTTCACGCATGGAACCGCTCAACGGTGCCAACATACCGGACGCACCGTTGAACGAAGAAAGTTGCCCGCTGGTAGCGACAAACCGCAGAAACTGAAGCGCAGCTGGACGATTCTTGCCTTTTGCAGGTAGGACCAACACGTCCAAGGGTGCATCCTCAAATCTTCCGACCGACTTGGCAACTTGGGGAAAAGGGAAAAAGTCGATGTCCGAACGCAGATCCACCCCCCCTGGGCCGATGGTGGGTATCTTCCCCGCAGCAAAGCCACCCAACAAGACCATTCCGGTTTTTTGGCGATACAGATAGGGCAGAACACTATCCCAGTCTTTGTCGATCGTCTCATTCAGGAAATACCCTTTAGACAACAGCATCTTCCACTCTGTCAGAACTTGCGAGACTCGTCGGTCAAAAAACGACTCTTGCCCTACCAGCAACCTCCGATGAAATTCAAGCCCGTTCATCCGCAGATTCAAGTAGTCAAACCATGCGGCTGCGGGCCAGCCTGCTCCTGCGCCCACAGCAAACGGCGCTACGCCTGCATCATGCAATCGCTTACTGATCGCAAGTAGTTCCCGCCACTGGGTTGGGACACGTAACCCAAGCTTCGCGAACTGGGAGCGGCTGTAGAGAAATCCCCAGGCATAGTAGGAAAGAGGCCAAGCAAAATGCTGGGAACCGTAACGCACAGAATCCCAACTGGCTCGGGTAAAGACAACATCACCAACTTCTTTGGCTAAACCGCTCTCAATGGGATCCAGGGCACCTGATTGCAGGATCTGCCGCAATCGCTCGCCTGCAAACCAAAACGCAACATCGATGGCTTCGCGGCGGATGATCGATTCAAAGTCGCGCTTATACTGCTCTTGCTCCAGTACCGTAGACTCGACTTGAATGTGTGGGTTGGCTTTTTCAAAAGCGTCCACCATTTGCATCCAGGCGGTACGCTGCGTGCCACTGGAAGCCATCAAGAGCAGTTTCAGTTTTTCTGCGCCACCTGCATGGGTTGCAAAGAAAGCGAGCGTAACAACAGCGCATAACTGCTTGGCCAAAAGCAGTGTACGGGTCCAACGAAGCCGAAGCGCCATCATGCGGGCCATCATACCGACGAGCCTCGTAAAACGGTATGGCGATAAAGCTAGTCTTTCACCATGGCTTCGCCACCCAACGCGGCTATTAAAGTGGGGAGCATTTGACGCAATTCGCCAGTCGCAATGGCAACATCGGCATCAAAGGCGTCTTCCTCGGTCTGACGCGCAGAGTTCCCCTCAAAAACCGTGTCCAAGAAACTAACTTTCTTGAGTTGTAGAGACTCGGTTATGACAAAAACGATGCGATCAGCCCAAGACAACGCCAAGCGTGTTGGCAGCTTCCCTTGGTGGATATGTTGGACAACTTCATCGGTGTCCAAGGCATGGCGGGCGTAGCGAACAACCGATTTGGACTCATCAGGGGCTTTGAGTTCACACTCTCTTTCGACAGAAAAGCCCACTGGAGCTTCCCTTGTGGTGAGCCAATTTGCCATTGCTGCCTGTGGCGTGTTTTGCGTCTGCAAGAGGCGCACCGAGAGGCCATGCACCACTTGGACCAAACTGCTCATCACTTGATCGGCCTTGGCGGAGCTGCCGGCATCCGTCACCAGTAGTCCTGCAACAGGGTCCACCCAAACCTGCGTCCGATGTTGTTTGGTAAAGGCGAGGGGCAAGAGGCTCAATCGCGCATCGTCGGCTAATGTCCGACGTTCTTTCTTGCCGGGTTTCCGACCGGACTCTGCTTCGATACGGTCTACTTGCTCCTGCACCTTGCGTTTGATTACCGCTGCAGGAACACTTTTGGTCTCTACATACAGATGCAAAATCCATTGACCATCTACGACTTCAACCAAGGGACCGTGTGCATGACCCCGGGGTTCGATCCAGCCCGCTGACTTTTCCTGGGTGGCGGTACAGGGTGTAAATCGTTGCTCGGCCAGCGCGTTCTCCAACACCTCGACTTCGGTAGGCCAACCGCGGTCGACTTTGTAAATCATCACATTCTTAAACACGGTGAAACCTTTTTCGGCCGTTGCCCATTAAATGAAAGGGAATCGAGGGTCAGGCAATCGCATGACGGCAGCGTATTGTCACCGCGAAAGTTCGTTCCAAATGTCGCGTCGGCTTTACAAAACATTCGCAAGACGAAATTCGGGCGATACACAGAAAGTGCACACTGCTTTCACCCTGGCCTTGGATGCATGCCAGCAATTTCAACGAAAGGACATCGCAATGAAAGTCACCCTAACTTCGCTAATCGCCGCCAGCGTGTTCGCTCTCACGGGTTCGTACACGTTGGCACAGACCTCCGAGCCTGTTAATGCGCCTGCGCCGGACGGCAAGCCATCAGACACCATGCGCCCCGGCGCACAGGGGGCCATGCAGAAACGCATGGAGCCTGCACGCAGGCAGGAGATGATGGCTACGCGCCATGCTGCTCTCAAGTCCAAGCTCAAGATTACGCCTGACCAGGAAGGCGCCTGGACGAACTTCATGGAGGCCCTGAAGCCTACGGCCAAGACCCAGCCGGTAAAACCCAGTCCGACGGAACTTGCAGACCTGACCACCCCCGAGCGGATTGATCGCATGCGCAACCTTCGCAAAGAACATTGGACGGCGATGCAGGCGGAAATGGACAAGCGCGACGAGGCGACCAAGACTTTTTACAACAGCCTTAGCGCCGAGCAGAAGAAGACCTTTAACGCAGAACATGCTCGCATGGGTCACCGTCACGAGCGGCATCAGGGAAGCCGGCACATGAAAGGTGCTAGCGCACCCAAGTAGCCGTCGGTCGATCATATTTCGAGTCTTGGGGTTTTCGCAGTGCCAGTACACTGGCGCTGCAGACCTGACTCGTTATGGCCAAGCTCGAACTGACGCTACCCCCTGTACGCACGATTGCGCTAAGCCAACCGCTCGTCTGGCTCGCGCGGGGGTGGCGTGATTTGATGGCTGTTGGTCCGTTGAGCCTCTTGCACGGGGTGGCGCTCGCGTTGGGGGGTGCTGCAATTTCGTGGTTTTTCGGTCAACACTTCTGGTTTCTGGCGGGGTCCTTGTCGGGATTCTTGTTGGTAGCTCCGGTGTTGGCCACTAGTTTGTATGCGCTGAGTCGGGCTCTGCAAAAACAGCAAGCACCAAACTTTCAGGTCGTGTTGCGAACCTGGCTCAACTGGCACGACAGTCATATTGACAAGTGGAGCGGGCCGTATTGGAGCATGGTGCAATTGGGTTGCCTGCTCGCTTTGGCAGGTACGGGCTGGGTGCTCACTTCGGCTGCCTTCATCACCTTGCTGGCACCCGTTCCGATTGCGACACCAATCGATTTTGTCCGCCATGTGATGCTCGCACCGCAAGGGTGGCTTTTTGAAGCCTGGTTGGCATTGGGTGCGGTAGGTTGTGCGCCAGTTTTTGCATCCAGCGTGGTGTCCATGCCCTTGTTGCTAGATCGCCGAGTTACGCTTATGCAAGCGGTATTGACCAGTTGGCAAACCGTGCTGGCGAATCCTATTCCCTTGGCGATATGGGCAACCTTGATCCTGTGCCTTACTGCATTCGGCTTTGCAACTTTGTTTCTAGGATTGGTGGTGGTGGTTCCGTGGTTAGGGCACGCCAGCTGGCATGCGTACTGCGACCTGGTTGACGCCCAGGCTTGGCCAGAGCGCACCGAAACTTAAGGATAAGGCGCGGCCATGTTCGGCTTTAGCGAGGAACAGATTGCAGGATTCGGCCTCACCTTTGGCGTGGCCGGCTTCATGCTGTACATGCTTTTTATCATTGGTCAGCTGGCTTGGGAATCCAAGGCAGGCAAATTCGGCACGTTCGTACTGTTCCTGGGTCTTGCCTTTGGCATGCTCGGTTTTGTTGCCAAGTATCTGATCCAGTGGTACTTGGAACGCTAGGTGCAAAGAGGGCTGCCTATCCAAACGGACGTATGCCAATCAGCCAGCCATGGAAGATGAATGCAAATAGTGCCCAAGCTGTACCGCCGATGGCAACCGTCAGCAGGGTCGCTTGCAGGTTGCCGGGTGCGTAGACCGTGCCGTGTGCGCGGTCGCGGCGCTGCAGCGAAACGAAGTCAAACACTGCCCATACGAGGAATGCAGCAAACAGAATCAAATGGGCGAGTTGTCCGGTTGCCATCAAATGGGACAACGCCCAGGCTTTGACACCCAGAACCATAGGATGGTGGAGTCGCGCGCGAATGGTATTTCCGGGCACATACGCTGCTGCCAAGAAAATGAATGCAAGGAAAGTAAGGAGCGCTGCGCCATGACGCAGACCCATGGGGGGGGTCCAAAGGACAACGGGTGTTTCGCGGGCGATTGAGAACCCGGCCACGATCAGAAACAAGCCGGTCAATGCCAGCACGCTATAGATGCCTTTGTAAGGCCCCTCTCCGATTCGGGCGACCGCTGCAGTGCGCCAAAAGTCCGTGGCGATCCGTATGGAATGGATCCCAAGAAACAAGATCAATCCAGTTACTAAGTAGGCCATGGTGCGGTCTTTCTTTTTAGGTGCCGACAACCCGGTTCTTACCCGAGCGTTTTGCCAGATACATGGCTTGGTCGGCCCGTTTGATGGCGTCGTTGCCAGACTCACCAGGCTCCAATTGCGCGACACCGGCGCTAAATGTGATGAGAACTTTTTCGGTTCCGGACATGAAAAACCGGGTTGTCAGCTCCCGCTGCAACCGTGTCATGGCTGCGATTCCTTGTTCCAACGCGGTATCTGGCATCAGAATGACAAACTCCTCACCCCCGTACCGCGCGAGCGTATCTTGCGGACGCATGCATTCACGCGCAACTTGCGAAAGATGGGTCAAAGCGGCGTCGCCAGTGGCATGGCCCAGTGTGTCATTGAGTTTCTTGAAGTTGTCGATGTCCAGCAACGAGACACACAACGGTGTTTCCTTTCGGCGGACGGTCGATAGTTCTTTTTCAACCGCTTCTTCCAGACCTTTCCGATTCAGGGCTCCGGTCAAGGGATCATGGCGCGCTTGGATGCTGATGCGGTCAAGTTCCTGGTGCAGGCGGGTTAGTTCGGCTTCGGTTTGGTTGGCGCGTTCGCGCATGGCTTGCAGTTCTTCACTGGATTGTTGACTCTCCAGCGCCATAGTGCGTGTTGCTTGGACAACTTCTTTAAGGACAGGCGCAATTTCTTCGAGGGTTTTCGCCTGCTCGATTTGTCGTGCGTTTTCTTCCAACTTGGTTTGAAAAGTGCCGGTGGACTTGGCCATGTCGGACAGGCGTTCGATAAACGCAGCCAGCATCTGGCGCATCTCACTTTGGGCTTGCAAGGTGCGTTCTTTTGCGTCTTTTTGCTTGAAGATCACATCCTTCAAGCGGCGCTCGACATCATCCAAACGACGTAACGTAAGCGGCGGCGTGGCTGCAGCCATGAGCGCTTGCATTTGGCCTTGGAGCCACTGTTCCTCGATGCTGAGCTCTGCAATGTTTTCAAAGACCAAATGCAACAGTTTTAGAAGTGTTTTTTTGATTTCCGCTTGATCTTCGGCGACAAAAGAGACTCGGTCGCTGTAGGTTGAGATCAAGCCTTTGATCGCGATCACGTCGGTACCTGATTGACGCAAAGCCTGTGTTAGTGCGGTGGTGAGCTCGGCAAACCGTGCGTCATCCGTACCCAGAGCGGGTTGGGTGTACTCAATCAAACGACACAACTGACCGAAGAATTCGCTGGTGAAAGCTGGAACTGTCAGGTTGGATGGCGACTTTGGAGCCGTTCCCGGGAGTTCGTCCGCAAGGGCTGGCGCAAATCCACCATACGCAATGAGTGCGTTTTTGACGCCTTCCCAGTTCAAGCGGTCGATTGCATAGTCCAACAGACCCTTTTGCTTTTGCTGGCCCGGTGTTTTGGCGGGCAGTGCTTTGGATATCTCGCGCAGAATCTCCGCTGGGAATGGCGCTGTTGCAGGGATTCCTGCAATTTCGTTGTACAGCGATTGGTAGTTGGCGGGTGTCGGGGGTAACTTTTTTGTAGTGAGTTGTTTGAGCGTTTCTCGCGCGATTTCGAACGGTTTTTTGTCACTCATGAAAACAACCTGCTACAAAAATAATAGCTATTTACGCCCGTTTTAAAAGGGTTGGAGCTTGATTTTATGTTCGGTTCCGGTGGAACTCAAGGCGGCGTGACAAACGCCAGGACCGCCTGCACGGTTTGCTGGGGATCTTCCTCATGGGGAACATGTCCGAGTCGATCAAACACCGCGAGCTGTGCCGACCGGATGTCCTCTCCGAAGCGATGTGCATGGCTGACGGGAATAAGCCTGTCTTTTGCGCCCCAAATGACCAGGGTAGGTTGTTGCACGGTTTTGATGGTGTCTTCGTTTCCGTGTAATGGTTGTTGGAGCCGTTGCACCAAGGCTTGCCGATTGCCCGCGCGCAAGGAGAGTTCGTAATAGCGATCCACCAAGGCGGGAGTCACAACATTTGGATTTCCGTAGACGTTGCGCACACTGCTATCGACTAGACCGCGCGGCAAAACGTATTCCATGATCCACCGAACGGCGGGCATTCGGGCGACCTGGAATCCGATTGGGACGGATTCTGGCTGCAGCGGATATCCCGCGGCGTCGACCAGAATTAGTTTGGAGACGCGATCGGGATAGGCAACGGCATAGTTCCAAGCAATCTGTCCACCCAAAGAGTTACCCGCCAACACCACTTTTTGAACTTGAAGGGTGCGCATGACGGCATGCACGAAACGAACGTACGTCGCGATCGAGTAGTCCGCTTTGGGGTGCGGGCCGGTCAACCCAAAAGCCGGCAGGTCAAAGCGGATTACGCGGCGGCTTGGGATCAAATGCTGTGTCCATCCATCCCAGGTATGCAAACTGGCCGAAGTTCCATGCAATAGAACTAGGGGGGTGGGATCTTCACGCGGACCTTCGTCGCGCACGTGGACTTGCATGCCCTCTACCTCGATAAACCGGGACGGTGATGGCGCCCAACGACCGGATAGGGCTTGCACCGACCGGTCAGGAGCCCAAGTAGCCAGGATACCGGCGATCAAGAAAACCACACAGGTTACCCCGGCGACCAAGATAAAGCGATAGAACCATTGCATGGGTTCGACTCTACACCGCACCCCCCCTAGGCTGTCAAAGCACAACACTGTGGATAGTTTCCGCACAACCACCTAGTTATCAACACTCGTTGAATAAGTCACTTACTTATTCAAACTTATCAACAGATAGGGTAGCACTGTCACACACACTCAATCACCCTCGTTAACTTATTGATAACAAAGAAAAAAATAGACTTCTCCCCGGAAACAGCTGCACACTAACTACTACTACTAACTTTTTCAAAGAAGAATATAGATAGAGAGGGAAAACCGGCTTGCCATTCTTTCTCAAGTAAGATTCGTCGGTTTTCTCCGACACGATGGCCTATTCGGCCTATTCGGCCGATTTGGTTCGCAACTGCCGCCCGCTTCTTCATGTCCCCTCGTACTGCTGGTTCTAACCATTCCCCAATGCCGGCGTCTTTTGAGATAAAAAGTGCCAACCTCCCGTTGGTGGCACTAATCTTGAAACGGGATGACTGGGAACTGTTGTCGCAAGAGCTGTTGCGACAGTTTGGCCCAGATGGTGAAAGCCCAAACTTCTTTGACCACGATGCCTTGGTGGTCGACCTTTCACAGCTGGATCGACAAGCGCCGGTCAAAGATATGGTTCCGTTGTTGCGGGTATTGCGTAATTGCAGCCTGGTGCCCGTGGCGGTGCGCGGCGGCAATCCCGAGTGGATGGCGGCTGCCCTGGCCGTGGGCCTGGTGCAGGCCGAACCGGAAGTGCAACGAACGCCGCGGGTGGAGCCTACGCCTGTCCCTCTCGAAATCGTGCGTGAGGTCGTGCAGGAAGTGGTACGTGAAGTACCGGGGCCGGGAACGATGGTGATAGATCGGCCTTTGCGCTCTGGCCAAAAAGTGTATGCCCGCGGTGCCGATCTGGTGGTGCTGGCCATGGTGAACCCCGGTGCCGAAGTGGTGGCCGATGGCAACATCCATGTGTACGCGCCCTTGCGTGGAAAAGCGATGGCCGGTGCACGCGGCAATGTGCAGGCACGCATTTTTTCGACCTGCCTGGAGCCCGAACTCATTTCCATCGCCGGGGTGTACCGGACCAGCGAAAATGCGCTTCCCGCAGACATTCACGGCAAAGCCGCCCAGGTGCGGTTGAGTGATGATGGGCAGGAAAAGCTGCTTATTGAAGTGTTGAAGACGTAAGATAAATACAGAAAGAATTGCGTATGGCAAAGATTATTGTGGTGACTTCGGGCAAGGGAGGCGTGGGCAAAACCACGACCAGTGCCAGCTTTGCGACAGGCCTGGCCCTGACCGGTGCCAAGACCGCCGTGATCGATTTCGACGTGGGATTGCGCAATCTGGATCTGATCATGGGCTGCGAACGCCGTGTGGTTTACGACCTGATCAATGTGATCCATGGCGAGGCGAACCTGAACCAGGCCCTGATCAAGGACAAGCAGTGCGAAAACCTGTATGTGCTGGCCGCTTCGCAAACGCGCGACAAGGACGCGCTCAGCCAGGAAGGCGTGGAAAAGGTGCTCAAGGACCTGGCTGACATGGGGTTCGTCTACATCGTGTGCGACTCTCCGGCCGGTATTGAAACGGGTGCGCTCATGGCCATGCACTATGCCGACGAGGCCCTGGTAGTGACCAACCCCGAGGTATCCTCGGTGCGGGACTCGGACCGCATTTTGGGTATGCTTTCCAGCAAGACCAAACGGGCCATGGAAGGGGCAGAGCCGATCAAGGAACACCTGCTAATCACCCGCTACAACCCCAGCCGCGTGGACTCCGGCCAAATGCTTTCGCTGGAAGACATCCAGGACATCCTGCGTATCAAGCTCATTGGCGTGATCCCCGAGAGCGAGTCGGTGTTGCAGGCCTCCAACCAAGGCACACCGGCCATCCACATGCAAGGCAGCGACGTCGCCGAGGCCTATAAGGATGTGATCGAGCGTTTTTTGGGCAATGACAAACCCATGCGCTTCATTGAGGCACCCAAGCCGGGTCTGCTCAAGCGCCTGTTCGGGGGGAAGTAAGCCATGTCATTCCTGTCCCTGTTCCTGGGCGAGAAGAAGAAGACGGCCAGCATCGCCAAGGAACGCTTGCAAATCATCCTGGCCCACGAACGTGCTGGGCGCAATGCCAGCCAACCCGACTACCTGCCCGCACTGCAAAAGGAGTTGATTGACGTTATCAGTAAATACGTGCAAATCAACCCGGAAGACATCAAAGTAAATCTGGAACGCCAGGATAACCTGGAAGTGCTGGCGGTCAAGATCGAGCTGCCCGACGCGCGCTAGCGCGGCATCGCAAGGGGTTCGAACACTTCGCTTCGTTCACGGGCGGGTGCGTTGGGCGTGTGCACCTGCTCGGTCATGCGAACCGAGTCCGCCACGGTCACTACCGTGCTGGCGCGTGTGCCGTACTGCGGCAATTCGATGAAGATGGACGACAGCGCCTGCTCCAGCCCGGGTGCGATGCCGGTTTGTGGCAGTTCGTGTGCGCCTGCCTGCAACCGGTCGCGCAGCAAGGGCAGTGCCTGGTCGTGCCAGGCAACCGTGTTCTGCACCGCAGGCAGGTCTTGCGCTTGTGCGCGCAGGCGGCGCAGCTTAGGCCAGGGCGTGTTGAAATCGGCATTGGAAACACCGCCCCAGCCCGGCTGCAAAGGCACGATGCGGGCATGGCGGCTTTCCAGTCCCATGAGCGTGGCTCCGTCATACACCAGCAGGTTGAATGGGTTGTAAGCGCCGCACTGGCTTTGCAGATTCTGCAGGAATGCCGTGACGCTGAGGCGGCTGTACAAGAACTGTGTGACCAACTCCCCCCGGGAGCGGGCATCGTTGCGCAGCGCGCTGCCGCTGCGAAAATTGGTGATGGCGGCCAGGCGGCGCTGGCGGTTGACCCCCAGCCAGGTGCCACCGGCTTGCAGATCCCGTCCCGCCAGAACCTGGGTCTGGGGTGCGGCAGGGTTGGCATCCCACCAATGCAGGGGCTGTGCCGCGCGCGCATGAAATTCGTCGCGGTTGGACAGCAGCACCAGCGGGGTTGCGCTGCTGGGTTGCCAGTTCCAGACGATCAAGCACATGGGCAATCCGTGTGGCGCTCAGGCGCTGGCGTAGACCGGCAGGCTGGTGCGGTCGATGATGCGGCGCAAGACAAAGCTGGAATGCACCCCGGTGACGCCCTGGATGCAGGCAATGCGGTCCAGCAACAAGGCCTGGTAATGGTCCATGTCGCGCACGGCCACTTTCAACTGGTAGTCGGAATCCTGGCCGGTGATGAGTAGGCATTCCAGCACCTCGGGTAACACAGCCAAGGTCGCTTCGAAATTGGCAAAACGTTCGGGTGTGTGCTGGTCCATGGAAACGCGCACCAGCGCCATCAGCGACAAGCCCAGTTTGCGCGCGTCCAGCAGGGCGTGGTAGCCCTGGATCAAACCCGATTCTTCGAGCGCGCGCACGCGGCGCAGGCAGGGTGACGGCGACAGCCCGATGCGGTCTGCCAGGTCCTGGTTGTTGATGCGGCCTTCTTGTTGAAGAATACCGAGAATCTGGCGGTCGTAACGATCCAGCTGCATATTTATGCTGTTAGGAAGTTATTTGAAGGCATAGTATGCCAAATATTCCTTGATAACACGTCATAACGCAAGCATCTGCCCGGCCTGCGCTTCTACACTGGGTTTACGGTTACCACCCTGAAGCAAACTCCCGCAACACCGGCCATAAGCCCCGCTTGCGCAGGCCGCCCACAAGGCAAGGCCTGGTTGAATCACCACCCCGGACCCACCCCTGGTCCGGGTTATTTCGAAGGATGGAAGCAGTACTTAACAGGCGGTGAGAAGACGTCTTTCCAAGTGGGTCTTGAAATCACGCCGGGTGTGAATGAACAGGTGCACGACAACCAGCTCAGGGGTGTACTCGTAGATGACGCGGGTCTGCCGAACCAGGGTTTTCCGAAAATTCTCGAATCCCAGTAGCTCCAGTTCGTCAATGGGGGACCCCAGCAGCGGGTTGATGGCGATTTGTCGGAGTGTGTTCTTGAATTCTTGGTTGACTTCTGCCCAAACCAAATCGCCAAACTCCTTTTTTACGTAGTGTTTGATGTCAAGAAAATCTGCCTTTGCGCCTTGGACGATGACAGCCCCGCGTGTCATGCCGCATCATCCATCTCGCTGAAGAAATCGTCTGCGGATTGGAATCTTCCTTCCTGAAGATCCTTTCTGCCCAGACTGAGCAATTTCAGTAAAGCCAAAGTTTCCTGCTGGCGTTCGTAGGTTCCAATATCCATCACAACCATTTTTGCCTCGCCATTTTGGGTAATGATGATGGGTTCCGGATGGCTCGCAAACCCTTTGACGATATCGGCGGCGTTGGACTTCAGGTAGGAGATGGGTTTGATTTGCTCGGCAAGCGGCATGGCAGGCTCCAAGGACATGTTGGGCCAAATATAGTCCAAATTTGGTCTATTTTCTGTGCTGAACTCACCGCAAGGTATCAACGATGTCGAGCCTGATCGTTTAGCGCCGCTGCAAAAAGTCCACCATCATGCGCGCTACGTCTGCGCCCTCATGGCCTAGCGCCAAGCTTTCGTGGGCGGTGCGATACAGGGCTTCACCCAGTTGGTTGCGGCGCTTGTCGAGCAGGTGGGTGCTCAGGGCCTCTTCAAACTCGGGGTGGGGTTGGATGCAGAACACGGTATCGCCCACGGTGAACGCGGCCACGGGGCAAAACGCACTGCTGGCGACCAGGGTGGCACCGGGCGGGAGTGCTGCTACCTGGTCTTGGTGGCTGGCCAACAAGGCGATCTGGCGGCGTTCTGGAGCGTGGCCCAGGTCGGCGCGGTGCCAGTCATAGGTGTGGCGGCCGACGCCCCAGCCTTGCGGCGCGCGGCCAACCGGTGCGCCCAGGCACAGGGCAATGAGTTGGTGGCCAAAGCACACGCCTACCAGTTTCTTGTTCTGGCGCAGGAGTTCGGAGGTCTGGCGGCGTAATTCCACCACCCAGGGTTCTTCAGAAAACGAGTCAGCGCCGCTGCCCGTGAGCAGCACGGCGTCATAGGTGTCGAAACTGGTCGGGTACTGCCCGCGCGGGGTGCTGAACACGTCCATGGACCAGTGCGCCCCTGCGTCGCGAAACAGACGCTGGAACAGTGCACCAAAGCTGCCGTAGCGCGTAGCCAGTTCGCCTTCGAGGATGTCGTTGTCGAGAATGCAGAGTTTCATTTGCTATTCAAAAGATAGCTGCCTACGCTTATTTCGCGAGGGCTAGATGGCTCTTCTGATTCGAACCGCTGCTGCCAGCTGCTCCAGCACCGGCACCGTCTGGGCCATGCTGATGCAGGCATCGGTCACGCTGACCCCCACCTTGAGCGCAGCGCCTTCGACGATGTCCTGGCGGCCTTCTTCGAGGTTGCTCTCGATCATGATGCCGGTGATACGGTGGTCGCCCGCTGCGATCTGTGCGGCCACCTCGCCCGCCACCACGATCTGGCGCGCGTGCTGCTTGGAACTGTTGGCGTGGCTGACGTCGATCATGACCTGCTCGCGCAAGCCGGCGGCCTTGAGCAAGGCGCAGGCGGTGTCGACGTCGTCGCTGGAGTAGTTGGGGGCCTTGCCGCCGCGCAGGATGACGTGGCAGTCGTCATTACCGCGTGTTTCGAAAATGGCGGCCTGGCCCATCTTGGTCATGCCCATGAAGGCGTGGCTGGCCTGGGCAGCCTGGATGGCGTCGGTGGCGACCTTGATGCCGCCGTCGGTGCCGTTCTTGAAGCCCACCGGGCACGAGAGCCCGCTGGCCAACTGGCGGTGGCTCTGGCTTTCGGTGGTGCGCGCGCCGATGGCGCCCCAGCTCACCAGTTCGCTGATGAACTGTGGGCTGAGCAGGTCCAGGAATTCGGTGGCCACCGGCAGGCCTAGCTCCAGCACGTCGAGCACAAGGCGGCGCGCCATTTCCAGCCCTTCGTTGATGGCAAAGCTGCCATCCAGGTGCGGGTCGTTGATGTAGCCCTTCCAGCCCACGGTGGTGCGGGGTTTTTCGAAGTAGACCCGCATCACCACCAGCAGTTCGTTCCTGTGCGCATCGGCTTGCACCTTGAGCTGGCGGGCGTAGTCCATGGCCTGGTCGTGGTCGTGGATGGAGCACGGCCCCACCACGACGATGAGGCGGTCGTCGCCGCCGTGCAGCACGTCGGAAATGGCCGCACGGCTGCTCTCTACCAAAGCCTCGGCGGCGTCGGATACCGGGAGTTTTTCTTCCAGCAGTGCCGGGGTGATGAGCGGGCGCACCGCGCCGATGCGGGTATCGTCAATGCGGGTGGTGTCGTGGGTGGTCAAGTGCGCAGTGGTGGTGGACGGCATACTACAAAATTAATAGCTGCATACGCAGGTTTTACGGGGGCTGGAGCCCTGTTTGTTATAAAAATCTAGAGCGAAGCCATTTCGGCAATGGCGTTGGCCATGTACTCGATCTTGTGCTGCATGTCGGCTTCGGTGTCGGCAAAGCGCTGGGCGATGGCGGCGAATTCGTCCTGGATTTCGATGAAGGCGTCGACCATGTCAGGATCGAACTGGGAGCCGCGCTCGCTGAAGATGATCTGCACCGCCTTGTCGTGCGGGACGCCGTCTTTGTAGACCTTGCTGCTGATGAGGGCGTCGTACACGTCGGCGATGGCCATGATGCGCGCGGCCAGCGGGATGTCGGTGCCCGCCAGTTGGCGCGGGTAGCCGCTACCGTCCCACTTTTCCTGGTGGCACAGCACCAGGTCTTTCACGATGGCCAGGCGCGGTGACGGGCGGCCCAGGGTTTTTTCGGCACGCTCGATGGCGGCATGGGCCAGGGTGGGGTGGGTGCGCATGATGGCCATCTCTTCGCTGTCGAGCCGACCGGGTTTGAGCAGGATGCGGTCGGGCACGCCGATGGAGCCCATGTCGTACAGGGGCGCGCTCAGGAACAGCGTGTCGATGTAGGCCGGGGTGAGCGTTTCGTCAAACGGGGGCTTGCTGGCCAGGTTTTCGGCCAACGCTTTCACGTAGTGCTGCACCCGCAGAATGTGGCTCTCGGAATCGGCTTCGCGCTGCTCGGCCAAGGTGACCAGGGCCATGACCAGGACCTGGCGGGCATGGGGAATCTCGGTGGGGTCTGCCAAGCCAGTGTTGGCGGTGGTGGAGTCGGAAGGCATGCTCAGTCTCCTGGTTGCGCAGTAAAGGGTGCTTGGTACAACCACAGCATTGTGCCACCCGGCGTGTGCAGCATGGCATCGGGTTTCCAGTGGGTGGCTTCGAAGTCCAGGCTGACCAGCCACGCACCCGGGCGCAGTTCGGCTTGCGCCTTTTGTGCAGCGCGCGCCATGCTCTCGGGGCGTTGAAACAGGTACACCATGTCGTACAGGCCCCAGTGGGCACCCCAGAAGTCGCCCTGGCGCACCAGCGCCCAGGGACAGCGCAGCGCGCACAGCAGGCGCAGCACCGCGCTGCCTTCCACGCCGTGCCATTGGGCGTGCGGGTAGGCGCGGCGCAGCGCGCGCAGGCCATCACCCAGGCCACTGCCCGCGTCCAGAATGGCGGCCCCCTCGGGTAGAGGGGCGTGCTGGGGCAATTCGTCCAACGCATTTAAAGGCGTGGGAAACAGCGGCGCGTCGCGCCAGGCTCCCAGGGGATAGACCAGCAGCAAGAGGCCCAGCGGCACGAGCCAAGCCCAAGCGGGAATGTCACCCCATGCATTGCCCTGGGCCTGTGTAAGGACGAACGACAGCGGAAAGCCCAGCGCAATCAGCAAGCGCCGCCACCAACGGTCGCTGGCCACGCTTGCGGCCACCCCGACTGCGGTTGCCAGCCATACCGCCTGGTGGGTGGGCGCTTGCAGCGCCAGCGCGGTGCGCAGCACCAGCCACGCGCCGGCCCAGGCCAGCAAGGCCGGTAGGGGCCAGCGGCTCAGCGCGGTAGCCAGTGGGATGGTCTTTTTAGGCATTGTTTTGGGCTCTAGACCTTATGGAGCAAGCGTAAGCAGCTATTAAATATGTAGCATATTCAGGCCGCTGCTAGCGTGCCGCGTTGGCGCCGAGGCGTTCAATCAGGCCGTTGAGCTCGTCGAGCGACCCGAACTGGATGACTACTTCGCCCATGTCCTCCAGGCGCCCTGCCCGCTTGACTCGCTTCTTCACCACGATGTCCACCTGCGCCATCAACAGATCGGACAGTTCTTCTTCCACGCGCTTGATGTCGCGGGACTTTTCTTTCTTGGGTTTGCTGGCGGTAAGCTGGAACTCGGCACCGAGTTTCTTGACCAGACCTTCGGCTTCGCGCACCGACATCTTCTTGGCCGCGATCTGGTTGGCAGCCGTGATCTGGGTGGCACGGTCTAGCGCCAGCAGCGCACGGGCATGGCCCATGTCCAGGTCACCGGCCATGAGCATGGTCTGCACCGGGTCGGCCAGGTTCAACAGGCGCAGCAGGTTGGACGCGGCGCTGCGCGAGCGCCCGACCGCCTGCGCGGCCTGTTCGTGGGTGAGGCCAAACTCGCGGATCAGACGCTGCAGGCCCTGGGCTTCTTCCAGCGGGTTGAGGTCTTCGCGCTGCATGTTTTCGATGAGCGCCATGGCCGCAGCGGCTTCGTTGGGCACGTCGCGCACCAGCACCGGCACGCTGTCCAGACCGGCCAGGCGCGAGGCGCGAAAGCGTCGCTCCCCGGCAATGATTTCGTACACCGGCCGGTTAAGGTCCACCGCCAGGCCCTCGGCGTGCTGGGCCTGGCGCTGGCGGCGGGACGCCTCGGCATCCAGCGGGCGCACCAGGATGGGCTGCATTACGCCCTGGGCTTTGATGCTTTCGGCCAATTCGTACAGAGCACCCTCATCCATGTGGGTGCGCGGTTGGTACACACCGGCCACCAGGTCGGTGAGCGGCAGGCTGCTGGGAGTGCCTTGCGTTGCGGCGGCTGGTGCCTCGTCGACCGGACGGTCCTTGACCTTGGGGCCGAGCAGTGCTTCCAGGCCCATGCCGAGGCCCTTGGGTTTTTTGGTGACCATGGTGGCGTCTTGCCTTTCTATGCGGATGTCTTCAGTAGTTCCAGCAACGCCAGCCCTTCGGGCCAGTCGCCCAAGCCCGAGTCGGCGTTGATGTGGCCACGCTGGCCGTAATCGATGAACCGGCAGCCCCAGGCGTTGGCCATTTGCTGGGCGCGCAGGATGCTGCAATACGGGTCGTCCTGGCTGCCCAGCAGCACGCCGGGAAACGGCAGCCGCTGCAGCACGATGGGCGACCAGCTTTTCAGCACGGCGCGCAGTTCTTCGCGTTCCGGGTCGCCCGGTGCGACCAGCAAGGCGCCCGCCACGCGGTGGGTGTGGCGGGAATGGGCGGCCCAGGCGGCGGTGAGGATGCAACCCAGGCTGTGGGCAGCCAGGATGACCGGATGGGGAGACGCCAGCACAGCCTCTTCGAGCTGCACCATCCAGTCACCGCGCAAGGGTTGCATCCAGTCGTGCTGCTGCACGCGGGTAAAACCGTGCAGGGCTTCCCAACGGCTTTGCCAGTGTGCGGGGCCGGAGTTCTGCCAGCCCGGCAAGATCAAGACGGTGTGGGCCATGGCGCAGGCGTCAGATCTTCTGGATACGTTGCACCATTTCCTGGGCAAAGGCCACGAAAGCCTGGGCCCCCTTGGACGCGGGGTCAAACACCACACCGGGCACGCCGTAGCTGGGGGCTTCAGCCAGGCGCACGTTGCGCGGGATGACGGTGTCGAACACCTTGTCGCCGAAATGGGATTTGAGCTGGTCGCTCACCTGCTGCTGCAGCGTGATGCGCGGGTCGAACATGACACGCAGCAAGCCGATGAGTTGCAAGTCGGGATTGAGGTTGGCCTTGACTTGCTTGATGGTGTTGACCAGGTCGGTCAATCCTTCCAGCGCAAAGTACTCGCACTGCATGGGCACGATCACGCCGTGTGCGCTGCATAGGCCGTTGAGGGTGAGCATGCTCAGGGACGGGGGGCAGTCGATCAGCACAAAGTCGTACTCTGCATCCACTGCCGCCAGCGCGGTTTTCAGGCGGCGGTCGCGCCGCTCTACTTCTACCAATTCCACTTCGGCACCGGCCAGTTCGCGGTTGGAGCCCACAATGTCGTAGCTGCAACCACTGTCTTTGAGCTTGTCGCTTTGCGCGCGCGCCTCGGCGATGGAAGCCGACTCCAGCAGCACGTCGTACACCGACAACGGCAATTGGCGCTTATCCACACCCGAACCCATGGTGGCGTTGCCCTGGGGATCCAGGTCCACCATCAGCACCCGCTGCCCGACCTTGGCCAGACCGGCAGCCAGGTTCACGGTGGTGGTGGTTTTGCCAACGCCACCCTTTTGGTTGGCAACGCAGAAGATCTTGGCCATGGACGCCTCAGGGAGATGGAAATGACGAATCGGGGAAACCTGGTTTCACGTGGAACAGGTTCAACGTTGCAAGGCCAGCTTGGCGCCAAAGCCCAGCAGCACGACCCCGGCCAGCTTTTCCAGGATGCGGCCGATGTGGGGGTTGGCGCGCATTTTGGTGGCCAAAAAGTGGGTCAGCAATGTGGCGCCCAGGCCATACAGGAAAGTGAGAAAAGCGATAGTACCGGCCATGAAGGCATAGGTGACGAAACCTTGGCTGTGGGCCGGATCGGCAAACAGCGGAAAGAAGGCCATGTAGAACAGGATGGCCTTGGGGTTGAGCAAGGTGATGAAAAGCGCTTGCTTGAGGTAGTGCCCGGCGGTGATGTTCAAGACCGGCCCGGCGCCCGGCTTGGCGGTAATCATCTTCAAGCCGAGCCAGGCGAGGTAGGCGGCCCCGATCCACTGCATGGCGGCAAAGGCGTCCGGGTACGCCGCCAGCAGTGCCGCAACCCCGGCTACGGCAGACCACATCAGCGCCTGGTCGCCCAGGATGACGCCCAGCGTAGCGGCCAGCCCGCCCCAGATGCCCCCCTTGCTGGTGGAGGTCACCAGTGCCAGATTGCCGGGACCGGGGATGGCCAGGAAGATGATGATGGTGACGACAAAGGTGCCGTAATCGGTAACGCCTAGCATGGGGATTCCTTGGTGAGGGATGGGTGAGTTTACGTTAGGCGCCGAACGAGGGATCCATAGGAGGTCAGTGACTGTATTGGTGGTGGTCCGGCGGGCGTAGCCCCAGGGGTTTTGCTCCGTGTCCCCCGGCCTGCGGCCTCCTCCTTTACCTACGCAAAACCCCTGGGGCTACGCCCGCCTCCCATGCTGTCGAGATAAGCATGACCATTTACACGGGGGAGCTACTGCAAGGTTTCACGTGAAACATTTTGTTTATAGGCTGAGTGCCACATGCGGTACTAGCACTGGCCCTCCCCTGGTTCTTGTCCCTGACGTATTCGCCCCGAGTTCATCAAGAGCGCGAAGATGGGTTGGGGTATGCGTTTTGTGCAGGTAAAGGAGGAGCCCGCACAGCGGGCGGGGGACACGGAGCAAAACGGATACCCCAACCCATCCATAACCATCACGAACCAACTCGCAACGAACCCCTTAACGCTTGCGCATCCACACAATGCACCGCTGCGCATCCAATCCCGGTACTTCCAGTGGTTCCACGTGAAACACATCCACCGATGCGGGCAGCGCCGCGATCTCGTCTGCTGGGTGTTTGCCCTTCATCCCCATCCACACCCCCTGCTCCGCCAGAGCCTGCTGGGACCAGGTTGTGAAATCCGCCAGTGACGCAAAGGCACGGGAACTGACCACGTCATACGACTCAGCCAGCGACTCCACACGGGCATGGATGCCGCGCAAGTTGGGTAGCTTCAAGGTGGCGGCTACCTGTTGGATGAAGGCGGCCTTCTTGCCCACGGTGTCCACGCAGTCCACCTTCACGGCGGGGCAGCAGATGGCAATTACCACACCCGGCAGCCCAGCCCCGGAGCCCACGTCGAGTAGTTTCGCGCCGTCGCCCTTCTCCGTCACTATTCGCATCTTTGCCAGTTGCTGCTGCAAAGGCCCAATCACCGCCAGGCTGTCAACCAGATGGTGGGTGAGCATCTCGCTGGGGTCTCGAACGGCGGTCAGGTTGTAAACCTTGGTCCATTTCTGGATCAGGCCCAGATACCCCAGCAGCGCATCCACCTGTTGGTCGGCCAGTGCCAATCCCAGCGTTCGGGTGGCGATGGCCAGTGGCTGGCGCAAATCCAAAGCCATCATGCCCTCACTGCCTCGACGAACCCCTTGAACTGGCCTTTCTTCAGGTGGATCAGCAAGAGCGAAATGGTGGCCGGGGTAATGCCAGAAAGGCGCGAAGCCTGGCCCAAGGTTTCCGGGCGGTATTTGTTGAGGCGCTGGCGCGCTTCGATGCTCAGTGCGGCCACTTGCATGTAGTCCAGCTCGCTGGGTAGGCGCAGGTTTTCGTAGTGGGCCGCGCGCTCCACTTCGTTCTTCTGGCGATCGATGTAGCCGGCGTATTTGATGCCAATCTCGACCTGCTCTTGCACGGCGCAGCGCAATGCCGCCTCGGCATCGGGATTAGCAACTTCGGCGCTGCCACCCAGCAGATCGGCGTTGGCGAAACGGCCTAATTCCATGCCCACCAGTTTCTCGTAGGTCACACCGGGGCGGCGCAACAGGTCTGCCAGGTTGTATTCGTGGTCAATACCCCGCCCCAGTACGCGTTCGGCTTCGCCCGAGTCCAGGTTGCGCGGGTTGACCCAGATCGACTTCAGCCGTTCTGTTTCACGTGAAACCGCATCGCGTTTGCGGCAGTAGGCGCTCCACCGCGCTTCGTCCACCAGCCCCAGACTGCGGCCCACTTCGGTCAGGCGCGCGTCGGCATTGTCCTCGCGCAGCTGCAGGCGGAACTCGGCGCGGCTGGTGAACATGCGGTAGGGCTCGGTGACGCCCTTGGTAATCAAATCATCCACCAGCACACCCAGGTAGGCCTGGTCGCGGCTGGGGAGCCAGGTGTCAGCAGCGTAGGTGATGGTGCCGGCCGCACTGGCGGCACCCATGCGTGCCGCGGCCTCGGCACTGCGCGCACGCACCTGCAGTGCGGCGTTGATGCCGGCAAACAGGCCCTGGGCGGCGGCCTCCTCGTAGCCCGTGGTGCCGTTGATCTGACCGGCAAAAAACAGGCCGCCCACCTGGCGTGTCTCAAAGCTGCTCTTTAAGCTGCGCGGGTCGAAATAGTCGTACTCGATGGCGTAGCCGGGGCGCAGGATGTGGGCGTTTTCCAGACCCGGCATGGAGCGCACCAGGTCGTACTGCACATCAAACGGCAGGCTGGTGGAAATGCCATTGGGGTAGACCTCGTGGGTGGTCAGGCCTTCGGGCTCCAGGAAGATCTGGTGACTGTCCTTGTCGGCAAACCGGTTGATCTTGTCTTCCACACTGGGGCAGTAGCGCGGCCCCACGCCTTCGATCTTGCCGGTGAACATGGGGCTGCGGTCAAAGCCGCTGCGAATGATGTCGTGCGTGCGTGCATTGGTGTGGGTGATCCAGCACGGCAGCTGGCGCGGGTGCATCTGGGCCGTGCCCAGAAAGCTGAACACCGGCACGCCCTGCTCGGCACGTTCGCCTCCGGGCATGCCGTCGCCGGGTTGTTCGGTACACCGGGTGAAGTCGATAGAGCGACCATCGATGCGCGGTGGTGTGCCGGTCTTGAGCCGCCCCTGGGGTAGCTTCAGCTCTTTGAGCCTGCTACTGAGCGACTGCGCCGGTGGATCACCCGCGCGCCCGGCGGCGTAGTGGTTCAGCCCCACATGGATCTTGCCGTCCAGAAAGGTGCCGGCGGTCAGCACCACGGTACTGGCGCGAAAGGTGATGCCGACCTGCGTTACCGCACCCACGACCCGGTCGCCCTGCACCACCAGGTCGTCCACCGCCTGCTGGAACAGCCACAAGTTGGGCTGGTTTTCCAGGCGGTGGCGGATCGCGGCCTTGTACAGCACACGGTCGGCTTGGGCGCGGGTGGCACGCACGGCCGGGCCTTTGCTGGAATTGAGAATACGAAACTGGATGCCCGCCGCGTCCGTGGCCAATGCCATAGCCCCGCCCAGTGCGTCCACTTCCTTGACCAAATGGCCCTTGCCAATGCCGCCGATGGAGGGGTTGCAGCTCATCTGGCCCAGCGTCTCGATGTTGTGGGACAGCAGCAGGGTCTTGCAGCCCATGCGGGCCGCAGCCAGGGCGGCTTCGGTGCCGGCATGGCCGCCGCCGACGACGATGACGTCGAAGTGTTCGGGGTAGTTCATGTACAGGAGCGGCGCAGGCCGGGGGTTGCGACGGCGGCACCGGGGCGGGATGGAAGGCCCAATTTTACCGACATGCCCCCACACCTGCACCAGCGAGGGCAATCACAGGACAATGCGCAGCCATGAAAACACTCATCTTCGCGGGCAGCACCCGCACCCACTCCTACAACCGCCGCCTGGCGGGTGCGGCCGCGTCCCTGGCCCGCACTGCCGGAGCCGAGGTCCGCCACATCGAGTTGGCGGACTTTGATATTCCGCTGTACAACGCCGATCTCGAAGCCCGGGGTACCCCGGCCGATGTGTTGCGCCTGAAAGAGCTGATGGACAGCCACCCGGCCTGGATCATCTGCACGCCCGAGTACAACGGCAGCTACACCGGTCTCCTGAAGAACACCCTGGATTGGGCCTCCAGTCCGGTCCAGGGCCATCCGGTCTGGAGCAACGGCGAGCGGCCGTTTGCGGGCAAAGTGGTGGGCTTGCTCAGCGCCTCCAATGGTGCCCTGGGCGGCATGCGCGCGCTCAGCCATCTCACCCCGTTGCTGCTCAACCTGCAATGCTGGGTCGCACCCCGGCAATTTGCACTGGGCCGCGCCGCCGATGCCTTTGACGCAGCGGGCCAGCTCGTCTCTGAGTCGCAGCGGCGCAGCGTTCAGTCCGTGGTGGACCAGGTGCTTTGGGCGGCGGAGCGCCTGCAGGCGCGCGCAGCGCCCTGACCAGCTCCAATGGTGGTGGCTCCTTTTTGAGGCGAAAATAGAGTCAAAGCCTTATGGATATTGCGTAAGCAGCTATCAAAAATATAGTAAATAGAGCCTCCGCAAACGCCTGCGTAGTGCGCAAAGCGGGCTGCGTGGGCGCGCGATCTGAGATACTGCCCGGGTTGCAGACATTCATCTGATCGATAAGGCACACCATGAGCATCTTTGACAGGTTCTGGGGAACCGCAAAGAAAACGCAAGAACCCGTCCTAGGCCCGGTGGCACCGGGAGCACAACCCCCGGCCGGCATCGCCGAGCGGCGCAACCGCAAGCGCAAGAATGCCCGCAAAGGCGCCAAGGCGCTCATCATTGACGACTCGGCAACGGTAGTGGCGGCGTTGCGCAAGATCCTGCGCTCGGCTGGGTACGCCACCAGCGAGGCCTTTGACGCCGAAAAGGGGTTGATGCTGATCCTGCAAGACCCGCCGGACCTGATTTTTCTGGACATCATCTTGCCGGGCATGAACGGATTTGGTGCCCTGCGCGCCATTCGCAAGGACCCCGCCACCCAGCATATTCCAGTGATCATGATCAGTGGCAATGAGCATGCCACCGAACAGTTTTACGCCAACCGCATCGGTGCCGACGACTTCATGAAAAAGCCGTTCTCGCGCTTTGAGGTCTTTGCCCGCATCGAAAACCTGCTGGACGCCAACCGGGTGCCCCGGCGGGTGGGTTGGGGGGAGCAAGCGGCTCCCGCCGTGGCCGCAACACCCGTTGCGGCTGTCGGGGCGCCTGCGCCAACCCCTACTCCAGCCAGGGGCACGGGCGTTCCGGTGGCCGCCGTGGCTGCGACGCGGTCCTGGACCCCCCTGGACGCGCGCAAGGAACTCACCGCCATGGGCCTGCAGTATTTCGATTCCAATCAGTTCTTTGCCGCCATCCGCCGTGGCGACCAACTGGCGGTGGAGTTGTACGTGGCGGCCGGTGGAGTGGCACTGGACGAGCCGGTGGACGGTCAGACCGCGCTGGAGTTGGCGCGCGCCCTGGGGCGGGGGGCTATGGTGCCGATGTTGAGTTTGGCTGGGCCTCCCTAGCTTCGTTCGGCATACCGCTTGAGCGCCGGGACATCCAGAATATCGATGCGTCCATAGCCAATGGTCAAGACGCGGGCATCCACCAACGCCTTGAGTTCCTTGGCCAAGGTCTGGCGGGTCACGCCCAGCATCATGGCCAGGGCATCCTGAGATACCTGAACCTGGGCCCGCGTTAGTGCGGCCATGGTGGCATCGCCATGGGCCAGTACCAGCAGCCGTCGCGCCACCCGGGCTTGCATGTCCCGCAGCATCGTGTCCTCCACCATGCTGAAGACCGCCCGCAAGCGTTGGGCCTCCAGGCGTGCGATGGCGGCGGCAAAGGGCTGGCGCAACATGAGCGCTTCGAACCCCTCGCGTGCAATCACCAACAGCTCGGTGTCCTCCACGGCGGTGGCGTCATAGGGATTGGGTTGTCCATCGAGCAAGGTGGACTCGCTGAACCAGTTGCCGGCTTCGATCAAGGCCAGAATGCCTTCGCGCCCGTCCGGGGCGACGCTGGAAATCTTGATCAATCCGCGCACGATAGCGTAGAACGCGGATTCGGGATGCCCCTTGCGGTACAGCACGCCCGCGCGCGCCAGGCGAAAGGGTTCAGCCCAGTGCAGCATGGCCTGCTGTTCGGATTCGGGCAGGCCGCCAAACCAGGGGTTGGATCGCAAGACGGCGAGCGTCTGGGCACTGGGGGCATGCATCGAAAACGGGTCGGTGGAAACCCTAAAGTGTCAAATATTTGACAGTGTATAGCCCCGCCGAGGGGTAAGGTGCGGATCTTTGCGTCGCAACCCGAGGTATCCCATGTCTGCCATTCCCCTGCACAGCGTCACCCCCGTCGATGCCATTCGCAATTCGCTGGAAGAAACCCTGGCGCTGCAGCGCGCCGCGTATTTCGCCCATCCTTACCCCAGCTTTGCCGAGCGCAAGGCCGATCTGCTCAAGCTCAAGGCCCTCATTCGCGACAACCGCGACG
>JAYRUL010000024.1:0-27905 GCA_041919095.1 Rhodoferax sp. | reverse complement strand
ACTGCCGCGCCATGGACGCGTCGGCCAACGGCATCCTCATTGCCCAGCTGCGCGAAGGTCAGTTGCTGGTCCAGTACGTGAACGCCGCCTTCAGCCGCATGATGGGCTATGACTTGGGACAGGTGCGCGGGCGCGACGTGCATTCGCTCATCCACCATCCGCACAACGACGCCGCCTTGCCCGGCCTGCTCGAAGCCATCCTAGCCCAGCGGGGGGCGTTGACCCAACTGCAATATCAGCGGCCCGATGGCAGCACCATCTGGATCGACGTATCGCTGTCGCCCGTGCCCGATCCATTGGGCCGCGTGACGCACTATGTTGCCGTGTTCCACGACATTAGTGAACGCAAGCGCTACGAAGAGCAGCTGGAACGCCAGAACAATCTGGATGCGCTCACGGGCCTGGCCAGCCGCAACCTGTTGCGCGAGCGTGCCGAATTGGCCATTGCATTCGCCCAGCGCCAGTCGCGTACGGTGGCGGTGTGTTTCCTGGATTTGGACCATTTCAGCCGCATCAACGACGGCCTGGGTCATCCCGTGGGCGACGCTGTACTGCAAGCCCTGGCGCAGCGTCTGCAGACCTGTCTGCGCGAGCGCGACACGCTTTCGCGCATTGGGGGTGACGACTTCGTTGCCGTGTTGGCCGACATGGGTAGCCCCGAAGACGTGGCCCAATGCGCCGATGCGCTGTTGCAACAAGTGGCCCAGCCGCTGCATATCCAGGGTCACGACATCACCCTCTCGGTCAGCATCGGCGTGAGCCTGTACCCGCAAGATGGCACCGACTTTGACACCCTGCTGCGCAATGCCGACGCCGCCATGTACCGTGCCAAGGACCGTGGACGTAACGCCCTGCATTTCTTCACCGCCGACATGAACGGCTTGGCCTTGCAGCGCCTGGAGCTGGAAGCCCAGCTGCGCCAGGCGCTGGCGCGCGACGAACTGGTGTTGCACTACCAGCCCATGCTGGACCTGCGCAGCCAGCGGGTCACCGATGCCGAAGCCTTGATCCGCTGGCGTCTGGCCGATGGACGCATGCGCCCACCGGCCGACTTCATTGACCTGGCCGAAGACACCGGCCTCATCGTACCCATCGGGCGCTGGGTGTTGCGCCAGGCCTGCACCCAGGTGCTGCAGTGGCAAGCCCAGGGACTAGCGCTGCGCGTGTCGGTGAATCTGTCGGCACGCCAGTTCCGGGATCCGCAGCTGCTGCAATCGGTACAGGAAACGCTGGCGCAGACCGGGTTGGACCCGCGCTTTCTCAAGCTGGAGATCACCGAAAGCGCGGTGATGGAAAACCCCGAAGCCGCCACCCGCACCCTGCACGCCCTGCGTGCGCTGGGCCTGGGCGTTTCAGTGGATGACTTCGGCACCGGGTATTCGTCCCTGGCTTACCTGCAGCGCTTTCCCATCGACCAAATCAAGATCGACCGCAGTTTCATCCATGCCACCGACACCGACGCCGACAGCGCCGCCATCGTGCGCTCCATCGTCGACCTGGCCCGTGCGCTGCGTCTGCAGACCGTGGCCGAGGGGGTGGAAACCGAACACCAACGGGTGTTCCTGCAGTCCTGCGGTTGCGACCTGGTGCAAGGCTACGGCTTCTGCCGCCCGATACCGGCGCAGGATGTGGCGGCCTTCGTGCAGGCCGCTCACGCCCGGCAATAATGCGCGGCATGAACCGCTTATCCCACTGGCTGCGAGCCGCCTTTGTCCTGACCGCCGCGTTGTCCACGTTTTCCGGCATGGGCTGGTTGCCCGGGTACTGGGTGTTCAAGCCCAGTGTCATGGTAGTTGCTATTTTTTTCGTAGCTGTTGACGCAAATTCCACAAAGGCTGGAAGCCTATTTCGAACTTTTCTTGGCGGTGCCGTGGTGGGGTCCCTGGCGGGCGATGTGTTCCTGATGCTGTCGCCCAACCTGTTCATCCCCGGCCTGGCGTCGTTCCTGGTTGCGCACCTGTTCTACATCGCGCTGTTTCGGCAGGGCCAGCATTGGTTCCCCAGCAAAGTAGCGCTGGCGGGCGTGCTGGCGGTAGGGGCGGGTATGTACGCCGTCGTCTGGAGTGGGTTGGGTGACCCCGTCCTCAAGGGTGCAGTGGCCGCCTATGTGGTGGTAATTGCGCTGATGGCGGCGCAAGCGCTGGGGCGTGCGACCGTTTTAGGCACCGTGGCTGCCTGGCGTGTGGCGCTGGGGGCCTGCATCTTCATGGTGAGCGATTCCACCATTGCCATCAATAAATTCGTTCTGCCTGTGCCGTGGTCGGAACTCTGGATTCTGTCCACTTACTACCTGGCGCAGTGGCTGATCTTGTTCCATGTCGGGTCCGATCAGGCGGCAAACGCAAACCGTACCAGCCCAAACGCCAGCGCAAATACATAGCCGTACGAAAACCGGTCGATGCGCAGTACGCGCTGGCCGCGCTTGGCGCGCCAAGCTCCCAGCGCGGCCATGCCACAGCCCGCCACCACCGGTGAGAGCGCCACGCTGACTACCCGCAAACCATGGCTACCGAGCAGGTGGTGCGGCAAGACCAGCAGGCTCAATCCTCCCAGAAGGCTTCCAAAAACTGCATACCCCAACGCGGCAACCCAAGGGCGCGGCTGCCTCTTGAACGGCTCCGACACTGAACGGAGGCCAAACTCGGCCAGGATTTCCCCGACCAAGGGCAGTACCAACTCGCCAATGAAACCCAACAGCAGCTCAAAGAGAATTTCCATTTGCTATAAATTAGATAGCTGCTTACGCAATACAGACAAGGCTTAGAAGTTGAAATGACCGTTAAATCCGAGTCTAATTGCGTACACCGCTTGCGACATGGCCTGCAGGTACATGCCGGGCCGCTGATTCAATATGACCAGTCTGGTCGTCAAAGAAGAAGTCAGGCTCAAATTCCCGCAAGAACTCCCCCTTGTCCAACCCACCCAGAAACATCGCTTCATCGACCGCGATGTTCCAATTCATGAGGGTGCGGATTGCACGCTCGTGTGCGGGTGCGCTCCGCGCGGTCACCAGAGCCGTGCGGATGCGCATCTGTGCACTACTAGCCTGTTGGAGCTGGTGCAAGGCCACCAAGAGTGGCTTGAAAGGCCCGTCGGGCAGTGGCAGCGTTACTTTGTCTTGTTCGTGTTGCTGGAATGCGGTTAGCCCCCCACTTTGGTACACGCGCTCGGCTTCGTCGCTAAACAGCACGGCGTCGCCGTCAAACGCGATACGCACTTCTTGGGGATGGGCGTCGCTGGCGTGTGCCGATTGGGGATAGACCTGCGCGGCAGGCACGTCTGCCTCCAAGGCAGCGCGCACATCGCTGAGGTGGGTGCTGAGAAAAAGATTAGCGCGTAAGGGGTGCAGGTAGCGCCAAGGTGGCTCGCCGCGGGTGAATGCACAGCGGATGATGGGAAGCCCGTAATGGGCCGCAGACTTCATCACCCGCAGCCCACTGACTGGATCGTTGCGCGACAAGATGACGACTTCGACCTGTTGCAATTGCGCCGTGTTGAAGGCCAGCAGCTTGCGGACCATGGAAAAAGCAACACCCGGTTTGGCCGGAACATCCAGACGGCTTTTTTGCAGTGCCATGTAGGCGGTATCGTCACCTTGCTCGAAGACGCGGTTTTCTTCTTCAAAATCAAACAGAGCGCGGCTGGAGATCGCGACGACCAGCTTTCCTGCGAGGCTGATTCCCATGGTTGTGCAGCGTAGGTTGTGAGAGGGGTATTTCAGCACATCCGGCTGCTGCGGGAATCGGGGCGACGCAAGCCGCTAGGCGCGCAGAAAGATCTGGTAGACCGGATTGGCAGTTTCTTCGACCCATGGGTAGTCCAGCGTCTGGAGAAACTTGGCGAAGGCCTTGTCGTCTTTTGGGGGAACCTGCACTCCCACCAGGATGCGGCCATAGTCGGCACCTTGGTTGCGGTAGTGAAAGAGGCTGATGTTCCAGGTGGGGCGCATCAAGCTCAAGAACTTGAGTAGTGCCCCCGGGCGTTCTGGAAACACGAAGCGCAACAGCCGCTCATCAAGCGCCAAGGGAGAATGCCCGCCCACCATGTGACGGATGTGCTCTTTGGCCAGTTCGTCATGGGTCAGGTCGAGCGTGGCGAACCCGTGGCGCGAGAAGCTGGCGGTAATTTTGGTGGACTCGCCCCGGCCATGGGTGGTCAGGCCGACGAAAACATGGGCCTTGCGTTGGTCGCTGATCCGGTAGTTGAATTCCGTCACGTTGCGGGTGCCGCCCGGGAGCTCTCCGATCAGCTCGCAGAACCGTTTGAAGCTACCTCGTTCTTCCGGAATGGTCACGGCAAATAGCGCCTCGCGCTCTTCCCCTACCTCTGCGCGTTCGGCAACGAAGCGCAGCCGGTCGAAGTTCATATTGGCCCCACAGAGGATGGCCGCATAGGTCTCACCCTTGGTCTTGCGCGCGGAAACGTACTGCTTGATCGCAGCTACGGCGAGCGCGCCAGCGGGTTCCACAATGGAGCGCGTGTCCACAAAGATGTCTTTGATGGCAGCACACACGGCATCGGTGTCGACCGTGACGAACTCATCGACCAAGTCACGTGCCACACGAAAGGTCTCTTCACCCACTTGTTTGACGGCAGTACCGTCCGAGAACAAACCCACGTCGGAAAGGACGACACGCGAACCCGCCTCGACCGACTGCATCATGGCGTTGGAATCATTCATCTGGACCCCAATGACTTTGATGCGGGGATCGACCGCCTTGATGCAGTTGGCGACTCCGGCAACCAGGCCGCCGCCGCCGATGGCCACAAAGACAGCATCCAGCCCCGGCGCGGCAAGGTTTGCCGACTTGTTACCCGATTTGGCAGCCTTGTCCGCCCACAGGGTTTGCACCTGGCGCAAAATCTCCAGGGCCACGGTACCTTGTCCAGCAATGACGTCAGGGTCATCAAAGGGATGCACAAAGGTCAGTCCCTGCTTCTTTTGTACTTCCAATGCATGTGCATAGGCATCGGAGTACGAGTCGCCAAACAGAACAACCTCGCCGCCAAAACCCTTGACGGCATCAATTTTGACTTGGGGGGTGGTCGTTGGCATGACGATGACAGCACGGGCGCCCAACCGATTGGCAGCCAGCGCTACACCTTGCGCATGGTTGCCGGCTGATGCGCAGATCACGCCGTTTTCCAATTGCGCTGGCGTCAGATGGGCCATCTTGTTGTAAGCGCCGCGCAGTTTGAAGCTGCGCACGGGTTGCTGATCTTCGCGCTTGAGCAGCACCGTGTTGTGAAGGCGTCGACTCAGATGGCGTGCAGGCTCCAGGGCGGACTCATTGGCTACGTCGTAAACGCGTGCGGTGAGGATTTTCTTCAAATAGTCCTGAGGACTCAGCCCAGAAGGGGCGACAGAAGCGGGCGGGGATACGGGCATGGGGCTAAACTCGGGTTGACGGATGCCGAACTGAATCGCTCCGCGCGGAGTAGTTGAAATGAATTGTATCGGCATCAAAACTTCGCTCTGCGCGGAGTCCCGAACCAGGAGTAACGCATGGAATGTGTGGTGAGTTGGACCGGTGCACTCAATACACGCTCGGGCATGGGCTTTGTCGCCGAGACCGAGAGTGGGCACACCTTGGTCATGGATGGCGCGCCGGACCCGGTCAAGCCCGAAGCAGGAGGGCAGAACCTGGCGCCGCGCCCTCTCGAAACCGTGCTCGCCGGGACCGGCGGTTGCACGGCCTACGATGTGGTGCTGATCTTGCAGCGAGGCCGTCATGCGGTGCAGGGTTGTACGGTAAAACTGACGGCCGAGCGTGCCCAGGCGGATCCCAAGGTGTTCACGACCATCCACATGCACTTTGTTGTCACTGGCAAGTCGGTGCCCGCTTCGGCGGTAGAGCGGGCGATTGCCTTAAGCCATGAGAAGTACTGCTCGGCCAGCATCATGCTGGGAAAAACCGCTGCCATTACGACGAGTTTTGATGTCGTGGAGGCTTGAATAGCCGGTGTGATTCAATAAGAGCGTGCGCAACGCTGGCCGAGTGTCTGACAAGAACGACTGGACGAAACTACAGACGGTACGCTGTCGTTGTCATCACCTTGGCAGCCAGTCGCATCAAGGATTTCACCGCCTGGGGTAGCTCCGTAGCGCCTGCATCTTGAGCTTCCTGGGCGTGCTGAAGTTCGTCGGCATGCATGTGTGCCACGATGGCCCGCGAAGCGTGATCCTCTGCAGGCAGTTCGTTGAGGTGACTTTGGAGGTGCTCACCGACTTGGCGCTCGGTTTCCACGACAAAACCCAGGCTGACCGCATCACCCAATTTGCCAGCAACCAACCCGAGTCCAAACGCCCCGGCATACCACAGGGGATTCAAGAGAGACGGACGCTCACCCAACTGCACGAGGCGCTGCTCGGTCCAGGCCAAGTGATCGGTTTCTTCGGTACAGGCGCGCGTGAACTGTGCCCGCAGTTTCGGGTTGCGAGTCGCCAGCGCTTGGGCCGAATATAAGGCCTGCGCGCAGACTTCTCCCACGTGGTTTACCCGCATGAGTCCAGCTGCATGGCGACGTTGACCTGGATCAAGCGCCGCGTCGTCCGTTTCGGCAGACGGGCAGCCTCTGCTGGCATGGGGCCTTGCAAACAGGGTTCGTAGGGCGGCGTCAGCCGATTGAAGCAAGTTGTCCATGGGAAAACAGGGTCAAAGGTGGTCGTTGGCAGTGGTCGAAGGGCACCCTCGGGAGGGTGAAACAACTTGTTGCAGTGGTGCAACGAATGCCCTCCGATTTCGGGTTTTTACCATCTTTTTGGGGGCAATGCTTTGCAAAACGAGCGCTGGTCTGGTGCAATAGACCCAACTTCCTGAACTAGGAGGTTGGCCCGGGGTTCCAAGCCCGTGTGACCGGAGCCCGCTGTTTAACCTTTGTGAGAAACCCGAAATGAAAAAATCCCTCATCGCTTTGGCCGTTTTGGCCGCTTCCGGCGCCTCCATGGCCCAAGTTACTCTGTACGGCGTGGCTGACGTTGCAATCGGCGCTGTCAACGCAACCGGCGTCAAGAGCGACGCCAACATGAAGACCAATGACGCTCAAAACGACGGTAACAGCCGTTGGGGCATCAAGGTTGTGGAAGACCTGGGTGGCGGCCTGAAGGCAACCGCTCAATTCGAGCAAAACATCGACTACTCCACCGGCGCTACGGGCGTGTCCGATGGCCGTTACGCTTACCTGCAATTGACCGGTGGTTTCGGTCAAATCCGCGCTGGCCGTACCCTGTCGCCTTCCTTCTTCGGCGTTGCCGCTTGGGAACTGACTGGCGCTGCCAACTTCTCCGCAGTGGCTAACCAATTCGGTTTCGCTGGCGGCGGTTCGCGCAACAGCCGTGAGTTCAGCTACTCCGCCAAGGTCGGTGGCCTGTCGGGTACGCTGGGCTATGTGACTGAAGTGGATGGCATCGAAAACGGCGGCCTGGGCAGCAAGATCGACGCCAACGTGGTGTACTCCGGCGGCCCCCTGTCGGTTGGCCTGTCCTACTGGAAGAACGACAAGGTTGCAGCCGGTTCTTCCACCGACGGTAACTACGCTCTGGGTGCTAACTACAACTTCGGTTCCTTCTCGGTGGCTGGTTCTTTCCAGGACGCCGCTGGTTCTTCTCAAGGTTGGTCTTTGGGTGCTGGCATCCCTGTCGGCCCCTGGAAGTTCGTGGTTGACGTGGCCCAAGACACCGGCTTCGACGACACCGACTACCTGTTGTACGCTGGCTACAGCCTGAGCAAGCGCACCACCGCTTACTTTGACTATCGCCGTGATGGCAAGTCTGGCAAGGCCGGTGGCAAGTCCAAGGTTGATGCTGACATCTACGGCATTGGTATCCGCCACAACTTCTAATCACCCGCTGGCGTAAGCCAGTTGGTTGGTTGAGTTAATAAAACCCGCTGCGGCAACGCAAGCGGGTTTTTTGTTGGGCAGCACAGAACTGAAGCGAAAGGACTAGGCGTAGCGTTTGCTGCGCAGGTTGCCCTTCATCTCTTGCAGAATGGGTTGCAGCGTGTCGCCGCCGATGCGCAATGCCATGCAAGTGGCCAGGATGTCGATGATGACCAGGTGCAACAGGCGCGACACCATAGGGCTGTACTTGTCGAAGCTTTCCGGGTGATCGGCACTCAGGTGGATATGCCCCGCGCTGGCCAGGGGTGAGCCGCTAGCCGTAATGACAATGGTGGTGGCGCCATTCTTGCGGGCGATCTCGCAGGCGTCCATCAAGTCGCGCGTACGCCCTGAGTTGCTGATGATGACCACGCAATCGCCGCTTTGCAAAGTCGAAGCGCTCATGACCTGCATATGGCCGTCGCTGTGGGCGATGGTGTTCACACCCAAGCGAAAGAACTTGTGCTGGGCATCCAGCGCCACGACGCCCGAATTACCCACCCCGTAAAACTGGATGCGGTGCTTGTTCTGGTAGGCCACCATCAGCGCCGCCAGTGCCTTGTCCAGGGCGATGGTGCTGGCCTCGTTGCGGTACTTCAGGAACGCTGCCACCGTGTTGTCCACCACTTTGACCATGACATCGGCCGTCTTGTCATCGGCATCCACGCTGCGATGAATGAAGGGCACGCCTTCGTTCACGGTACCGGCGAGCTTGCGCTTGAAGTCCGACAACCCGTCGTAACCGACGGAGCGGCAGAACCGCACCACCGTGGGTTTACTGACGTGGGCACGGTCGGCTAGGACGCTCACTGGAAGTTTGGCAAAGGCGCGTGGATCGGTCAGGCACAGCCGGGCAACGCGCTGCTCGGCGGGGGCCAGGGACGGCATGGCGGCTTGAATACGGTCGAGCATGATTAATTCCAGGCGTGGGGGTCAACATTCTTCGGACCAGCAAAATCCGTCGCGGGCGATCATGGCACTGGCCGCGCTGGGTCCCCAGGTGCCGGCGGTATAGGGCCGTGGGCCCTGGGCATCGGCGGCCCAATAGTCCAGCATGGGCTCTACCCAGCGCCACGCTTCCTCCTGCTCATCGCTGCGCACAAACAAGTTCAGCCGGTCGTCAATCACATCCAGCAGTAGCCGTTCGTAGGCACCCACGCGCTCGGAGCCAAAGCGTTTGTCAAAGTCCAAATCCAGTTGCACCGGTACCAGGTTCTGGGCACTGCCAGGGCGGCTGGTGCGGTTGTTTTGGCCTTGCGCCAGCAGGTGCAATTCCAAACCATCTTTTGGTTGCAGATTGATGACAAGGCGATTCACGTTGCCCATGTGCGTATTGAAAATCGCATGCGGAGTGGGGCGGAAATTGACGACGATGCGCGCATCGCGACTGGCCAGGCGCTTGCCGGTACGGATATAGAACGGCACGCCTGCCCAGCGCCAGTTGGCGATTTCGGTGCGCAGCGCGACAAAGGTTTCCGTGTTGCTGTGTCGGCTTACACCCGTTTCCTCGCGGTAGCCGGGCACTGGTTGCCCGCCCAGGCTGCCACTGGCATATTGCCCGCGCACCACGTCCTGCACCAGGGTCTCCGGCGTCCACGCCTTGAGCGAGCGCAGCACCTTGAGCTTTTCGTCGCGGATGGCGTCGGCATGGGCGTTGATGGGCGGCTCCATGCCGATGGCGCAGAGCAGTTGCAGGGCATGGTTTTGCACCATATCGCGCAGCGCTCCCGTGGTCTCGTAGAAGGCGCCGCGCTTTTCCACACCCAGATCCTCGGCAATGGTGATCTGGATGTTGGCAATGTGTTCCCGCCGCCACAGGGGTTCGAACAGGGCGTTGCCAAAGCGCAGGGCAAACAGGTTTTGTACCGAAGGTTTGCCCAGGTAGTGATCAATGCGAAAGATCTGGCGCTCGTCAAAAAATTGGCGCACCGTGTGGTTGATGGCGCGGTTGGACGCCAGGTCATGCCCCAGAGGTTTTTCCAGCACGATGCGCGTGCGCGGTGTGTTGAGTTCGCTGGCGGCCAACTGTTCGCAAATGGTGGTGAACAGGCCCGGCGCTGTAGCCAGATACATCACCACGGTTTCGGCGTTACGCGCCTGCAAGCTGTGGGCCAGCTGTGCGTAGTCTTCGGGCCGGGACAGATCCATGCGAACATAGTCGAGGAGCGCAGCAAAGCGGGAGAACTCCTCGGCGTTGGGGCGCTTGGCCAGGTCGACCTTGTCAAAGCGCGACTGAATGAGCGTGCGGTATTGATCGTCGTTGAGGTCGTCGCGCCCCACTCCAATAATGCGCCCACCCGCAGGCAGCGTGCCGTGTCGAAAGGCCTGAAACAGTGCCGGCATCAACTTACGCCAGGCCAGATCACCCGTGCCGCCAAACAAGACCAGGTCAAAACTCATACAGTTAAAAGTTACATAAAAAAGACGCCGTAATGTAACTTTGTTTCACGGATAATTCAAGCATGAACCAACTCGACGCACTCAAACAATTCACCACCGTGGTGGCTGACACCGGCAATTTCATGCAATTGGGGGCTTTCAAACCCCAGGACGCCACCACCAACCCTTCCCTCATTCTCAAGGCCGTGCAACAGAGCGAGTACGCCCCCTTGCTCAAGGCCGTGACGGATGCGTTCCGTGGCCGAGCGCTGGACGAAGTGATGGACCGTTTACTGGTGCGCTTTGGCTGCGAAATCCTCTCGCTCATTCCGGGGCGCGTGTCCACCGAGGTGGATGCGCGGCTCAGCTTCGACAGCGCTGCGACCGTGGCGCGGGCCGAGCGGCTGATCGAGCTCTACCAGGCCCAGGGCGTGCACGTGGACCGCGTGCTCATCAAAGTGGCCGCCACCTGGGAGGGTATTCGTGCCGCTGAAGCGCTGGAGCGCAAGGGCATCCATACCAACCTCACCCTCCTGTTCTCGTTCTGCCAGGCGGTGGCCTGTGGCCAGGCCAAGGTGCAGCTGATCAGCCCTTTTGTCGGGCGCATTTATGACTGGTACAAAAAATCGGCGGGTGCGAACTGGGTGGAGTCCGACAACGCCGGTGCCAACGACCCCGGCGTGAAGTCCGTCACCCAGATTTACAACTACTACATGAAGTTCGGTATTGCTACCGAAGTCATGGGCGCGAGCTTTCGCAACCTGGGCCAGATTACGGCGCTGGCCGGTTGCGACCTGCTGACCATCAGCCCCGAACTCTTGGCCGGGCTCGCCGCCAGCGAGGCCCCCTTGCCCCGGCAGCTCAGCGCCCAGGCCGCCCAGGCCCGGGTGCTGGAGCCGGTGCAGTATGACGAGGCAGCGTTCCGTTTGGCCTTGAACGAAGACGCCATGGCCACCGAGAAGCTGGCCGAGGGCATTCGCGCCTTCTGTGCAGACGCCGCCAAACTGGACCAACTCTTGCTGGCCGCCTGACATGGAGCGCACCCGTTGTGACCGCACGCCGGTCTGGGCGCAGCTGCAAGCGGCTTATCAGGCCACTGGCCGCAGTTTCGACTTGCGCGACGCTTTCGCACAGGATGCCAAGCGCTTTGTGAGCCTTAGCCAGCAAGCACCGCATGTGTTTGCGGACCTGTCGAAGAACCGCATCGACGCGCAAACCGAGGTCCTGTTGCAGCAGCTGGCGCAGCAATGCGGGCTGGAATCCCACCGCAATGCCATGTTCGCAGGCGCGCTGATCAACAACACCGAAAGCCGCGCCGTAGCTCACGTTTGGTTGAGAAAACAGGCTCTAGCCCCCGTGGAGTATGCGCAAGCAGCTACTGATTTTGTAGCAACTGAACAGGCCAAGGTGCACACGACGCTCGACGCCATGTTGGCCTATGCTGAAGCCGTGCGCGCGGATGCGGCCATCACCGACATCGTTAATATCGGCATTGGCGGCTCTGACCTGGGGCCGCAGATGGTGGTGCGCGCGTTGCAGGCATTCGCCCATCGGGAAAAGCGTCTGCACTTTGTGAGCAATGTAGACGGGCATGAGCTGGCGGCGCTACTGCGGGGGCTGAAAGCCGAGAACACGCTGTTTCTCATCGCCAGCAAAACCTTTACCACGGTCGAAACCATGGCCAACGCGGCTTCTGCCAAAGCCTGGTTCCTGGCGCAGGGTGGCACCGACACGGCGCGCCACTTCGCAGCGCTCACCACCAACGTGGCGGCGGCCCAGGGCTTTGGCATCACCACCACCTTTGGCTTCTGGGACTGGGTGGGCGGGCGCTACTCGCTGTGGTCGGCCATCGGGCTGCCCATCGCCATCGCCATTGGCGCGGACGGTTTCCGCAGCTTCCTGGCCGGAGCCCACGCCATGGACGAGCATTTCCGTATCGCGCCGCTAGCGCAGAACCTTCCGGTGCGCCTGGGCCTGCTGGATGTGTGGTACCGCAACTTCCACGGCTTTACCAGCCGCTGCATCGCGCCCTACCACAGCGCCTTGGCGCGCTTGCCGGCCTACCTGCAGCAGCTGGAGATGGAAAGCAACGGCAAGCGCGTGGACGCGCAGGGTGAGGCGCTGCCTTTCGGTACCGCACCCGTGCTGTGGGGCGAGCCCGGCACCAACGGCCAGCACGCCTATTTTCAGATGCTGCACCAGGGAACGGATGTGGTGCCGGTGGAGTTCATCGCCGTCAAAAAAGCGCGCCACGACCTGGCTGGCCACCATCCCATGCTGCTGGCCAACGCGCTGGCGCAAGCCCAGGCGCTGATGGTGGGGAAATCGGACCAGGGGGGCCACAAGCACTTCCCCGGCAACCGCCCCAGCACCTTCTTGTTGCTGGACGACCTCACCCCCGAATCGCTGGGCGCCCTGATTGCCTTGCAGGAACACCGTGTGTTCGTGTCAGGCAGCCTATGGGGCATCAACAGCTTTGACCAGTGGGGCGTGGAGCTGGGCAAGGTGCTGGCCAAGGATATTGAACCTCGGCTGGCTACGGGCGATCCAAGCGGGCTGGATGATTCCACCGCCGGTCTATTGGCTTTGTTGCGGGCGTAGCGTGGTGGGCGGCGGTACAGCGGGGTATTGCGGCGGGCTCATGCTGCCAAATGCGCAGAAATCGCCCGCCACAATACCCCGCTGCACCGCTTGTGGCATTGGAGCGCAGGCATGATCTCCCTTGCGCAAGCCCGCAACCTGCACCTGGCAGCCCAGGGTCTGCTTACGCCACCTCCGCAAAAGCCCACACGCAGGCACCTGCTGGCGGCGATTGCCCGCATGGCTTTGCTGCAGATCGACACCATCCATGTGGTGGCGCGTAGCCCGTACCTGGTGTTGCATGCGCGGTTGGGGCAATACCCCGCACACTGGCTGGATGACGCCCTGGCCAGCGGCGCGATCTTTGAAACCTGGGCGCATGAGGCCAGCTTTGCGCCCGTGGCAGACCTGGCCCTGCACCGCAGCTACAACCAGGCTACACGGCGTCACTGGGGATTGGCGCATGCCCAACGTACCAGCGCCGCAGAGCGTAAAGAGCTCGATGCCCTGCTGGAGCACATCCGGGTGCAAGGGCCAGTGCAGTCGTCCGACTTTGCGCGCACTGACGGTGGCGGCGGCGCCTGGTGGGGCTGGAAAGCCGAGAAGCGTTGGCTGGAGACCCTGTTCGCCCAAGGCGAGCTGATGGTGGCGCGGCGCGAGAACTTCCACCGCGTTTACGACCTGGCCGAGCGCGTGGCACCGCAGTTGTGCCAAGGCCAGGAGCCGCTGGACGGTGCCACGGTTCACCAGCGCTTCATCGAACGCGCCATCGCCGCCCTGGGGGTGACCCAGGCACGCTGGGTGCACGACTACTTCCGCCAGAAGCCGCGACTGAAGGATGTCGATCTTGACGCCCTGGTTGCCTCGGGCAGCGTGCAACGCGTCGCGGTAGAAGGTTGGGATGCACCGGGTTACGTCCATGCGGACCATGCACCGTTGCTGCGCCGCGCCCAGCGCGCTGCGCTACTTGCCACGCATACCGCGCTGCTGTCACCGTTCGACCCGGTGGCGTGGGACCGCGAGCGCGCGCGTGGCCTGTTTGACTTTGACTACCGCCTGGAGTGCTACACCCCCGAGTCCAAGCGCGTGCATGGCTACTTTGTGCTGCCCATTCTGTGCTGCGGTGAACTCATCGGTCGGCTCGACGCCAAGGCCCATCGCGCCGAGGGCGTATTTGAGATCCGCAGTCTGCACACCCAGCCGGGGCGCACCTGGAGCGATGGCCAGATCCACCAGGTGGCGCTGGCCATTGCCCGTTGCGCCGCCTGGCACGGCACGCCCTTGGTGCGGGTGACCACGACGAGCCCGTCGCGTCTGAAGGCGGCGCTGCAGAGGGAGTGTCAAAGCCAAACCGCTGGGTAGGCTATGGGCTTTGCAGCGAACGCGTAGTCTGCGGTGGACGGTTCACGACGCGCTGCACCGCTATGAACGGGTTCGTAGCTTGCTGCGGCTGCCAGGTTCAATCCAATCAAACATTTGCAAACAAAACCAGGCATAGTCCGCGTAAATATAGGTTGTACAGCTATAAAAATAATAGCAAATGCTGGACGCTCAGCCGGTCAGCCGTACTGCGAGCATGTCCACCACTTCGGCTCAGTCAGCGGCTTTACTTGGCGGCAGGTACCTGCATGCGGTCCATCATCATCTGCATCATGGACTGCATCATGTCCATGCGCTTTTCCATCATCTGGTGCTTGGACATCATGTCCATGGGCATCTTGTCCATCATGCCGCCCTTGCCGACGCTGCCCATCATGCCCATTCCCATGCCGCCGCTGCGCATGCCCTCCATCATGGTCATGGCCTCCTGCATGGTCTTCATCTGTTCGGGCATCAAGGCCATGCGCTCTTCGGGTGTCTTGGCGGCCATGAATTTCTCGTGCATGTTCTGCATGGCTTTCATCTTGGCGTCCATCTGGCCCATTTTTTCCATGGCCCCTTGGTCCATGGCTGCGGGCTGGGCCTTGGCTGGAGCGGGCTTGGCAGCGGGCTTGGGCTCGGCGGGTTTCGGCGCAACGGCCTTGGGTGCAGGCTTGGGGTTGGAGGCGGCATCGGCCGGGTGGTGGGCCGTGTGGTCTTCGGCCTTGGTGGCCTGGGCCCACACCCCCGCGCCCGCGAAAGTCAGCGACAGGGCCAGTAGCAGACGCGAAGCGGTCAAACCAACAGTACGGGATTGCATGGTGAATTTCCTTTCGATGTCGCGTTGCCGCCCCGGAGCAACCAAGGTGAATGGGGCCATGGCCGCTACTACGTCTTGCCAGGCACTGCAGTGCGGCGCAGCAGCAAACCACCCAGAACCATGAACAGCACGGAGCCGAAGCCCCAGACCCAGGCGTACCCGATCATGTCGCCCCATGGGGCCAGGGCATACAACACGCCCAGCACGGCCCAGACCACGGCCACCGGAACGACGAGCCAGAAATCTTCATTCATACGGATGCTCTCTTTCCTGGAATCAATGACCACCGCCGCCCGAGGCACTGAGGGGCAGGGACTGCATCAGCTCAAACCCGAGGGCGGAAAACACGTACATCGCCGCCACGATGACCAGAATGGACACCGGGCCCACCCAGGCTTGCGTGCCCACTTTCACGGCCGACCCGCCCCAGGACACCGCCATCTCCGCCCCGGATGTGCCAGGGCGGCGTGCGGGCAGCAGGCTGGTGGCGATGCCCCCGGCGAATACCAGCAAGGCCGTCGCCATGATGCTTCCGCCCACGGCCACTGCCAGCATCAGGCTGTGCCACAGGGCCGGTGCCTGCTGCTGGTAGCCCACATCCATGACCCGGCGCGGCACGCCCAGGTAGCCTGCGGCAATCCCCGCGGCGCCGAACACCAGCAGGCCCAGCAGGGCCAGCCAGGGCATCCAGCACAGCAGCCCTGGCTTGCACAGCGCGCGGCCACCGATGGCGGGCAACACCACCGACAGGGCGGCCAGCAGGGTCAGGCTGACCGTGCCCACGGTGAAGAAGTGGAAGTAGCCGGGCACGAAGAAGGTGTCCGAGAGCAGCGGCGCCAGCTGCCCCTGGATCAGCACAAAGGCGAACACCAGGCCGAAAGCCATGCTCAGCACCGCCGCGCCCATGGCGGCCATGGCCGGGTGGCGCCAGGGCAGCAACCGAATCCAGCCAAACAGGCCGCGCCCCCCGTGGGAGCGGGCATGCACCTCCAGCGAGGCCACGATGATCAGGAAGGCGGTGAGCGTGGGCACGCTGACGAACAGCGACAGCATCGAGCCCGCCACCTGCACCACCTTGGGCAGGTCCGGCTCCAGGAACATGTGGTACAGCGAGGTCGGTGGCACGAACACCAGGTACATCGAGAACACGATCTTGGAGAAGCGTTCGCCAAACACCGACTTGACGCCGGTCAGCACCTGCACCAGCACGTACCACAGGATCACCGTGGCCATCAGCGGCAGGTAGTGCATGTTGTGGAACACGATGTGCCAGCGCGTGCCGTGGCTCAGCGGGAAGGGGCCCGCGCCCAGCGCCCACAGCACGCCGGGGACGAAGGTGTAGAGCGCGGCAAAGCCGGTCACCACCAGAAAACCAGCCCAGGCAAACAGGGCGAAGCCGACGGCACTGAGTTTGTCCTGCTGCCCCTGCCAGCGTGGGCGCAGCAGGGTCACGATGGCGCTCACCGGCAGCAGCATCAGCCCCAGGCCCAGCAGGCTGTAGCCGGTGTTGAACAGCAGCAGGTCGCGCGGGTTGTCGCGCACCAGTTCGGGCGAGCCGTTGTAGAGCAAGGGCGTGCCCGACACCGAACCCGCCATGCTAAGCCCCAGGCCCAGCAGCATCAGGCCAAAGGCCACCCAAGCGAGTGGGCGCCAGGCCAGGCCTTGGCCGTGTTCGCAGGCAGCCAGGCCCAGCAGCAAGGCGGTCTGGGTGGTGAACAGCCAGTAGAAGAAGATGCCGACCCCGTGGACGGTAAGGAAGCGGTAGCCGTCGGCCATGGGCACGCTGAGCACGCCACCACGCACCAGGGCGGTGGCGACACCGGCCAGAATGCCGATGAATAAAGCCAGCAAGGCCACAGCGGCCATGCCTTTGGTGAGTGTGCGGTCGGCCTGCGGCAAGGCGGCCAGGCGTTGGGGATAGGTGAGTGTGTGTGCCATGGTCAGACCACCTCAATCGTTGCTTGCATCAGTTGGTGGGCTTCACCGCAGTACACGCTGCAGAGCATCAGGTAGCGCCCCGGCTTCTGGAAGGTGAGCGCGGCTTCGGTGATGCGTCCGGGCTGCAGGCGCATCATGCGTCCGCCCTGGCCCAGCTGGATGGAGGCGCCATGGGCAATGTCCACCGCCATCATCTTGAAGCGGTAGGCCTGGCCTACGTCCAGGCGCAGGGCGTTGGGCAGGTAGTACCACTTGCCCGCCGTCATCAGCACGTCGATGGGTTGGTCCTTGTCCGCCAGTGCCGCGCTGGCTGCGGGGTCGCCCTGGGCCTGCGTGGCCGCTGGCGATGGGGCCGCTGGTGCGGCATGGTCGCTGTGGCTGCCATGCTCGCCGTGCGCGGGAGGCGCCGGGGGCGCAGCATGGTCTGTCGCCATGGCATGCCCGGCGTGCGGGTCGCTTGGGGGCATATTGGCGGGAACCAGGTGGCGTGGGTAGACGCTGCCATCGGGCATGCGATAGCGCTCGGCAAAGGCTTCGGTCATGCGGCTGAACTCCTCGACCGAGGGGCCTTCGGCGGCAGCACCGTGGCTGGCATGGCCTCCAGCACCCGCCGCCGGGGTCTGCGCCGTGGCTCCGTGCCCTTCGTGTCCGCCTGCGCTGGAAGGGGGGGATGGCGGATGTCCGTCCAAGCCCAGCAGGGCCAAGGGGCCTGGTGCTGCGCCATAGGCAGCCCACAGGCCGTACAGGCTGATGCCACCGAAGCCGCTGGCCGCGATGAAGCCACGCCGTGTCGTGAAATGGGGTTGGTGTTGCATAAGCAGGTTCTTACACATATTTTTCGTATACCGAGGTCTGCCCGTTGGGCAGCACCAGCAAGACCGAATAGGGGTCTTTGCGGCCCTTGTAGACCGGGCCGTCCATGCCGGGTGAGCCGACGACCATGCCCGGCACCGTCAGTCCGATGGCCTGGGGTTTTTCGCGCAGCAGGCGCTGAATTTCGCGCACGGGCACATGCCCTTCGATCACGTAGCCGCCCACTGTGGCGGTATGGCAAGACCCCAGTTTGGCGGGCATACCCAACTGGGCGCGTTTGGCGTTGTTGCCCACATCAAACACCCGCACGGGGAACCCAGCCTTTTCCACGATGGCCACCCAGTCCTTGCAGCAGCCGCAACTGGGGTCTTTCCAGACTTCGACCAAAGGCATCGCGGGCTGGCTGGCCCAGCCCACGAGCGGCACCAGAAGGGCACCGGTCACAAGGTGGCGCCGATTCATGGATACGGGGGTTTTCATCTTTGTACTCCTGCAAGGCGTGGTGGGGTTGTAGGCAGTGTATGGGTCGATCGCTCCCGCCAAGATGACGGCCAGATTACGTTCTTGTCAGCTTGCACACGGGGCCTGAATCCAAGTGCCACAAGAACCCACCACTGCGAGCAAGCGGCCACTTGCGGTTAGCGGACTCAGTGCTTGTGGTCGATATGGCCATCTGCGTTGCCCGCCATGGGTGTGAAGCGGGCCTGCGCGGTGGCCTTGCCCGGCAAGGTGATCGCGACGATGGCCTTCAGGGCCGGGTGGGACGCGTATTTGCCCACGCCCTTCATGCGGTTGTCGCCGTCGGGTGTGAGCGTTACGACGACCTTGTCCTTGCCGCTGAGCAGCGTGGCCGTGCCGGTGGAACCGGCGCTCGGCAGCTTTTTGCCGTGGTCGTCGCTAACGAACACCGTTACCGGGTTGTCGCCGACTTCCTTGCTGTTTTTGACCACCACCAGCTCCAGGAAATTCACGCCCGCCCGCTGCACCTGCCCGCCATTGGCGGCCTTAGGAACCTCGGCGTGTACCTCATCGCCATGCGCGTGGAGGGTTCCACTGCCCAGCAGAAGACCCACGGCCACTGCAGCCCCTACAGCCCACTTTTCCATAACCTACTCCTTCTTCAAAAAAAATCAGAAACTCTCGGGTGAGTGCTCGTCGTCCTTGGCGCTCAACAGGCGCTCCAGCGGCGCGCGCCCCCAGCGCCAGAACATCAGGGGCGTCAACACGGTGTCGAGCAGGGTGGAGCTGACCAGCCCACCAAAAATGACCACGGCCACCGGGTGCAGCACCTCCTTGCCCGGGGCATCGGCCGACACCAGCAGCGGCACCAGGGCAAAGGCTGCGACCAGCGCCGTCATCAGCACGGGGGTCAAGCGCTCCAGCGAGCCGCGCACGATCATCTTCTGGCTGAAGCTTTCGCCTTCAAAGGCACACAGGTTTATGTAGTGGCTGATCTTCAGGATGCCGTTGCGGGTGGAGATGCCCGTCAAGGTGATGAAGCCCACCAGGGCTGCCACCGACAAGGGCTGCCCCGAAATCCACAGCGCGATCACGCTGCCCACCAGCGCCAGCGGGATATTGCCCATGATGATGAGGGTGAGCGCGGTGGAACGGTAGCGGCTGTACAGCACCAGGAAGATCAAGGTCAGTGAAACGGCTGCGAGCAAGGCAATCAGCCGGGCGGCCTGCTCCTGGGCCTGGAATTGCCCTTCCAGGGCGGTGAAATAGCCTTCCGGCAAGGGCTTGGCGGCCAGTTCGGCGCGGATGTCGGCAATCACCCGCGCCATGTCGCTGCCGTCGGTATTGGCCGAGATCACGATGCGCCGGCGCGAATTCTCACGGCTGACCTGGTTGGGGCCGTCGCCGTCCTCGATGCGCGCCAGCTTGGACAGGGGCACCGACCCGGTGGGGGTCTCGATCAACAGGTTGGCGAGTTCCTGCAGGCTGCGGCCCTGCTCGGGCAGCCGCACCAGCAGGTCAAAACGCCGGTTGCCCTCCACGATTTGCGTGACACGCTCGCCTTCGATCATCTGCTCCAGCGAGCGCAGCAGCACACCGGGCGCTACGCCGTACTGGGCCGCCTGTTCGTAGTCCACATGGATCTTGATCTGCGGAATCAAGACCTGCTTTTCCACCGCTAGATCGGTGACGCCAGGAATCCGGGACAAGCGGTCGCGCAAGTCGCCCGCCAGGCTGCGCAGGGTGTCCAGGTCGTCGCCGTAGACCTTGAGCGCAATCTGCGCCCGCACGCCGGACAGCAGGTGGTCCAGCCGGTGCGAGATGGGTTGCCCCACGTTGCTGACTGCGGGCAGCACGCTAAGGCGGGTGCGCAGGTCGTTGATGATCTCCTCGCGGCTGCGCTCCGAGGCCTTCAGGTCCACGTCCATCTCGGTGTAGTGCACGCCTTCGGCGTGTTCATCCAGTTCCGCCCGGCCCGTGCGCCGCCCTACCTGGGTGACTTCGGGCACGCTGGCCACGATCTGCTCGGCCAGGGTGCCGATGCGGTTGGATTCGGCCAGTGAGGTGCCCGGATTCAGCACCACGTTCACGGTCAGCGTCCCCTCATTGAAGGGCGGCAGGAAGGCCTTGGGGAAGAAGGGGATGGCGGCCGCAGCCGCCACCACCGCCACCAGGGCCATGGCCAGCAAAGTGCGGGTGTGGGCGAACGACCAATGCAGCAAGGCAGCATCCCAGCGCTTGAGCCGGATCACCAGCGGACTGTCGCCATGCCCCATCTGCTTCATCTTGGGCAGCAGGTACAGCGCCATGACCGGGGTGATGGTGACCGAGACGATCATGCTGGCCAGGATGGAAACGATGTAGGCAATGCCCAGCGGCGTGAACAGGCGCCCTTCAATGCCCGGCAGCACGAACAGCGGCACGAACACCAGCACGATGATGACGGTGGCGTACACGATGGCCGAGCGCACTTCCAGCGTGGCGCTGGCAATGACTTCCTGCACCGGGCGGGGCTGGGCCAAGGCACTGTTGAGCTTGAGGCGGCGCAGCACGTTTTCCACCCCCACCACGGCATCGTCCACCAACTCACCAATGGCAATGGCCAGCCCGCCTAAAGTCATGGTGTTGATTGACAGGCCGAAGTGGTGAAACACCAGGGCCGTAACCAGCAGGGACACCGGAATGGCCGTGAGGGAGATGAGCGTGGTGCGCACATTGAGCAGGAACAGAAACAAAATCACCGCCACCATGACCGCGCCGTCGCGCAGCGCCTCTTGCACGTTGGTAACGGAGCGCTCGATGAAGTCGGCCTGTTTGAACAGAAATTGGGGGGCCTGGACCCCGGACGGCAGGCTCTTGCCCAGTTCGGTGATGGCCTTTTCCACTTCGCGTGTCACCACCACGCTGTCGGCGCTGGGTTGCTTCTGCACCGACAAAATCACCGCAGGTTTGCCGTTGTAGCCCGCGTCGCCGCGTTTGAGGGCGGCGGCCAACTGCACGTGGGCCACTTGTTTCAACAAAATGGCCTGCCCGTTCTTGACCGCCACGACCACGTTTTGCAGGTCTTCCAGGCGGCTGGTGCGCCCGATCTGGCGAATCAGGTACTCGCGCCCCTGGGATTCCAGAAAGCCCCCGCTGGTGTTGGCACCAAAGTCGCGCAAGGCCGCTTCCACCTTTTCACGCTCGATGCCCAGCGCTTGCAACTGGGCGGGCTTGATCTCCACGCGGTACTGGCGCACCTCGCCGCCAATGGGGGTGACCTGCGCCACGCCGGGGATGGTCAGCAGGCGCGGGCGCATGACCCAATCGGCGTACTCGCGCACCTGCATGGGGCTGACCTGGGCCGGGTCGGCCGGCAGGGCCAGCAACAGGATTTCCCCCATGATGGAAGAAATGGGGCCCAACTGGGGGACGACCCCCGGGGGCAACTGCTCGCGCACCAGGTTCAGCCGCTCGCTGATCTGCTGGCGGTTGCGGTAGATGTCCGAACCCCACTCGAACTCCACGTAGATGATGGACAGGCCAATGCCGGAAACCGAGCGCACCCTTGTTACGCCCGGCATGCCGTTCATGCTGGACTCGACCGGGAAGGTCACCAACTGCTCCACCTCTTCCGGGGCCATGCCCCCGGCTTCGGTCATCAGGGTGACGGTGGGCTTGTTCAGGTCGGGGAACACATCGACGGGCATCTTGCGCACCGTCATGGCCCCGTAGATCACCAGCAGCAGGGCAATGCCCAGCACGATCAGGCGCTGGCGCAGGCTGGTGTGGATGATGAAGTCAAACATGCGGCATCACCCTTGTCATTTCACCTGGGCCAGCAGGCCCGCACCTTCGACCACCACCCGTTCGCCCGCGGCCAGGCCCGAGGTCACCACCACCCGGCCCGCGTCCAGGGCCTGGGACTTGACCGGGCGCAGCACAAAGCGCTCGGGGGCGGTATGCACCCACACCGAGGACTGGCCCGCGCTGCCTTTGACCAGTGCGGCCACCGCGACCGGCGCCCCCTTCACCTTCTCGGTCGTCTGCGCAATGACCTTGACGGGCTGCCCAATGGCGACCGGCGCTTTGGCATCCTTGATCCTGAACAGCAGCGGCAGGGCCTGTTCACGCAACTGCTGGCCACCACCGACATACTGCAAGTCCAGGGAGCCGCCTGGAATGACGGCGCTGGCCGACGCCAGGCCCTTCAAGACCTGGGCGTCGTAGGCCAAGGCCTCCACCCCCAGCCGCCCGCTGTCCACGATTTCAAACAACACGTCCTTGGCGTCCACCACCTGGCCGATGACGGCACGCACGGCACTGACTGTGCCGGTGACCGGGGCCACCAGCACCTCCGATGCCTGCAGCCCTGCGGCCAAGGCCTGGCGGCGTTGCTTCAGGGCCTCCCATTCGATGCGCGCCGCGTCGATGCTGGCCTGCGGCACCGAGCCTTCCAGCTGCGCGTAGCGCTGTACCTTGCGTTCGGCAATGTGCAGCTGGGCATCCAGTTCGGCCAACTGCGCCAGATTGGCGCTGCGCTCCAGGCTGCTGAGCTGGGGGCGCAGATACGCAAGCGGCTGGCCCTTGACCACTTTCTGGCCCAGGGTGGGCAGGCCTTTGGGTCCGGGCTCGATGCGTCCGGCCTGGCTGGCCTGCACGATTCCTCCCGCGTTGGCGTCGGCCACGACTTTGCCGCTGAACTCGACGGTGGCGGAGGCCTCCTGCAAGGCGACCTGGGCCGTGCGCAGCCCCCACTGGTGCTGCACGCTCTTGGGAACAAACAAGCTGCCGTCGGCCAGGCGTTGCGCCGCCGCCACCTCCAGGCCTTTGGTGGCGGCTGGGGTTGCCGCGGTGGTCGGGGGCTTGCTGTCGTGGCTGTGGTCTTCGTCGCCATGGGCGAAAGCGGGTGCCGAAAGCGCCGCCGTGGCGAGCGCCACGACGCTCCATTTTGTGGTTTTCTTCATAGTGTTTGCAATGGGGAGGTGGGAGGTGGTGTCATCGGGGGTGTTGGCGCGCCCTGCGGCGCCGACGCATTACCACCAACGCCAGGCCCGTGGCGAGGAATGCCCCCGATAGTCCCCAGCTCGCCCACTCGCTGCGGCCGTGCGTGTGGGCCACGCCGGGCGTGGTGGCGGCAGTGTCCAGCGTGGCGGCGAGCAGGTCGGCGGTGTCATCGGTCTGGATGGAAAAGCTCAGGGCGTGCTGGCCGGGGGTGGCCAGCGCCTGGGCATGGACCGTGTACACGCCGGGTGCGGTCTGCTGCGCGGGGGCCTTGAATGCCGTGCCGCTTTCCACTTCGATCTGGGCGTTGGCCACGGGCTCGTTGGTGGCAAAACGGTCCAGGTGGATGCGCAGCTCGGTGCCCGAGAGCTGCGCCACCAGTTCAAAGTCTTCGGTTTGCGCGTAGGCCCGTGGTGCCACGGCAGTGCTGATGGCGGCGGGCGTTTCGCTGGCGTGGTCTTCGCCTTCGTGGGCTGTCGCGTACCAGGGGGCACTGGCGAGCGCCGCGAGCACCAGGATGGAGCGGCATACGCCGCGCGGCGGCGCGCTGGTCAGGAAGTGGGGCAAAGTCAAGGCAGGACTCCGAGGGATTGGTTGAAGCGGGACACGGCGGCGTGCACCTTGATCTGCTGGTGCTGCGCCTGGGCCTGGGCGTCGAAATGGGCGGTGCGCGCCTTGAGCAAGCTTGGAAGGTCGGACTCGCCCAGCGCAAAGGACTTTTCCACCAGGGTGAGGTTGTCCTGTGCCAGGGCTGCGCGGCGTTGGGCCAGCTCCAGTTGCCGTTGGCTGGATGCCAGCGCGCGCCGCCCCGTTTCCCCGGCGGTGTGGGTGCGGCGCAGCGTCTGCTGGTAGTCGGCCTCGGCTTGGGCGAGCAGTGCGCGGTTGCTGTCGATATCCTGGCGCACGCGGGCACCCCACGACAGCGGAATGGTGAGCTTCACGCCGATGGCGTCCGCGTAGGAGTCGGCAAAGTCGGCACGGTCTCGCACCACACGCAGCGCCAGGGTGGGGGCGTCGCGCGGGCTTTTTTCTGCCAGGGCCAGCTTGGTCTGGGCCGTGAGCGCACCCGCCGCAGCGGCTTTGACTTCGGGGTGGGCCTGGGCGGCAGCCTCGGTGGAGGCCACGGGCTCGGGCGGCAGTTGCGCCGGCGGGGCTTCGCCGGTGAGCACAAGATAGCTTTGCTCGGCCTGCTGCAGGGTGGCCTGCGCACCGTCCAGTTCGGATTGGATGGAAAGCTGCTCGATCCGGGCCAAATTCAAATCCAACCGGGCCAGATCCCCCGCGCGCACGCGGCGTTCCACGTCCTGCACCAGGGCCAAGGAGGCCTGGTTGCGGCCCGATAGCAGGGCAAGATTGCTGCGGGCTTCGGCCACTGCCCACCAGGCATCGCGCACGTCACCGGCCAGTTGCAGTCGCAGGGCCAGTTGCTGGGCCTCGAACTCGGTTTGTGCGGCTTGGGCCTGTGCCTGGGCGGCGCTGCGCTGGCCGGGGAGCCACAGAGGGGTTTCGACTTCCAGCTCCCATTCCCGCTTGCCGCGGTTGGCACCGAGCTGGTCGTCCAGGGTGGACAGGGACAGCGATGCGGGTCCGGGGGTGAGGCCGTTGGCCATTTCTGCCTGGCTCTGGGCGGCTGCGCGGGCATGTACCGCAGAAGCGGCCCCCGGGTGGCGCGACCAGGCTTGCTCCAGCGCCTGGTTCAGGGTTTGCGCCTGCACAGGCCAGGCAATGAGCAGCAAGGCTCCAGCCCAGGGCGCGACAAGTTTTGCGAACATCAATGCCTTCATCGTTCTTGGTGAATGGCGGGCATGATGCAAGGGCGCGTCCGTCATTTGACTGACGGTGACATTACAGTTTTGTCATCTTGCCCGGGTGGCGCCGGTCATCGGCACAATCGGGCGTTGACGATGTGTTGAACCGGAGGCCGTTGATGAAAATCCTGATCGTCGAAGATGAGCAAAAGACGGGCGACTACCTCAAGCAAGGCCTGTCCGAGGCGGGCTTTGTGACGGAGCTGGCTTCCAATGGCGTGGACGGACTGCACCTGGCCTTGACGGGGGACTTCGATCTGTTGGTGCTGGACGTGATGCTGCCGGGGCTCAACGGCTGGCAGGTGATGGAGCGCCTGCGCCAAAGCGGCAAGAGCCTGCCGGTGTTGTTCCTGACCGCCCGGGACCAGGTGGAAGACCGGGTCAAGGGGTTGGAATTGGGCGCGGACGACTATCTGGTCAAGCCCTTTGCATTTTCTGAATTGCTGGCGCGCGTGCGCACGGTGTTGCGCCGGGGAAAAAGCAGTCTGGAGCCCAGCACTTTGCAGGTGGCCAACCTGGAGCTGGACTTGCTGCGAAGGCGTGTGGTGCGGGCGGGCGATCGCATTGAACTCACGGCCAAGGAGTTTGCCTTGCTGGAGCTGCTGATGCGCCGTCAGGGCGAAGTTTTGCCGCGCTCAATGATTGCGTCCCAGGTCTGGGACATGAATTTCGACAGCGATACCAATGTGATCGAGGTCGCCATCCGTCGGCTGCGCGCCAAGGTGGACGACCCCTACGAACCGAAGTTGATCCGCACGGCGCGCGGCATGGGCTACGTGCTGGAAGGGCCGCAAAGCTGATGATCCAGCGTCTTTCCCTGACGGCCAGGCTGACGCTGTTGTTCGCCCTCAGCGCCAGTGCGGTGTTGCTGGTGCTGGGCTGGCTGACCGGGCTTGCCGTTGGCCGCCATTTCGAGCAGCAAGACCTTGATGCGCTGCGCGGCAAGATGCAATTGGCCCAGCACGCCATTGAGCGGGTGACTTCAGCGGCGGAATTGGACGCTCTGCGCATTCAACTCAACGATGCGCTGGTGGGCCACCACGATTTGGTGGTGCAGGTGCGCGGCCCGGACGGTGGCGTCTTGGTGGCAACGCAAGGCACCGAGTTTCCCGAAGAATGGTTGGCCGATGCACCCTCGATGCGCGTGGACAAGCTGTTTTATTGGACGCAAGGGGAGCGCAGTTTCCGCGGTGTGGTCCAAGCCTTCCGTGCGGGCATGCCCCAGGGGCGCCCCCTGGTGGTAGCGGTGGCGGTGGATATGGAGCACCACAATGTCTTCATGCGCAGTTTGATGCGTGCGTTGTGGGTGTTTGTGGCTTTGGCCGCTCTGGTGACGGGTTTTTTGGGTTGGCTGGTGGCCAGCCGCAGTCTGGCGCCCCTGCGGGCCATGCGCGAGCGGGCTGGCGCAGTGACCGCACACAAACTGGACCAACGGCTCCCGGAGAATGCGGTGCCGCCAGAGCTGGCGGACTTGGCCAAATCGTTGAATGAGATGCTGGCGCGCCTGGAAGATGCCTTTCGCCGCCTGTCCGACTTCTCTTCCGACATCGCCCACGAACTGCGCACACCCGTGAGCAACCTGATGACCGAAACCCAGGTGGCTTTGTCGCGCGAACGCGATGCCGCCAGCTACCGCAGTACGCTGGAATCCAATGCGGAAGAGTACGAACGGCTGGCGCGCATGATCTCCGAAATGCTGTTCCTGGCCAAGACCGAATACGGCCAGATGGCGGACTGGATTGCCCAGCACGGTGAAACGGTTCGTTTGGCGCAGGAGGTACGCAACCTGTTTGAGTATTACGAAGCCTATGCCGATGAAAAAGGGGTGCGCCTCGCGCTGGATGGGGATGGAGAGGTTTGGGGCGACCGCTTGATGCTGCGCCGTGCCATCAGCAACCTGCTGTCGAACGCGCTGCGCTACACACCGCAGGGCGGTACGGTGAAAGTGGGCTTGTCGGAGGTGGACGGGCTCTGCCAACTCACGGTGGAAAACCCGGGGCCAGACATCGCCCCCCAGCATCTGGAACGCCTGTTCGAGCGCTTTTACCGTGCCGACCCCTCGCGCCAGCAATCGACCGGCGAGGGCACCGGGCTGGGCCTTGCCATCACCCAGGCCATCGTCCATGCCCACCAGGGGCAGATTGCGGCCACATCGCGGGATGGCTGCACCTGTTTTGTTGTGCGCCTGCCGCAGCAACCTGGCACCGCGTCATAAAAAAGCCTGCAAGGCGCAAACCTTGCAGGCTTTGGTGTCGTGCAGCGAGCGCCTTGCAGCGCCCGGCAGCCTGGCAATTACATGCCCATGCCGCCCATGCCACCCATGCCGCCCATGTCACCGCCACCCATGGGGGCAGCAGACTCGGCCTTGGGGGACTCGGCGACCATGCACTCGGTGGTCAGCATCAGGCTGGCCACGGAGGCGGCGTTTTGCAGCGCGGTGCGGGTGACCTTGGTGGGGTCCAGGATACCCATTTCGATCATGTCGCCATAGGTGTCGTTGGCAGCGTTGAAGCCGTAGTTGCCGGAACCGGCCAGCACGGCGTTCACCACGACGGAGGCTTCACCACCGGCGTTGTAAACGATTTCGCGCAGGGGGGCTTCAATGGCCTTCATGACCAGGGCAATGCCGTGGTCCTGGTCGGAGTTGGCACCCTTGATGGTGCCAGCGGTCTGGCGGGCACGCAGCAGGGCCACGCCACCACCAGCCACAATGCCTTCTTCCACCGCAGCGCGGGTGGCGTGCAGGGCGTCTTCCACACGGGCCTTCTTTTCCTTCATTTCGACTTCGGTGGCAGCGCCCACCTTGATCACGGCCACGCCGCCAGCCAGCTTGGCCACGCGCTCTTGCAGCTTCTCGCGGTCGTAATCGGAAGTGGCTTCTTCAA
>JAYRUL010000023.1:0-28783 GCA_041919095.1 Rhodoferax sp. | reverse complement strand
CCGGCCAGTCGTTCGCAAGCTGGCGCGCCAGCGTGGTCTTGCCGACTTGCCGCGGCCCCAGCAAGACCACGGCAGGCATGTGCGCAAGCCGTGACTGGACCTGCGTGAACACGTTGCGAAAGACCGGAGCGCTCATAATTACCGTTATTTTAACGTGTTACGTAATTTTTTCGGTATTAATATACCTACTCCACACGGGTAATGCGTTGGGGCTTGAAGCCCAGATCGGCCACCTTGCCCTTGCGGCCACGCACGGCGCGGGCATTGTTGAGGCTGCGGATTTCCAGCGTTTCCTCGCGTTCCTTGCCACCGCGGCCCAGGCCTTCGATGCGGATGGAGCGGGTGTAGGCGGCAGCGCCGGCCAGGGTGTCCTTGTCTTCCAGGTCCAGCAGCATCAGGCCGCGTCCGCCATTCGCCATCGCCTTGAGTTCGGCGATCTCGAAGGTGAGGATGCGGCCCAGCGTGGAGGCGCAGGCCACATGGGTGGCCGCAGGCACCAGCGTGGCACCCGGCACCGGGTTGGCGGCGGCAAGCAAGTCGCCTTCCTTGGGTTCCTTGACAGGCAAGCGCACCAGGGCCCCGGCCACTAGCGACGGCGCACACAGGGTCTCACCCGCATTGCAGGTCACGAAGGACTTGCCCGCCTTCTGGCGCGACACCATGTTTTCCACACTGGCGATAAAGCCGTAGCCTGCGCTGCTGGACAGCAGCAGCGTGGCCGCCGCCGGGCCTGCAAAGTAGTGGGCGATCTGCGTGCCGGTTTCCAGCTCGATGAGCGTGGTGATGGGCTGGCCGTCGCCGCGCCCGCCCGGCAGCAGGGACACCGCCACCGAGTACACGCGCCCGTTGTTGCCGAACACCAGCAGGGTGTCGACGGTGCGGCACTCGAAGGTGCCATACAGGCCATCCCCTGCCTTGAAGGCAAAGCTACCCGCCTCGTGGCCGTGGCCGGTGCGCGCGCGCACCCAGCCTTTTTCGCTGACCACCACGGTCACCGGCTCGTCCACCACCTTCACTTCGGCCACGACCTTCTTCTCGGCCTGGATGAGGGTGCGGCGCGCGTCGGCAAAGGTTTTGGCATCCGCCTCGATTTCCTTGACCATGACGCGGCGCAGGGCAGCAGGGCTGCCCAGGATTTCTTCGAGCTTGGCTGCCTCGGTGCGCAGCTCGGAGAGTTCCTGCTCAATCTTGATGGCTTCCAGCCGCGCCAGTTGGCGCAGGCGGATTTCCAGGATGTCTTCAGCCTGGCGGTCGCTGAGTCGGAAGCGTTCGATCAGCGCCGCCTTGGGCTCGTCCGACTGGCGGATGATGGCAATCACCTCGTCGATGTTGAGCAACACCAACTGGCGGCCTTCGAGGATGTGGATGCGGTCTTGCACCTTGCCCAGGCGGTGACGGCTGCGGCGCTCGATGGTGGTCTGGCGAAAGGCGATCCACTCCAGCAGCATCTGGCGCAGCGATTTCTGAATCGGCTTGCCGTCCAGCCCCACCATGGTGAGGTTGATGGGCGCCGAGGTTTCCAGGCTGGTGTGGCCTAACAGCGCGGTAATCAGCTCCTGCTGCTCCACCCGGCTGCTCTTGGGCTCGAACACCAGGCGCACGGCGGCATCTTTGCTGGACTCGTCGCGCACGCCATCCAGCACGGCCAACATGCTGGCCTTGAGCTGGGTCTGGTCTTGCGTGAGCGCCTTCTTGCCAGCCTTGACCTTAGGGTTGGTGATCTCCTCGATCTCTTCCAACACGCGCTGGCTGCTCACGCCGGGCGGCAGCTCGTTCACCACCAGCTGCCATTGGCCACGCGCCAAGTCTTCGATCTTCCAGCGCGCACGCACCTTCAGGCTGCCACGGCCGGTGCGGTAGGCCTCAAGAATGTCACCCGCCGGGCTGATGATCTGGCCGCCACCGGGATAGTCGGGGCCGGGCACCAGCGCCCACAGTTCTTCGTCTGGCAATTGCGGCGTCTTGATGAGCGCCACGCAGGCATCGGCAATCTCACGCAGGTTGTGGCTGGGAATCTCAGTGGCCAGGCCCACGGCAATGCCGCTGGCGCCATTGAGCAGCGAAAACGGCAGGCGCGCGGGCAGCTGCTTGGGTTCTTCGGTGGAGCCGTCGTAGTTGGGGATGAAGTCCACCGTACCCTGGTCGATCTCGTCCAGCAGCAGCGAGGTGATCTTGGACAGCCGCGCTTCGGTGTAGCGCATGGCGGCAGCGCCGTCACCGTCGCGCGAGCCGAAGTTGCCCTGACCGTCGATCAGCGGGTAGCGCTGCGAAAAGTCCTGCGCCATGCGCACCAGGGCGTCGTAGGCGGCGCTGTCGCCGTGGGGGTGGTAGCGGCCCAGCACGTCACCCACCACGCGGGCGCTCTTGACCGGCTTGGCGGGCGTGTTGTTGTTGGGGCCACTGTAGCCCAGGCCCATGCGCTCCATGGCGTACAGGATGCGCCGCTGCACCGGCTTTTGCCCGTCCACCACGTCGGGCAGTGCGCGGCCCTTGACCACGGAGAGGGCGTACTCCAAGTAAGCACGCTGGGCGTAATTGGCCAGGTTGAATTCGTCGTCCGCGTGCGCGGTCGCGGGGCTCAGTTCCAGTGGAGGGATATCGGACATGGTTTACGCGGGAGGCAAGGTGGGGGTGGGTGCGCTGGCGACCAGGCGGCGGTACAACTGCATGACCGAGCGCACGTAGGCCTGGGTTTCCTTGTAGGCAGGGATGCGGTTGCCGGCCTTTTGCACCGCGCCTTCGCCAGCGTTGTAGGCGGCCACGGCCAATTCCAGCTGGCCCGGGAACATCTGGATCAAGTCGCGCAGGTACCGCGCGCCGGTATGGATATTGGTGCGCGGGTCGGTCAGCTTGGCGGCCACGGTTCCACTCTGGTCGCTGGTAACACCGTAGCGCGCCGCCGTGGCGGGCATGACCTGCATCAGGCCAATGGCACCCTTGGGCGAAACGGCCGAGGCGTCAAAGCCCGACTCGGTGGCAATGACCGCCTGCAAGAGTGCCATGTCGATCTGGTTGGCATCGGCCGCTGCGCGCACATAGGGCTTGACGGCCATGTACCTAGGCGACAGCTCCAGGTTGGTGATGCGTGGAGCGGTACCCAGGCTGCCCAAGCGCGCAGCCGACAAGCTGGTTGCCCCGGCCGTCACCACGGCGGTTTCGGGCTGGGGTGTACCCTGGAACAGCCGCTTGTAACGGCTATCGAGCTTATGCGAGGCGAAGTGTTTGACGCCTTGGGCATCCACATACACCCACATGTCGGCATGCACCGGCAAGGCCAGCCACCAAGCCGCAAGGAACAACAAGACTTTGGTCATAAACAAGTGTCAAATCGGGCCTCAGCCCCCGTGAAATAAGCGTAAGCAGCTATGAAAAACAGAGCAACTCTATCCCCAGCTGCGGGTCAGAAGTTCGTCCAGGGCGTCGGTAATGGCCTGCCCCTGCTCCGCCAGGTTGCCCACCACCGGCCCGAGTTGATCCAGGGCGACAGAAACCATGTCCAGAGGGTGCAGCACCACGGTCTGTCCTTCCAGCTCAAATACCGGGTTCATGCGGGTACCCGCCACGCGGCCCCCCGCAGGCAAGGCCGATCGCTGCACCAGCGGCACGACCACGCGGCGGCGGTACCCCTCAAAAAGGGAGGACTGTACGACCACCACGAGCGGCACGGTGTCGCGTTGTGGGCCAGGGTTGCGGTGAACGTCAAACTGGGGCATTCAATGGCCTACAGGGTGGAATGAGCATCCGCAAACGAACCCGCCGCGTCGTGCAAGGAGTTCCAATCGGCAACCGCTGCGTCAGCCTGCTGCTGGTAATGGCGGCGCGCTTCGCGCTGCGACTCCACATAGGCTTGCAGCATCTCTTCCACCTTGGCGGAGAGGTTGCCGCAGTAGGCGCGCGACTCGCGCACCAGCGCTTCGTTGAGCGACAGGTTGACGGGCTTTTTGGCAGCGGTATCGAGGGTGGGCATGGTGTAAGGCTCCTTCATGCGCATTCTATGCGCATGAATTGCTTCAATCGATCAGATGTCAATCTCCACCGAATCCCCATGCAGCTCCATCAGCTCGCGCCGGGATGCGGCCTCGCCCTTGCCCATGAGCTTGGTCATCAGGTTCTCGGTGGCACCGAAGTCGATGGAGCCCAGGTGCACCGGCATGAGGCGGCGCGTGTCGGGGTTGAGCGTGGTGTCCCACAGCTGCTCGGCATTCATCTCGCCCAGGCCCTTGAAGCGACTGATCTGGCACTTTTCGCGGGGCACGCCGTCTTTGGCGCTCTTGTCGAGGATGGCATGCAGTTCGCCGTCGTCGAGTGCGTAGGCCTTGGTGGCGGGCTTCTTGCCGCGTGCGGGCACGTCCACCCGGTACAGCGGGGGCCGGGCCACGTACACATGCCCGGTTTCGATGAGCTTGGGGAAGTGACGGAAAAAGAGGGTGAGCAGCAGCACCTGGATGTGCGAGCCGTCCACGTCCGCGTCACTCAGGATGCAGACCTTGCCGTAGCGCAGGCCACTCAAATCCGGGTTGTCATTGGGGCCGTGTGGGTCCACGCCAATGGCCACCGCAATGTCATGCACCTCGGTGTTCTTGAACAGCAGGTCGCGGTCCACCTCCCAGGTGTTGAGCACCTTGCCGCGCAGCGGCAGGATGGCCTGGGTTTCCTTGTCGCGCCCCATCTTGGCGCTGCCCCCGGCCGAGTCACCCTCCACCAGGAACATCTCGTTGTAGGCCAAGTCCCTGCTTTCGCAGTCGGTGAGTTTGCCCGGCAGCACGGCCACGCCGCTGCTCTTGCGCTTTTCCACCTTCTGACCCGCGCGCTGGCGTGTCTGGGCGGCCTTGATGGCGAGTTCGGCCAGCTTTTTGCCGTAGTCCACATGCTGGTTCAGCCACAGCTCCAAGGCCGGGCGCACAAAGCTGCTGACCAGCCGCACGGCATCGCGCGAGTTGAGGCGCTCTTTGATCTGGCCCTGGAACTGCGGGTCCAGCACCTTGGCACTCAGCACATAACTGGCGCGGGCAAAGACGTCTTCGGGCATGAGCTTCACGCCTTTGGGTAAGAGCGAATGCAAGTCGATGAAGCCCTTGACCGCCTGGAACAGGCCATCGCGCAGGCCGCTTTCGTGCGTGCCGCCAGCGCTGGTGGGAATCAGGTTCACATAGCTTTCGCGCACCGGGCTGCCGTCTTCGGTGAAGGCCACGCACCAGCTGGCGCCCTCGCCTTCAGCAAAGCTGTCGTTGTTGCCGTCGGCGAAGCCTTCACCGTCGAACATGGGAATCACAGGGTCGGCGCTCAGGGTCTGGGCCAGGTAGTCGGCAAGGCCGCCCTTGTACTGCCAGGTCTGGGTGTCGCGGGTTTTTTCAACGACCAGCGTCACCAACACGCCGGGCATGAGCACCGCCTTGCTGCGCAGCAGGTGGGTCAGTTCGCCCATGGGCAGCGCGGCCGATTCGAAATACTTGGCGTCGGGCCAGACGCGCACGGTGGTGCCGGATTTGCGGTCTTTTTCCCCTTCTGCGCCCTCCCCGGCCTTGCGCACCTGCAGCGGCTCGGTCACATCGCCGCCTTCAAACACGATGCGCGCCACCTGGCCTTCGCGGTAGCTGGTGGCTTCCAGGCGCTTACCCAACGCGTTGGTCACGCTCACGCCCACGCCGTGCAGGCCGCCGGAGAAGCTGTAGGCACCGCCCTTGCCTTTGTCGAACTTGCCACCGGCATGCAGGCGGGTGAACACGAGTTCGATCACCGGGGCTTTTTCTTCCGGGTGCAGGCCAAAGGGAATGCCGCGGCCGTCGTCTTCCACGCTGACGGAGCCGTCGGTATGCAGCGTGACCTTGACCTTTTTGCCGAAACCGGCCAGGGCCTCGTCGGCGGCGTTGTCCAGCACTTCTTGGATGATGTGCAGGGGGTTGTCGGTGCGGGTGTACATGCCCGGGCGCTGCTTGACGGGCTCCAGGCCCTTGAGCACACGGATCGAGCTTTCGGAGTATTCGGGGGTGGGTTTGGACGCCATAGGGCGCGCATTGTAGTGGTTTTTGGGCCAAGTCACTGTATGCAAATACAGTTCAATCTCCCGCCACTCCAGCAGCCCAAGCGCTGCAACGCAGCATGGGCGGCGCAATGGCGCTACAGTGCAGGGATGCATGCCACCATTCCCCTATCGCGCCTGCTGCTGTGCGGCGCCACCATCGTTACCCTGTCCATGGGAATTCGCCACGGATTTGGGCTGTGGTTGCAGCCCATGACCCAGGCACAGGGCTGGACACGGGAAACGTTTTCGTTTGCCATGGCCATCCAGAACCTGACCTGGGGGGTTGCGGGTATCTTTGCGGGCATGCTGGCCGACCGTTTTGGGGCTTTCAAGGTCATTGCGGCGGGCGCACTGCTGTATGCCCTGGGCTTGGTGGGCATGGCGTTCGCGCCGACACCCTGGATGCTGGCGTTGACCACCGGCGTGTTGATCGGGGCCGCCCAGTCGGGCACCACCTATTCGGTGATCTATGGCGTGATCGGTCGCAACATCGCCGCCGACAAGCGCTCCTGGGCCATGGGGGTGTCTGCAGCGGCCGGGTCTTTTGGCCAGTTTCTGATGGTTCCGACGGAAGGGTTCCTGATCGCCAGCCTGGGCTGGCAGCTGGCTCTGGTCGTCCTGGGCGGTGCTGCCTTGCTGATGATTCCCCTGGCATGGGGTTTGCGCGAACCCCATCTGTCCCACGGCGGCGGGGTGCAGCGTGAACAAACCATCGTGCAGGCGCTGCTCGAAGCCATGCGCTACCCCAGCTTCCAGATGCTGATGGCGGGATATTTTGTTTGTGGGTTTCAGGTGGTCTTCATCGGTGTGCACATGCCCAGTTACCTCAAGGACCAGGGCCTGGCACCCCAGGTAGCCAGCTATGCCCTGGCCTTGATCGGGCTTTTCAATGTGCTGGGCACCTACGCATCGGGCAGCCTGGGCCAGCGCTGGCCCAAGCGGCACATCCTGGCGTTCATCTACCTGGCGCGCTCGGTGGCGATCGTGCTGTTCTTGCTGGTCCCGCTCACGCCGCTGAGCGTGTACGTATTTTCATCGGTGATGGGTTTGCTGTGGCTGTCCACGGTGCCGCCCACGAATGCCGTCGTGGCACAGATTTTTGGCGTGGCGCACCTGTCCATGTTGAGTGGTTTTGTCTTCTTCAGCCACCAGATCGGTTCGTTCATGGGTGTATGGCTGGGCGGTATTTTGTACGACCGTACCGGCAGCTATGACGTGGTGTGGTACCTGGCCATTGCGCTGGGCGTCGCCGCGGCACTGATCAACCTGCCGGTGCGCGAAACGCCCATTCGCGCGGCCGCCGCCCACTGAATACCCCCTGCACCATGGCCCCCCGAACCGCGCGCACCCTGTGGACCCTGGCCGCTGTCGGTGCCTGCGCGGCCGTGTTTGCCTTGTACACCCGCGCCGATTTCGTGGTGGACCTGGCCAACCAGCTGTGGTCATGCTTTTGAGTGCATCGCGCTGGGTGCAGCGTTGGTCGCACTTGCTGGCTCCGGGCACGCCGGTGCTGGACGTGGCCTGCGGCAGTGGTCGGCATCTGGCGTGGTTTGCCCAGCGCGGGCACCCGGTCACCGGTGTGGATCGCGACCTTGCGGGCGCACGCGCGGCCGTGCCCGAGGCCGCCTTGATTGAGGCCGATATCGAGAATGCGCCGTGGCCGCTGATGCAAGACGGCCAACCGCAGCCCTTTGGCGCCGTCGTGGTCACCAACTACCTGTGGCGCCCCCTGTTCCCCACCCTGATCGCCAGCCTGGCACCCGGTGGGGCCCTGCTCTATGAAACGTTTGCCCGTGGCAACGAAACGGTTGGACGCCCGGCGCGGTCCGACTTTCTGCTGGAACCCGGCGAATTGCTCAGCCGCTGCCAGGGACTGGACGTGGTGGCGTATGAGTGCGGGTTTCTGGACCATCCCGCGCGGTTTGTGCAGCGCATCGCGGCGGTTGCGCCGACCCCGCCGGTCTTTACCGCAGGTGCACCATTCGCCGTGCCGGCGCGCTATCCACTCTAGTTAGAATGGCCCTCTTTTGAACGAACGCGCAGCGCACACATGAACGCAACAACCGGTCCGATTCGGGGCAGCATTGTCGCCCTGGTCACCCCCATGCACGACGACGGTTCCGTGGATTACGCAGCCCTGCGAAAACTGATCGACTGGCACATTGCCGAGGGCACGGACTGCATCGGCGTGGTGGGTACCACCGGTGAATCACCCACGGTGAGTGTGGACGAGCATTGCGAAATCATCCGCGTGGCCGTGGAACAAGCCCAGGGCCGGGTTCCCATCATGGCGGGCTGCGGTGCCAATTCCACGCGCGAAGCCATTGCCTTGGCCAAATTCGCCAAGAAGGTCGGTGCCGACTGCCAACTGCAGGTGGTGCCCTACTACAACAAGCCGACGCAAGAAGGCCAGTTCCAGCATTTCAAGGCCATTGCCGAAGCAGTGGACCTCCCCGTCATCCTGTACAACGTGCCCGGCCGCACTGTGGCCGATCTGCAGCACGACACCGTGCTGCGGCTGGCGCAGGTGCCCGGCATCGTGGGCATCAAGGAAGCCACGGGCAATATTGAGCGCGCCCAGTGGCTTATCAAGGAAGCACCCAAGGGCTTCTCGATCTACAGCGGTGACGACCTGACCGCCGTGGCCCTCATGCTGTGTGGCGGTCACGGCAATGTCAGCGTTACGGCCAACGTAGCCCCCAAGCGCATGCACGAGCTGTGCATGGCTGCGCTGGCCGGCGATGTCAAGCGCGCCATGGACATCCAGCTAAGCTTGCTGCCCTTGCACCGTGCGCTGTTTGTCGAGTCCAACCCCATCCCGGTGAAATGGGCCGTTGCGCGCATGGGCCTGTGTGGTCATGCCTTGCGCCTGCCGTTGACTGCGCTGAGCGCCATGCACCACGGCGCTCTGGAGCAGGTCATGCATACTTCAGGCCTGCTGTAAGCACCAAACTGTTGCAAAGGATTTCTGTGAATTCCGTATTCAAACTGACCACTATTGGCTTGGCGGTGTCCCTGGCGGCATGCGCAACAGTGGAAACCGACAAAGTGGACTACCGTAGCGCCAGTTCAGTGAAGGCGCCCACACTGGATGTTCCCCCTGATCTGACCCAGTTAACCAAGGATACGCACTACCAGGTCGTGGGTGGCGCGGTGTCGGCCTCCTCGATGGGCTCCGCCCAATCAGTGCAACCAGCTGCACCCAGCGTTGCGCTGGCAACCCTGGGTGACGTACGCATTGAGCGATCGGGCGCACAGCGCTGGCTGGTGGTGAACCGCCCAGCTGACAAGTTGTGGGGGCCCATCCGCGAGTTTTGGCAGCAGAACGGATTTACGCTCAAGATCGATCAAAGTGACCTGGGCATCATGGAAACCGAATGGGCCGAGAACCGTGCCAAGATTCCGATGGATCCCATTCGCTCTGCGCTGGGCAAGCTACTGGATTCGTTGTATTCCACCTCCGAGCGAGACAAGTTCCGTACACGCCTGGAGCGCAATGCCGAAGGCGGCACTGAGATCTATATCAGCCACCGGGGCATGATGGAGCAGTTCACCTCGGATCGCAAGGACACCACCATGTGGCAGCCCCGCCCGGTCGACCCCGAGCTGGAGGCCGAGTTCCTGCGCCGGTTGATGGTCAAGCTGGGGGTTCAGGAGTCCCAGGCCAAAGCTGCCGTGGCTGGGGCCGCGCCCACCAAGCCCAGTGCCAGCGTGATCACGGAAAGCGGAGCCGTGGTACTGCGCATTGAAGACGGATTCGACAACGCCTGGCGTCGTGTGGGTCTGGCCTTGGACCGCACCGGCTTTACAGTGGAAGACCGCGACCGCAAGCAAGGCGTTTATTTTGTACGCTACGTTCCTTTGACCCCGGAAGGCGGTGGCCCGGGCTTCTTCAGTCGCCTGTTCAGCAGCTCCGACAAGAACACTGACGCGGCCAAATACCGCATTGCTGTGCGTGCCCAGGACCGGCTGTCGTCGGTGACCGTTAGCGACGCCAACGGCGGCCCTGTCTCTGCCGAGAATGCCCAACGCATCCTGAAAGTGATTGCGGAAGACATCCGGTAGCTACTGGCAGACGGCGGGAGGTGCCACACCCATCCCGCACGCCCAACAAAAAACCGCCCGAGGGCGGTTTTTTGTTGGTGCTGAACTGCAGCTTACTTGGAAGCAGCAGCGGCAGGTGCCGAAGCTTCTGCAGCGGGAGCCGAAGCAGCAGCGGCGGGTGCCGAAGCGTCCGAAGCGGGAGCAGCGGCGGGTGCCGGAGCAGCAGCAGGGGCGGGAGCTGGTGCGGGAGCAGGAGCTTCTTCTTTCTTACCGCAAGCAGCCAAAGCAGCAGCAGCGATCACGGCTGCCAAAACGAGAGACTTGTTCATTTTTAGAAACTAGAGTGAGTTAACGAAATGGGAAGCGTCCAAGCAGCAAGCCGCCCAGACTCAGGCAAATTTGATTCCTCTCTTTTGCCCAACCAGAGAGTATACAGCAGTACACAGGTTTACCTAGTATTTACCCCGATGCGTTGCTCTAAAGCCCCAAGGTTGTGGCAGGAAAGGCGGGCGAGCCCTGGCGGTAGCACTCGTCAAGCTCTTCTTTGAGCAACACGCGCAACCGAGGCTCCAGGTCGGCTGTACCAACGCTGCGCGTGACTTCAATGCGCCGCAGCGCCCAATGGGGGCTCCAAACGGCGCTGGGCAAGTCACCCGCATCACGATGGCGGCACTGGCGACATTCGATGATGTGGTCCCAGGTTTTGCGCCAGGTCACAAAACGCGGCTTGTGGCGAATAAAGGCATCGAAGTCATGGGCGATCAAGACCAGATGTCGACCGCTTGCAGCCCAGGCATCCAGCGATTCAATCACGGCGCGCTCCCCTAGCGGCCAATCCATAAAGTCGCTGTCGCACCAGATCATGCTGCGCCAGTCCAACCGGCCGGCGCAATCCAGGGCAAGGCGAATGTGATCGGCAAACTCCGACGGACCGGAGAAAGCCCCGCGGGGCGGGCCGGCGTTTCCATCCAGGATAGTGGGGGTGTTCATGGGACAATTAGACATGGAAATCACTGAAAAATGCGTCGTTGCCCTTACTTGGACGCTAAAAGACACGTTGGGCGAGGTTCTGGACCTCTTGGATGAACCGGTGGAGTTCCTCTTGGGCGGCAAAGACTTGCTCCCAGTCATCGAAGCGTCCCTGCAAGGGCATGCACCGGGAGCGACCGTGCAGGTGCAAATTGAACCGGAGCAGGCCTTTGGCGACTTCAACGATCAACTTCTGTTCTTGGAGCCCCGCAACCTGTTTCCCGCCGAGTTGGAAGAAGGCCTTACCCTGGAAGGCAGCGCCTTGCCCGCAGGATGCAACGCCAATGCACCTCGGGACATGCTCTACACCGTAACCGACATCTATCCCGACCATGTGGTGTTGGATGGCAACCACCCATTGGCGGGCATCGCGATTCGCCTGACCATGAAAGTGGAATCGGTTCGCGAGGCGACCGAGGAAGAGGTGGAACGGGGTAGCTGTGGCACCGGTTTTTTCAAACTGCAGGTGGACGCAAACTTGCCACCCCCGCTGGACCGCCACTTGCACTAACCGCGATACCCCGTAGCGGTCAATGCTTGCCGGTGGATCCGTAACCACCTTCACCGCGCGCGCTCGCGGCTTCAAAGTCGGACACGATGTTGAATTGGGCCTGCACCACCGGCACGATGACCAGTTGTGCAATACGCTCCATCGGCGCTATCGTGAATGCCACGTCACTGCGGTTCCAGGCACTGACCATGAGCTGGCCCTGGTAGTCGCTGTCAATGAGCCCCACCAGATTGCCCAGTACGATGCCATGCTTGTGCCCGAGACCCGAGCGCGGCAGGATGAGCGCGGCATAGCCCGCATCGGCCAGGTGAATGGCCATGCCGGTGGGCACCAACTGCCAAGCGTTGGGTTCGAGTGTGAGGGGTGCATCCAGGCAGGCGCGCAGGTCCAGCCCAGCACTGCCGGACGTGGCATAGGCGGGCATCTGCGCTTGCAGGCGGGAATCGAGAATCTTGACGTCGAGTTTCATGCTTTTGCAGGCTGTACTTGGGGCAGGCGTCGAGCGATTTCGGCAACCAGTTGGCGTGCCAGGGTGAGTTTGTTGGCGTGGGGCAGCTCCTGCGTGCCGTTGGCATCCACCAAGAGCAGCGCATTGTCGTCCCTGCCAAAGGTAGCTGGGCCGATGTTGCCCACTAGCAGCGGCACGCCTTTGCGCGCACGTTTGGCGGTGGCATGCGCTACCAGATCATGGCTCTCGGCCGCAAAGCCCACGCAAAACAACTCCCCGGCTTGGGCGCGTGCCGACTGCGCCACGGTGGCCAAGATGTCGGGGTTCTCCACAAACGTGAGCGCGGGTGGCTGTCCAGAGCCGTCCTTCTTGATCTTCTGGCCCTCAGCCTGCGCCGGACGCCAGTCTGCCACCGCCGCAGTAGCTACAAAAACTGCAGCTTCCTGCGCCGCTATGGTGCAGGCTTGAAGCATTTCCTGTGCAGACTGCACATCTATGCGACGCACGCCACGGGGGGTAGACAACCCCACGGGCCCAGCCACCAAGGTCACCGCGGCACCGGCCTCGCGGGCGGCGCGGGCGATGGCAAAACCCATCTTGCCACTGGAGCGGTTGGTGATGCCGCGCACCGGGTCGATAGCCTCAAACGTAGGTCCAGCCGTAACCAGCACATGCTGCCCCGCCAACACCTTGGTCTGAAAGAACGCGATCACATCGGCCAGTAACTCATCGGGTTCCAGCATGCGACCGTCTCCCGTTTCGCCACAGGCCTGGTAACCACTGCCAACGCCCAGGACGGTAGCACCATCCTCGGCCAGCTGCGCCAGATTACGCTGGGTAGCCGGGTGTGCCCACATTTCCCGGTTCATGGCAGGGGCGATCAAGAGCGGTACCTTGTCTAGGGGTCGCGCCAGGCACATCAGGCTGAGCAACTCGTCTGCGCCACCGTGCAGGAGTTTGGCCATGAAATCGGCACTGCACGGCGCGATCAGGATGGCGTCGGCCTCCCGGCTCAGGTTGATGTGCGCCATGTTGTTGTCCGGGCGCGCGTCCCACTGCGATCCAAAAACCGGGCGGTTGCTGAGGGCCTGCATAGTCACCGCCGTAATGAAATGTTCGGCACCTTCTGTCATGACTACCTGGACCGTGGCCCCCTCCTTGATCAGGGCCCGGCACAGCTCCGCAGCCTTGTAGCACGCAATGCCACCGGTCAAGCCCAGGACAATATGTTTTCCAGCGAGGTCGTTCATGGAGGGGCAATGTAGCAGACCAAAATCACTACACAAACCAAAAACAAAAAAAGCTATAATCCTGGGCTTTTCTGGCAGAAACCCCGGTCCGGCCAATACTAGTTAGGGATGGGGAACTTCGCTGAACGTGGCGTGTGGGGCCCGATCTTCCCCACCTGACTGGCGGCAGCACAATTTGGACAACATTACGTAATGACAACCATCCGTGTAAAAGAAAACGAACCTTTTGACGTTGCCCTGCGCCGCTTCAAGCGCACGATCGAGAAGCTGGGTCTGCTGACCGACCTGCGTGCTCGCGAGTTCTACGAGAAGCCCACCGCCGAGCGCAAGCGCAAGAAGGCCGCTGCCGTGAAGCGCAACTACAAGCGCATCCGCAGCATGCAACTGCCAAAGAAGCTTTACTGATTTTTTGCGGGACAGTTCTTTAGCTCTGCCCCCAACCGATTAGAGCCTTCACGGCCACAAAAGCTCGCCAGGGGACGCTCCGGCGGGCTTTTTTTGCTTATGCCTCCCTCTCACTACCCATCCAAAGGAGCATCCACATGGCTCTCAAAGACCAAATCACCGAAGACATGAAGGCCGCCATGCGCGCCAAGGAAACCGACCGCCTGGGCACCATCCGCCTGCTGCTGGCCGCCATGAAACAAAAGGAAGTGGACGAGCGCGTGGTGCTGGACAACGCCGCCGTGGTGGCCATCGTCGACAAGCTCATCAAGCAGCGCAAGGACAGCATCGAGGCTTTCCGCAAAGCCGAGCGCACCGACCTGGCTGACAAGGAAGAGGCCGAAATGAAGGTGTTGCAGGCTTACCTGCCCCAGCGCATGTCGGCTGACGAGGTGCTGATGGAAGTGAAAGCCATCGTAGCCGAACTAGGTGCAGAAGCTGGAAAAACGATGGGGCCCGGTGACATGGGCAAGGTGATGGGTGTGGTCAAGACCCGTCTGGCGGGCAAGGCCGAAATGGCAGCCGTGTCGGCTGCAGTCAAGGCCGCGCTGGCTGGCTGACTTCGTTAGTGGTAATCGTCCTCGAGTTGGTGGCGGACCGCGAGGACGGTAACCACGTTTGCAGCTTCGATCTCATACAGTGCCACGTAACCAGCGTGGCCAAAAGTAATGATGAGTTCACGCAGGAATGAACTCTCGCCCGCCTTGCGGTACGCAAACGGCATGCGACTGAGCTGGCCTTCAATGGTTTGCACCATTGCGTCGATGGCGCGCTGGGCCTGGTCCAGGTCTTCAGCCGTGTTGGCACGCTCCAGCAGGAAATCGAAAAGCCGAACCAGGTCTTCGCGCGCAGCATCGGTATAACGGACGGCATAGGGTTCGTCAAAACCCGCCATTACCCCAACACTTTCTTGCGTCGAACTTCCAGTTTGCGCTGCAGTTCGGCATGCACGTCGTGTGCTGCGTGAAAACGCCCAGTGGTCCGCGCCTCGTCGCGCGATCGCAGACCACGCGCCACAAACTCTTCTTGTGTGCGCCGCCGTTGAATCACTTCACGGACTGCGGTTTCGATCAACCCTGTCAGCGTTTCGCCTTCGCGCAAGACACTCTCCGCAGCTTCACGCAGCTGGGGCTCCACACGAAGCGAGGGAAGCGTGGCGGTCTTCATGGGGTTTTACTTGCGTTGCATTTGCGATGCAACCAGTATAGATCAGCTCCCCGCCACCTGCATGCGGTTGATCAGGATGGAGCCCACCGTCTTGGCACCGTAGTTGTAGGTGTCAGCCCCAATGGCCTCGATGCCCAGGAACATGTCCTTGAGGTTGCCGGCAATGGTGATCTCGTGCACCGGATAGGCGATGCGGCCCTTCTCGACCCAGAAGCCGCTGGCGCCGCGCGAGTAGTCGCCCGTGACGTAGTTCACACCCTGCCCCATCAATTCCGTTACAAACAAGCCCCTTCCCAGCTTGGCCAGCATGGCATCGAGGTCGTCGCCGGGCTGGGTCAGGCGGGAAGTGAAGGTGAGGTTGTGCGAGCCCCCGGCATTGCCCGTGGTGCGCATGCCCAGTTTGCGGGCCGAGTAGCTGCTGAGAAAATAGCCCTGCACGCGCCCGGCTTCAACCACCTGGCGCGGTTGCACGCGCACACCTTCGTCATCAAAGGGCGAACTGCCCTTGCCGCGCAGCACAAACGGGTCTTCTGCAATGTCCACGTGGTAGGGGAACACGGTCTGGTTCAGGCTGTCGAGTAAGAACGTGCTCTTGCGGTACAGCGCGCCGCCACTGACGGCCTGGACAAACGACCCCAGCAACCCTGCCGCCAGGGGGGACTCAAAAAGCACCGGACATTGCACCGTGGCGATCTTGCGAGCGCCCAGCCGACTAAGTGACCGCTCTGCGGCATAGCGCCCCACCGCTTGAGCCGATGCCATCTCGCCCGCATGGCGCATGGAGGTATACCAATAGTCGCGCTGCATGGCATCGCCCTTGCCGGCAATGGGTGCCACCGAGAGGGAATGGCGCGATGTGGCATACCCCCCGCGAAAACCGCTGGTATGCGCGGTATAAAAATGCGATTGCTGGGCCGAGACTCCCGTGCCGTCACTGTTGGTGATGCGCTTGTCCAGCCCGAGCGCGGCAGCCTCACACTCCAAAGCCAGCTGCGCTGCTTGCTCGCTGGTCACCGACCAGGGATGGAACAGGTCCAGATCGCGCAGGCGCTCAGCCTCGCTGGCAATATCCTGCGCATCGGGCAAGCGGGCAAATGGATCCTCGGCCGTGAATCGGGCAATGTCGTACGCCGCTTGCACCGTTTGGGCAATGGCCACCTTGGAAAAGTCGGACGTACTGGCGTTGCCCCGCCGTTGCCCCAAGTACACCGTAACGCCCAAGGACTTGTCCCGGTTGCGTTCCACGTTTTCCAGCTCGCCGTTGCGTACCGACACGCTCAGCCCACACCCTTCCGAAACTTCGGCACCGGCATCGCTGGCTCCCAGCTTCTTGGCATGGCGCAAGGCCGCATCGACCAGCGACGCGAAATACGCTTGGCTGTAGGCAAAGCCTTGGGCCGGATCTTGTTCAAGGGCGATAGAGTCGGTTGCGTGGGGTTGGGTCATAGCGGCCGCTATGATACTGGGGCTTATGAGCAAACTAAAAAAAGGCTATTTCGTACGGGGCCGATTCATTGCAGAAGGCAGTGCCGAGGACCTGGAACTCAAGCAGGAACTCAAGGGGACGCTCGACGCCAGCCGTACCGACCTCAAACGTGAAAGCGCCGAACTGCAGAAGCTGGGCGTGGACATGCTGGAATTGCGCGCCGATTACCTGGAGCGTCTGGACCTGCCCGACAAGCTGCGCGACGCCATCACCGAAGCCCACCGCATCACCAATTTCGAAGGCCGCAGGCGTCATCTGCAGTTCATTGGCAAGCTCATGCGCCAGCTCGATGCCGACGCCATCGACGCCATCCGCGCCGCCCTGGTCGAACAGCACACGCCGTCGGTGCAGGAAACGGTCTTGCTGCACCAGGCCGAAGCCTGGCGTGATCGGTTGTTGGCCAGTGACGACGCCGTCGGCCAGTGGATGAACCTCAGCCCCGAGACCGACAGCCAGCAGTTGCGCGCCCTGGTACGCCAGGCCCGCAAGGACGCCAAGCCCGAAAAACCGGGCGAGGCCCAGCGCCATGGCCGCGCCTTCCGGGACATATTCCAGATCGTGCGGGACGCGCTCGTGGTCCACCAAGAAAGCGCCCACGCCAGCGCCGTCCATACGGACGACGAGGACAACACCGCATGACCACACCCACCACCGCCATCGATCCGGTTCGCATCGGCATTGTTTCCATCAGCGACCGCGCCAGCACCGGCGTGTACGAAGACAAGGGCCTGCCCGCACTGCAAGACTGGCTGGGCCGCGCGCTGCACAACCCCATCACCTTCGAGCCCCGGCTCATCCCGGACGAGCAGGCCACCATCAGCGCCACGCTGATCGAACTGGTAGACCAGGTCGGCTGCCACCTGGTGCTGACCACCGGCGGCACCGGCCCAGCGCTGCGCGACGTGACGCCGGAGGCCACCCTGGCCGTGGCCCACAAGGACATGCCGGGCTTTGGGGAGCAGATGCGCCAGATCAGCCTGCGCTTTGTGCCCACGGCCATCCTCTCGCGCCAGGTGGCGGTGATCCGGGGGAACTGCCTCATCATCAACCTGCCCGGCCAACCCAAGTCCATCGCGGAAACGCTGGAAGGCTTGAAGGACAAGGACGGAACGCAAGTGGTGAACGGCATCTTTGCTGCCGTGCCGTATTGCATCGATCTGATCGGTGGCCCTTACCTTGAAACGGTGGATACCGTTTGCAAGGCATTTCGCCCCAAGAACGCCATCCGCGCGGCGCGCTGAGCGCCTACTTGCCGACCAGTTCGTTGAGTTTGGCGGCCTCGAAATGCTCTTGGCGCGCGGCATCGCAGGGCACGCAGTCGGGGGCGTGCTGCTGCGCTGACAGGGTCTCGATCGCCTTCCACAGCAAGGCAATCTGGTGTTCCTGGCCGCTGGCTGATTCAATCAGGCCGCGCAGAGCCTGGCTCACTGGATCGTCCTCTTGCGTGATGCCATAGGCGGTGAACTTGGGTGCCGCTTCGGTCACATCGGCACTCTCGCCCTTCTTGCTGGGAATGATGCGTGCGGGGATACCGACGGCGGTTGCGCCCGCAGGCACCGGCTTGATGACCACGGCGTTCGAGCCGATCTTGGCCCCGTCGCCCACCTCGAAGCCGCCCAACACCTTGGCCCCGGCACTCACCACCACGTCCTTGCCCAGCGTGGGGTGGCGTTTGGCGCCCTTGTAGAGCGAGGTACCGCCCAGCGTCACGCCCTGGTAGATGGTGCAGCCGTCGCCAATGACGGCAGTTTCCCCCACCACCACGCCCATGGCATGGTCAAAGAACACCCGCGCCCCCACCACTGCACCGGGGTGAATTTCGATGCCCGTAGCCCAGCGCGCCAGGTGCGAGATGAAGCGCCCCATCCACTTGAATCCATGGGTCCAGCACCAGTGCGCGGGGCGGTGCAGGATGACCGCGTGCAGACCCGGATAACAGGTCAGCACCTCCCAGGTGCTGCGTGCAGCGGGGTCACGGTCCAGGATGCATTGAATGTCGGAGCGGAGTCGGGAGAACATGGGTTGAAGTCTATCCCTTCGAAGGTAGGGACCTCAGCAGTATGGCTTTGGCGATGCCGCGCAGGATATGGATTTCCTCTTGCGTCACGTGGGCGCGGTTGAACATTGCGTTGAGCCGGGGCATGAGTTTCTTGGGTGCGGCGGGGTCCAGAAACTCCAGCGCCACCAGGGCTTGCTCCAAGTGGGCCAGCATGCCCGCCACCTGGGCCGCATCGGCCGCCACGGGCGCCGGTGTCGCACCGGTCACCTCGTAGCCACCCAGCGCCAGGCGCCATTCGTAGGCAATGACTTGCAGGGCCGCGCCGATATTGAGCGAGCCAAACTGGGGGTTGCTGGGGATGCTCAGGCACACGTGGCAGCGGTAGACGTCTTCGTTGCGCATGCCAAAGCGCTCGGAGCCAAACAGGAATCCGATGCCGCCGGGCTGTGGGCTTGGGCTCAAATTTGACGCCAAATCAGCCTGTAACCCTTGTGGAGCAAGCGTAAGCAGCTCCTGTTTTAATAGCGACTCGAAGTAGGCCCGGGGCGTCAGGGTGGGGGGACCGAAGTCGCGCGGCGTCATGGCGGTGGCACACAGGTGGGTCAGGCCGTCCAGCGCCTCGTCCAGGGTGTCGACGATGCGGCATTTCTCCAGCACGTCCAGCGCACCACTGGCGCGCTGGATGGTTTCTTCGCGGCGCAGCACGTTGGCCCAGCGCGGTGCCACCAGGACCAAGTCGTCAAAGCCCATGGTCTTCATGGCGCGGGCGCAGGCGCCCACGTTACCGGCGTGACTGGTCTGGATCAGGATGAAGCGGGTCAACATGGCATAAAGGCGTAAAATTGCCGCCATTGTCGCCGCCCGCATCGCCGTGCGGCCATCCCTTCCGTTGGGGACCAAGCGCCAGCGCTGTCCCGCAATCACCTTGCTCTTTCCAAAAAATTCCATGTCGAACAACCAGCACCCCATGCTCAATGTGGCCGTGAAGGCCGCCCGTGCCGCAGGCTCCCTCATCAACCGCGCCGCGCTCGACATCGAATCGGTCCGCATCTCGCAAAAGAAGGCCAACGACTTCGTCACCGAAGTCGACCACGCCGCCGAGCAAGCGATCATCGAGATACTGCTGACCGCCTATCCCGATCACGGCATCTGGGCTGAAGAATCGGGCAATACCCATGGCAACGCCCGGTCTGACTTTGTCTGGATCATCGACCCCCTGGACGGCACCACCAACTTCATCCACGGCCTGCCGGTGTACTGCGTGAGCATCGCCCTGGCCGTCAAAGGCAAGGTGGAGCAAGCCGTGGTGTACGACCCCACCCGCAACGACCTCTTCACCGCCACCAAAGGGCGCGGCGCGTTCCTGAACGACCGGCGCATCCGCGTCTCCAAGCGCACCGACCTGCGCCAGGCGCTGATTTCCACCGGTTTTCCGTTCCGTCCGGGCGACAACTTCAACCAATACCTGCGCATGATGGGCGAGGTCATGCAGCGCACCGCCGGTTTGCGCCGCCCCGGGGCCGCCGCCCTGGACCTGGCCTACGTGGCTGCCGGCTATACCGATGGTTTCTTTGAGAAAGGCTTGCAGCCCTGGGATGCCGCCGCAGGGTCGCTGCTGGTGACCGAAGCCGGAGGCTTGGTAGGCAACTTCACGGGCGAGGCCGACTTCCTGGAACAACAGGAATGCCTGGCGGGCAACCCGCGCATCTATGGCCAGTTGGTCAGCGTGATCGGCAAATACAGCAAGTTCGCCAGCGCCGGTGAAAAGGCCGCCCTGCGCCAAGGGCCTGAAACTCCCACGGCTGGCGAAGCCGACGACACCAGCGCTGCTTGATTTCCCGTTCGGTCGCAGAACGATGGAAGCCTTGCTCATGTCCACGGGGGTGGTAGCGCTCGCCGAAATGGGTGACAAGACCCAGCTGCTGGCTTTTATCCTGGCGGCGCGCTTCAAGAAGCCCTTGCCCATCATCCTGGGTATTTTGGTGGCCACGCTGGTCAACCACGGCCTGGCCGGCGCGCTCGGAGCCTGGATCACGACTCTTCTGGCACCCGACGTGTTGCGCTGGGCGGTCGGCGTCTCGTTTCTGGGCATGGCGGCCTGGACCTTGGTACCCGACCAGATCGAGCAGGAAGAAACCCGGTTTGCCGCGCGCCTGGGCGTGTTTGGTGCCACAGTGGTCACGTTCTTCCTGGCCGAGATGGGTGACAAGACACAAATTGCCACGGTGGCCATGGCCGCCAATTTTTCCAGCCCGCTGCTGGTCGTCCTGGGCACCACGCTGGGCATGTTGATCGCGGACGTACCGGCTGTTTTTGTCGGTGATCGATTTGCCAAAAAGATTCCGATGCATCTGGTACACCGCATCGCCGCAGTGATGTTCGCGGTGATGGGTGTCTTGACCTTGTTGCGTGTGGACCTGTGGATGCGCCGATGACAAACGCAGCCCACACCCCCATGATGCAGCAGTACCTGGGCCTCAAAGCCCAGTACCCCGACACCCTGCTGTTCTACCGCATGGGTGACTTCTACGAGATGTTCTATGCCGATGCCGAGCGCGCGGCGGCGCTGCTGGACATCACCCTCACTCAGCGCGGGCAATCGGCTGGTGCGCCCGTCACCATGGCGGGCGTACCGTTTCATGCGATGGAAGGCTACCTGGCCAAACTGATTCGGCACGGGGAATCGGTCGCCATTTGCGAACAGGTGGGCGAAGTCGGGGGCAAGGGCCCGGTGGAGCGCAAGGTGGTACGCGTGGTCACCCCCGGCACACTGACTGACAACGAGCTGCTTGCGGAAAAGAGCGAATCCATCCTGATGGCCGTGCACCAGGGGCCGCGCGCCCACTGCGGCCTGGCCTGGATGAGTGTGACGCAAGGCGTGGTGCACCTGGCCGAATGTGCAACAGAGGGTCTGGCCGACTGGGTGACGCGCGTCGGCCCCAGCGAGCTGGCCTACAGCGCCGACGCGACACCGACGTTTGAAGAGCGCCTCAAGCGCCTGCGCCACAGTGCGGGTACCGCCCTGTACACCACGGCTCGGCCCGAATGGCAGTTTGACAGCAGCCTGGGTCTGCGCAAGCTGCAAGAAGCCCTGCAAACCACCAGCCTGGCCGGCTGGAACGCGCAGGATCTGCCCCTGGCGCACGCTGCCAGCGCCGCCCTGTTGGCCTATGCCGAGCACACCCAAGGCCGTGCGCTGACCCACATCAGCCGCGTGCAGGTGCAGCGCGACGGTGAACGCATCGACCTGCCCGCCACCACACGGCGCAACCTGGAACTGGTGCAAACCTTGCGCGGGGAAGACAGCCCCACCGTGTTCTCGCTGCTGGACACCTGCATGACCGGCATGGGCAGTCGCCTGCTCAAGACCTGGCTGCTCGAACCCGCACGGGACCGCACCCGCGCACGCGCGCGTCTGGATGCCATTGCCACCTTGCGCGGCGACACCGACGCTACGGCGCTGTGGCAGCTGCTGCGCGCCCAACTCAAGGGCAGCGCCGACGTGGAACGCATCACCGCCCGCACCGCGCTGCGACAGGTCCGTCCACGCGAACTGGTGGGCTTGTTCCAGACGCTACAAAAAACAGAGCTGCTTACGCAATATCTACGAGGGCTAGATGGCTATTTGATCCAAATTTCCGGCGATCTGGCTCCCCCGGTAGAAGCCGTGTCCTTGCTGGCGCGCGCCATCGCCCCCGAGCCCGCAGCCCTGCTGCGCGACGGCGGCGTGATTGCCGATGGCTTTGATGCCGAGCTGGACGAACTGCGCGCCATCCAGACCAATTGCGACGGCTTCCTGCTTGACCTGGAAACGCGCGAGCGCGCACGCAGCGGCATTGCCAACCTGCGCGTGCAGTACAACAAGGTGCACGGCTTCTACATCGAAGTCACCCAGGGGCAACTGGACAAGGTGCCCGACGACTACCGCCGCCGCCAAACCCTCAAGAACGCCGAGCGCTTCATCACCCCCGAACTCAAGGCCTTCGAGGACAAGGCCCTCAGCGCCCAGGAGCGTTCGCTGGCGCGCGAGAAATGGCTGTTCGACCAGGTTCTGGACCAGTTGCAGGCCCACATCGCGCAGCTAGGCCGCCTGGCGATCGCGCTGGCGGCGCTGGACGCCCTGTGCGCCCTGGCCGAACGCTCGCTCACCCTGCAATGGTGCGCCCCACAGTTTGTGCCCGAACCCTGTATCGACATCACCCAGGGCCGCCATCCCGTGGTGCAGGCGCGCCTGGCCGAGCTGAGTTCGGGTGCCTTCATCGCCAACGACACGCGACTAGGCCCCAAGCACAAGATGCAAGTCATCACCGGCCCCAACATGGGCGGCAAAAGCACCTACATGCGCCAAGTGGCGCTGATCGTGCTGCTGGCCAGCATGGGCAGCTACGTGCCCGCCACAGCCTGCCGCCTGGGGCCCATCGACGCCATCCACACCCGCATCGGTGCTGCCGACGACCTGGCCAACGCCCAGTCCACCTTCATGCTGGAGATGACCGAGGCCGCCCAAATCCTGCACAGCGCCACGCCCCACAGCCTGGTACTCATGGATGAAATCGGTCGCGGCACCAGCACCTTCGACGGGCTGGCGCTGGCCAGCGCCATTGCCACCCAGCTGCACGACAAGACCCAGGCCTTCACGCTGTTTGCCACCCACTACTTCGAGCTGACCGAATTCCCGGCCCAGCACCACCAGGCCGTAAACGTGCATGTGAGTGCAACCGAGAGCGGGCGCGACATCGTCTTCCTGCACGAGATTCAGGCCGGGCCGGCCAGCAAGAGCTATGGCCTGCACGTGGCCCGCCTGGCGGGCATGCCCAGCGCCGTGGTGCACCAGGCCCGCCATGTGCTGCAAGCGCTGGAAGCGCAAGCCGAACAATCACAGCAGCAGGTGGATTTGTTCGCTGCCGCCCCCGAGCCCGAAAGCAACGGCCCCAGCCCCATCGATGCCGCGTTGGCAGGCATCGACCCCGACGCCCTGAGCCCGCGCGAGGCGCTGGAGGCGCTGTACCGGCTCAAGGGACTGGCGCGCCAGCCTTGACGCCCCTGCTTTCATGCCGCATGATGGCATGAACTCCCAATAGGAACCCAACCATGCTCAAGGAAGTGGGCGCCAGCGGCCAAATCTCGCTGGGCAAGAAATACGCCGGCCAGTTGTTTGACGTGCAAACCGCGCCGGACGGCACCATCACCCTGCAGCCGGTGAAAGTGGTGCCGATGGTGCAGGAGGAAGCGTCAGCTTACGCATCGGCCAGCGCAAACCACGAACAGTGGGCGCGGGACAACGCCACCGAAATCGACCAATACAACGCTTGGGCCGAACAGCGCGAACCCTACGCACAGCGCGTGCGTCGCTGGCGTGCAGAACAACAAAAATGAGCCATGGCACGCCTCGACATTTACGACAACCCCATTGAAGAAGACCGCGCAGCGTTTCCGTTCGTCATGGAAATACAGAGCAACCTGCTCTACCGCTTCATTGAGCGCGTATGCGTACCACTGGCGTTTCCCAATGCCTTCCCCGGCATGACTGCGCGCCTGAATCCGCCAGTTCTTGTGCGCGGCCAAGCCGTGCACGTGCATCCATTCGGCATTGCGGTATTTCAGGCCAACGAATTGCGCAACCACGTCGGCAGCGCCAAAGCCGATACCCTGGCAATTGAAACCGCGCTGGATATGCTGCTGCGCGGGTACTGAACGGGCGAAACACCGAAGCATCCGAACCTTTCGGTCATCAGCGGCATCGCCTCTGGCCCTACTGTTTGCAACTCACCTATGCCCCAAGAAATGCCCACCCTCATCTTCTCCCACGGCAACTCCTTTCCCGCCCCGACCTACAAGGTGGTGCTGGACTCCCTGCAGGCGCGGGGCTTTGATGTGCGCTTTCTGCCCATGCTGGGGCACAACCCGCGCTTTCCGGTTACCGACAACTGGCCCCATATTGAAGAGGAGCTGGCCGAATTCGTGCAGGCCCAGGTCCAAGCCGTGGGTGAGCCGGTGTGGCTGGTGGGGCATTCGCTGGGTGGGCTGGTCAGCACCATGGTGGCTGCGCGCCATCCGGCGTGGGTGCGCGCCGTGGTGTTGCTGGATTCGCCCATCGTGGGCGGTTGGAAATCCACCGCGTTGGGGGTGGCCAAGACGCTGCCGCTGATGGGTCGGTTTTCGCCGGGTGCGGTCAGCCACAAACGGCGCAACGTCTGGCCCAACCAGGACGCCGTGCTGGAACACTTCCGCCACAAGCGCGCCTTTGCCAAATGGGATGCCCAGGTGTTGCGTGACTATGTGGCGCACGGCACCCACGATGAGGATGGCCAACGCGTGCTGAGTTTTGACCGTGCCATCGAAACCCGCTTCTACAACACCGTGCCCGACCATCTGCCGCAGTACCTGCGCCGCCACCCGCTCAAATGCCCGGTCACCTTCATTGGCGGCAGCGATTCGGTGGAGCGTCACCAAGTGGGCATGGACATGGTGCTGCGCATCACCAAGGGCCGCACCATGATGCTCGACGGCGGCCATCTGTTCCCCATGGAAAAGCCCCTGGCCACCGCTGCTGCGGTCGAGGCCGCGCTGCGCAACATGGGGGCGTGATGCACGCCGCCGGTGCGCACCGCGCGTGGCCTAAACTTGCCCCTTTGCCCGCACCCTTGCCATGACCTACTGCGTTGCCATCAAACTCAAGGCCGGACTGGTTTTCCTGTCTGATTCCCGCACCAACGCCGGGCTGGACCAGATCAGCACGTTTCGCAAGATGATCGTGTACGAGAAGCCCGGCGAGCGCTTCATGGTGTTGCTGTCAGCGGGCAACCTGTCCATTTCGCAATCGGTGCGCGAGATCCTGCAGGTGGAAAAACTCAAGGACCATCCGGACGACGAGGGCATCACCATCTGGAACGCCAAAAGCATGTTCGATGCGACGCGCGTGCTGGGTGCAGCCATCCGCAGGGTGCACGAGCGTGACGCCGCCGCGCTGAAGCTGTCCGGGGTGGACTTCAATGTATCGCTGGTGTTTGGCGGGCAGATTCAAGGCGAAGGCATGCGCCTGTTCCAGGTGTATTCGCCCGGCAACTTCATCGAGGCCACACCCGAAACCCCGTACTTCCAGATTGGTGAGTCCAAATACGGCAAACCGGTGCTCGACCGCGTGATCACCCCCGACACGCCGCTGGACGAAGCGGCCAAATGCGCCCTGGTGTCCATGGATTCCACACTGAAGTCCAACCTATCGGTGGGGCTGCCGCTGGATATGGTGGTCTACGAGGCGGACCGGTTCCAGTCTGACAAGGTGGTCTGCATCGACGAGAACAACCCCTACTTTCGCATGCTGCACGACACCTGGGGCCACAAGCTGCGCGAGGTATTTGACAGCATCGAACATCCTGTGTGGGACGGCAACCCAACCACCGTTCCGTTGTGCGGTGTGCCGGGGCGCAGCCAGGTGCTCAAGAAAATCCAGTCGGCAGACGAACGCCTGATTTGAGCAAAACAGGCTACAACCCGCCCGCAAATGCCACTTTGTGAAATTTTTTGACGGAAATCCCTTGAATTGGCCGGTGATTTCGGCCATTTTTCAGAACGGCACCTTTAGACCTGCAAATAGATGCACGATAAAGAGGAAAGCCGGTAGCATTTTCGGCATCTCTTCCCACGCCGCAGTCTCAACGTGTTTGCATTCTTGTTCGTCCTCGCAGCCATCGGCATCTATGTCGAGGTGCGGGATCGCGAACCCGAGATCGACGGATCATCCGGCAGCACGCCGTCAACACCGTCCACCACCTCACCGACCACCCCCACTACCGAGAGCGTGCCCGCCCTGACCACGGATCAGTTGGCGGCGATGACTCCAGAGCAAATCGCTGCGCTTTCCACCAGCGAAGTGGCCGCTTTCGGCAGTGCGCAGATCGGTGTATTGAGCTTGGAGCAGATCGCGGCACTGGAAACGACCGACATTGCGGCCTTGAAGACTTCGGCCATCGCAGCCTTGAGCCCTGAGCAGGTTGCCGCACTGACCACCGACCAGGTGGTTGCCCTGGGTAGCGCCCAACTGCGCGTGCTGGATACCCAAGATATTGCCGCCCTCACAACCGACCAGATCGCAGCGCTGCAAACGGTGGATGTAGCCGCGCTCACCAGCGCCCAGTTTGCCGCATTGGGAACCCACCAGGTCGCGGCGCTCGATACGGCCCAGGTGCGCGCACTGACCACTGCTGAAGTGGCGGTGCTGAGCAGCAGCCATCTTGCGGCCCTGGGCACTGCGGGTATTGCTGCCTTGTCCACACGCGCCACGGCCACGTTGTCCACCGCCCAAGTGGCGGCGTTGCGCACCGATCAAATCGCGGCCATGACCAGCGAGCAGTTTGCCGCGCTCAAGACCCAACAGGTGGCTGTACTGGACACGAATCAGGTCGCCGCCATAGAAACGTCCGACTTGGCCGCACTGAGTACCGGGGCTGTCGTAGCACTGAGTACAGCCGCTGTTGTCACCCTATCGACCGACCAGGTGCGGGCCTTGACCACGCGCCAGATCGCCGCTATGGAGACCCGCGATGTGGCGGTGCTGACGTCGGTGCAGATCGCGGCCATGACCAGTGAGCAGTTGGGTGCCCTGAAGACCGCCCAGGTCGCAACGCTGGGTACGTCGGGCATTGCTGCGCTCACTACAGCGGGAATCGGCGTCCTGGGCAGCAGTTTTGTTGCCTCGCTCAGCACTGCGGCGATCACCGCCTTGAGCACTGCGCAGGTGGGGGCTTTCACAACCGCGCAAGCGGCTGCCCTGTCCAGTCTGCAGGTGGACGCCATGACACCTGCGCAAATTGCGGCGCTGGGCACTGCCGGGGTGGCCGCCCTCAACACAGCGGCCATTGCGGCACTCAATACCGACGCCGTGGCGGCGCTGGGCGCGGAGTACTTCGGGGCACTGACCACCCGCCAGGTTGCCGCACTTTCCACGCGGGATGTTCAAGCCTTGAATGCTGCCCAGGTGTCCGTCTTCTCGACTGCGCAGGCGGCCAGCTTGACCACGGCGCAGTTGGCTGTATTGGGCACGCTGGGCTCCATGCCCCTGACATCGCTGGCACCGGCGGGCCTAGCCGCGCTAGCCCCCACGGTTTTGGCCGCCATCGGCACGGATCAGGTGGTTGCACTGACCACCGGCCAGGCAGCGGCTTTGACGGCAGCCCAGGTGGATGCGTTTTCTTCGGACCAAATTGCGGCCATGGAAACGCAGGATCTTCGGGGTATCAGTACCGCTGCCATCGCCGCGCTCGGTACCGAGGATATTGGCGCACTCAGCACGGCCCAGGTGGCCGCGCTGACCACACGGCAGGTTCCCGCTTTGGAAACCCGCGATCTTGCCGCGATGGATAGCGACCAGGTCAATGCCCTCTCGATCAGTCAGCTGGCAGCCATGAGCGTCGCGCAGCTCTCCACCTTGGTCGACTCAGGGACGTTGAATGTCACCAGCTACTCTCCCGCGCTCATTGCAACGCTGCCCACATCGATCATCGGGGCGCTCAGCACCGACCAAATCGCCGCACTGAGCTGGACCCAGGTTGCTGCACTTAACTCTTCGCAGGTTTCGGCGCTGAACTCCGACCAGCTCGGCGCCATCGAAAACAGTGATATGGGTGCCTTGAGTACCGCTGCGATTGCTGCGATTGGGACGAGCACCCTGTCCGCATTGCGTACCGACCAGATCACGGCTCTGTCGTCCACGCAGGTTTCCGCGTTCAAAACCAGCCAGATTGCTTCGCTGACGACCACCCAGGTCCGGGCGATCGAGACCGCGGACTTGGCCGCTTTAGGTACCGGCGCCGTGGCCGCGTTCAGCACGGCTGGTATTGCCAGTTTGACCACCGACCAGGTCGCCAGCCTGAGCAGTACGCAGGTGGCCGCCTTGCAAACACGTCAGATTCAGGCGCTTAGCACACAGGCCTTGCCTGCCCTGGCTACCGGCAATATCGTCGCCTTGACAACCCGCCAGGCCACGGCCCTGTCCGCTGCGCAGCTGGGTGCCATGACTACGGATCAGGTGTTGGCCCTGGAAACCAACGATCTTGCCGCACTGCAAACCACCGTGATCCCGGGGTTTACCACCGATCAAATCGTGGCCATGACCACCGATCAGGTCTTTGCGCTCACACCCTTCCAAGTGGAGGCACTGACCGCAAACCAGATCAACGCCATGAGTGTGGGCCAGTTCCAGGCCCTGCATTTGGGCTCACCCTTGGTGCTGGACCTCGATGGCGATGGCGTGCTGTCGCAGAGCGTGCAGCAAGGGGTTCGCTTTGATCTGTTTGCAGACGGAAATGCGGTGACTACCGGATGGCTCGATCCTGGCGACGGATTCCTGGTGCTTGACCGCAACGCCGATGGCGAAATCAACGA
>JAYRUL010000022.1:0-29756 GCA_041919095.1 Rhodoferax sp. | reverse complement strand
CAGCTGCTGCAGCTGCGCCGCCAGTGCACCGACACCCCGGCCGGCGCGGGCTGCGGCATCCTGGCCGAGCTGGTGGCTGCCGCGCATGGCGAGGCGTGTGCCTGCCATCCAACGGCATAGACCCTAAGGCGACTGGCATCATGCGACCGATCGTTGGCAATATCCGTAAGGACTCCTCCATGAAAACTCCCTGGCCACTGGCCGTCTTCTTTACCGTGTTCGTGTGGGCGGCTTGGCCCAGTCAGGCCGCGCCGCTACCACACCCCGAACTCATCCAGGCCGCCCAGCAAGGCAAGGTCGAGCGCTTGCAGGCCCTGCTGCAAGCCGGGCATGACCCGGCGCTGCGCGATGCCCAAGGCTACGACGCCCTGGACTACGCCATTGAATGGGGCCAATTTGCCAGCGCACAAACCCTGCTGCGCCATACGCTGGAGCAGGCCCAGTCCACACCGGCCTTGCGCCAAGCCGCCCAGCAGGTGCTGGCCGGGCAGGTGCCGAAAGAGGCGTCGCGCCCGCCCGCGCTGGATGCGGCCCTGCTGCGACTGGCCGCCAACGACGGCAATCTGGCTGCCGTGCAGGTGCTGCTGCAGCAAGGGGTGTCGCCCGATGCGGGCGCTGCGACGGGCTACACCGCCTTGGCACTGGCCACGCGCTGGCGGCGCGCGCCGGTGCTGGAGGCCTTGCTCCAAGCCGGCGCCGGGGTCAACACCCGCACCGCCACCTGCTACCAGACCACGGCCCTGATGGAAGCCACCCGCCATGGCGACGCCGCCATCTTGCGCCGCCTGTTGCAAGCCGGAGCGCAGGTCAACGAAGGCGACCGCTACGGCGACCACGCCCTGAACTGGGCGGTGTACTTTGGGCAAACCGAGCAAGTGCAGCTGCTGGTGCAAGCCGGGGCCGACCTGACGCGCACCGGCCAAACGGACGACACCCCGCTGGAAATCGCCTACCGCCAGGGCCACGCTGCCATCGTGGCCTACCTGCTGTCGCGCGGCGCCAAGGCCCGCCACGGCAAGCCCGGCGTGCCCCCGTCTTAGTCGGCACCCCGAGGGGTTATGGCCCATTTTTGCAGCGATTTTGGCCTCTAGCCCCCGTCAAATAAGCGTAAGCAGCTATCAAAAAGATAGTGGGTTTGGTGTCAAGCGGGGGTGCCGACCGGGCACGGTTGTCGTGATTTCGTCGCACCGTTGACGCCAATCCTTCACACGCCAAACCTACAGTGGTTGTTTTCAGTTTCGGAAGCAATCCCATGACAACCATCTCCCTGATCCGCCCGGCCGCCTGGGCCCTGACCTGTTTGAGCGTGGCCACCCTGGTCGCCTGCGGTGGCAGCAGCGGCCCCTTGCCATTCCTGACGCTGGACGGCACGCAGCCGCTGGTGATTGGCCACCGGGGCTCACCCGGCGTCCTGCCGGATCACACCCTGGAAGGCTATGCCCGTGCCATCCAGAACGGCGCGGACTTCATCGAGCCCGACCTGGTAGCCACCAAAGACGGCGAACTCATCGCCCGCCACGAACCCAACATCACCAGCACCACCGACGTGGCCAGCCACCCCGAGTTCGCGGCGCGCAAGACCACCCGCATGGTCGATGGCGTGTCCGAGACGGGCTGGTTTGCCACGGACTTCACGCTGGCCGAAATCAAGACCCTGCGGGCCGTGCAACCCATGAGCGACCGCGACCAATCGCACAACGGCAAATATGCGATTCCCACCCTGCGCGAGGTGCTCAACCTGGCCAAGAGCGAAGGTGCCAAGGTGGGGCGCACGATTGGTGTCTACCCCGAGACCAAGCACCCCACCTACCACGTCGATGCCAACCTCAAGCTGGAAGACCGGCTGCTGACTATCTTGTCTGAGTACGGCTACACCAAGAAGGACTCGCCGGTCATCATCCAGTCGTTTGAAGTCTCCAACCTGCAGTACCTGCGCCCCAAGACCCAAGTGCGCCTGGTGCAGCTAGTGGATGGCGACGACTACGACTTCAAGACCGGCAAAGTGACCTTCGCCGCGCCCTACGACCGTCCCTACGACTGGACCAAGGCGGGCAAGACCGCGTTGTTCGATTCCATGCTGACCCCGGCGGGCCTGGCCGAAATCAAGAAGTACGCAGACGGCGTCGGCCCCTGGAAGCCCTACATCGTGCCGGTCAAGGGCACGTTCGATGCGGCTGGCAAGATGCAAGACCTCAATGGCGATGGCGCGGTGAACTACATGGACACCACCTCCCAGGCCGCCACCAGCCTCGTCGCCGACGCCCACAAGGCGGGATTGAGCGTGCACACCTGGACTTTCCGCAACGAGGCCAAGCGACTGGCGTTTGACTACAAGGGCGATCCCAAGAACGAATACCTGCAGTTCTACCGGCTGGGCATTGATGGCGTGTTCTCCGACCAAACCGACACCGCCATCGCCGCCCGCGCGGCTTACCTGAAGGAACTGGGGCGCTGAGGGCGGTGCGGATTCAGTGAAGCCCAACTCAGGGCAGCTCCAAAAAGCGACTTGACCCTGTAGGGACTTCAGGCTTTGTAATGCGAGAGCAATTACGCCAGAACCCTATGCCAAATACTCTCGCAACCCAAGATATTCGTCAGTCCACCAACCAGCTTGCCCTGTGGTGCCAGGCGACCGACCTGCTCAACTACACCGATCCCGCAATCCAGGACCTGATCATCCAGCGCGGCTGGCTGGGCCTCGGTGCGTACGAACGTGTCGGTGCGGTCTACCAGTTTGTTCGCGATGAAATCGCTTTCGGCTACAACGTCTCAGACGATTTGACGGCCGCACAAGTGCTGGCGGATGGGATTGGCCAGTGCAATACCAAAAGCACACTCTTTATGGCATTGCTGCGCGCGGTGGGCTTTGCCTGTCGCTTCCATGGGTTCACGATTGACAAAGCGCTGCAAAAGGGCGCGATCACAGGGTGGGCTTACCACGTTGCACCGCGCAACATCATCCACAGCTGGGTCGAACTGTGGTTTGAAACGCGTTGGATTCGTTTGGAAGGGTTCATCTTGGATCGTCGCTACCTGCAAGCGCTGCAGTTGCGCTTTGCCGATCACCAAGGCGCGTTCTGCGGGTACGGCGTGGCCACGCAGAACTTGCAAGACCCGCCGGTACAGTGGCGGGGATCGGACACGTTCATTCAGAAAGATGGCATCAACCACGATTACGGTCTGTTCGACTCCCCAGATGCCTTTTATGCAGAACACGGTGTCAACTTGCGTGGACTGAAGCGCTGGCTGTTCGCACATGTCGTGCGACAGGCCATGAATGCCAACGTTGCGCGCATTCGCAACGCTCGTTGAAATCACACAATGGCGTTGGGGTCAAGGAAAATGGGCTGCTACACTCGCCGCGCCATGCGCCGTTGGTTTCTCATCTTTCTGGTTTTTTTCTTGCCTGTGCAGCTCAGTTGGGCTGCAGCGGCGGGTTATTGCCAACACGAAAGTGGGGTAACGGCGCAGCACCTTGGCCATCATGAGCACGATCATGCGGCCAGTAACACTTCCGCCACCGACGACACGACCAAGCCATCTGGCGTGATTGATGCGGACTGCGCAGTGTGCCACGCCGGTTGTTGCAGTGTTTTGCAGCAAGGCGTTTCGCTTTTTGCGCACGGCTCGGCATTCCTTACCTACAGCACACTTGCTTTGCCCTTGCCGTCGCCCCCGATTGCACTGCCTGAGCGCCCCAACTGGACCGACTTCGCCTGATCGGCGAGGCGGACCTTTGGTAATTTTCCTGCTGCAGACCGTTGCGCCCTGCAACGCTTGAAGCAGCGTCGCGGTTGCGTGACGTCCCCTTGTCGATTCTCCACCCCCTTTTTTACTTTTTGGAGAGTCGGATGTTCCGAAATCATCGTGCCGCTTGGATGGCGTGCGCAGCATTTGCACTGGCAATAGGCGATGCTGCGGCCACCCCAGCCGCCTTCACCCTTAAGCAGGCATTTGATGCCGCCTGGCGTCGCCAACCCGAAGCCTTGTCGCAGCACAGCCGTGCAGACGCGGCCGCAGCGCAACAGGAGGCTGCCACGCGCTGGACTGCAGAGCCCGTGGCGCTGGAATGGTCCACCACGACCGACCGCCTGAACCAAAACTTGGGTCGTGATGAGACCGCACTGGGCATTAGCGTGGCACTCTGGCTGCCGGGTGAACGCGATCGCACCGGTGCGCTGGCGCAAGCGCAGGCGCGGGTCGCCACTAGCCGGATGCAGGCGGCGCAGTTGCGCACGGCGGCGCAAGTGCGCGAGGCCTATTGGGCCTGGCAGCGCACCCATGTAGAACACGGACTTGCCGCCCAGCAACTGCACTACGCGCAGTTGTTGGCGCTGGACGTGAACAAACGCGTGCGTGCCGGGGACTTGGCGCGCGCCGATCAGCACCAAGCGGACGGGGTGGTGGCTTCTGCCGAGGTGACGCTGGCCGAAGCGGCCGGCACCTTGGCAATGGCAGTTCAGCAACTGCGCGCATTGACCGCAATCGTGCCGCATTACGCCACCGTTGGCACCACCCCCACTGCCGTGGGGATTGAGCCGGTCGCGGCAATCCCGGCGGACGCGTCGGCATGGGAAACCAGCCATCCGGTCTTGGCGGAGTTGCTCGATAGCGCCGAGGCAGCGCAGCGTGCGGCCGAGCTGGCCCAGGTGCAGACCCGTGCCAACCCGGAGCTGACGCTGACCACCAGCCGCGAGCGTGGCCAACTGGGCGAAGGCTACCAACACAGCATCGCGTTGGGCATTCGCATTCCCCTGGGATCGGACAGCCGCAACCAGGCCAAACGCGCCACCGCCCTGGCCGATGCCACGGAAGCACTGGCCCATCTGCGCGCCGAGCGGGATCGGTTGCAGGGTGCGACGGCGGCGGCGCGCACGGTCCTGCAGTCCGCCCAGATCCGGCTGGATGCGTCGCTGCGGCGCGCGCAGTTGGCCCGGGAGTCGCGTACGTTCTTTCAAAAGGCCTTTGCGTTGGGCGAGGCCGATTTGCCAACCCGCCTGCGCGTCGAGCGCGAAGCCATGGACGCCGAACGCCAGGCCGCCCGCGCGGGCATTGACCTGGCGGCGGCCCAGTCCGCACTGCGCCAATCCTTGGGCTTGCTGCCGGAATAACCCGCGCCACCCCTTTCCCCATTTAGGAAACTGAACATGACGAAACTTTTCACACAGCGCAAGCCTTTCTTTCTCGCGGTGCTCTTGGCCGCCGTATCCCTCAGCAGTGGTGCCGGTGACGGCCATGACCATGGCGAAGCACCGGCCACCGTGGCAAGCCCCAGCAAGCCCCGCTTTACCGCCACTTCGGAGGACTTCGAGCTGGTCGGGGTGGTGCATGGCACACGCATCGTGTTGTACCTGGACCATGCTGCAGACAACCGACCGGTGAAAGACGCCAAGCTGGAGCTCGAGCTGGGCGGCACCAACGTAGTGGTCCAGCCGCACGGCGAAGGCGAGTTTGAGGCCACGCTGGCGCGAGAACTGCCCCCCGGCGAAGTCAGCGTGACCGCAACCGTGGTCGCTGGCACAGTCACCGACTTGCTGGCCGGTGAGCTGGACATCCATGCCGACACCCACGCACACACCACGCAAAGCGCAGCGTGGCAATCCTATGGCGTGTGGTCGCTGGGCGGTCTGTTGGCCTTGGCGCTACTGGTCTTTGCCGTGCGCAGCCGCATGGCACACCGCCCCGCACGGCTGGGAGGTGCAGCATGAAGCCCGGCTTGCTGATGCGCGCTGCGGCCCAACTGCTGAGTGCGGGGGTGTTGATGCTGGTGCCCGTCGCATGGGCGGGCGATGGCCATGACCATGGGGACGCAGCCCCTGCCGTTCGGGGCGATGGCCCCCAACGCCTGCCCGACGGCAGTGTGTTCCTACCCAAACCCGCCCAACGCCAGATGAATGTGCGCACAACGGTGCTCACTGAGGCAGAGCTACCGCGTTCGCTGGAGATGGCTGGCAAGGTCGTGATGGACCCTAACGCGGGGGGCAAGGTGCAGGCCCTGGTGGCCGGGCGTTTGGAAGCCGGCGCGCGCGGCTTGCCCAGTTTGGGGCAAACGGTGAAGAAGGGCGAAGTGCTGGCCTACGTGGTGCCGTCCAGCAGCGCCATTGAACGCTCCAACCAGGCCAGCGCCTTGGCCGAGCTGCGCGCAACCAAAACGTTGGCAGAGAAGCGCCTGGCCCGTTTGCAGGAGCTTTCCGACACAGTTCCCCGCAAGGACATTGAAGCAGCGCAGAGCGAACTCAGCAGCCTGCACGAACGCATGGTCGCCGTCAGCGCGGGATTGAACAACCGCGACGCGCTGGTTGCGCCAGTGACGGGGGTCATTGCCTCCAGCCATGCAGTGGCGGGCCAGGTCGTGGAGGCCCGCGAACTGGTGTTTGAAGTGGTGGACCCCACCCGGCTGCGCATTGAGGCACTGGCCTACGACGCCGCGCTATTGGGCGACGTGGCCGGCGCCACGGTGGCTGTGGGGGCGGATGCCGTCGCCCTGCGCTTGATTGGCGTTGCTCGCAGTGTGCGTGAGCAGGCACTGCCGCTGCTGTTCCAAGCCCAGGGGCCCGCCCTGGCCCAGCTGGCAGTGGGCCAGCCGGTCACGGTCGTGGTCCAGTCGGCCAGCCGGGTCAAAGGACTGCGCGTACCCACGCAGGCGTTGATGAAGAACCCGGCCAACCAGACCGTGGTGTGGGTCAAGACCGCACCCGAGCGGTACGAGCCGCGCACGGTGGCCGTAGCGCCATTGGACGGTGTCTCGGTTGCGGTGACGTCGGGACTGAACGCCGGGGACCGCATCGCCACGCAGGGGGCCAGCTTGATCAACCAGATTCGCTAACCGGGGGGCTCCGACATGTTTAAGTGGCTTCTCGATAACAGCCTCTCCAACCGGCTGCTGGTCATCATGGCCAGCCTGGTGTTGATGGCCTATGGCGCGTTCACGCTGTCGCGCACCCCGGTGGATGTGTTCCCCGATCTCAACAAGCCCACGGTCACCATCATGACCGAGGCCGGTGGCATGGCCGCCGAAGAGGTGGAGCAACTGCTCACCTTTCCGCTGGAAACCACCATGAACGGCCTGCCGGGCGTGGAAAGTGTGCGCTCGGTCTCCAGCGCCGGCCTGTCCTTCATTTATGTCACCTTTGACTGGACGACGGAAATATTCAGGGCGCGCCAGATGGTGTCCGAACGTCTTTCCGCGATGGAAGAAGGCCTGCCCGCCGGTGTGGTGCCACGTATGGGGCCCATCAGCTCCATCATGGGCGAGATCATGCAGATTGCGATCCCCATCGATACAGGGAAGATTTCACCCATGCAGGTGCGCGAATACGCCGATTGGGTCTTGCGGCCCCGGCTGATGGCCGTATCGGGCGTGGCGCAGGTGATTCCGATTGGGGGGGAGGTGCGCCAATTCCAGGTGCAGCCCAACACGGCCCGCATGGCTGAACTGGGAATCACCCATGACCAGCTCGAGGCTGCACTGAAGGGTTTTTCGTCCAACACCTCGGGTGGTTTTCTGGAGCTCAATGGACGCGAATACCTGATTCGCAACCTGGGCCGCACGTCGCGCCTGGACGACTTGAAAAACCTGGCCCTGACCGCCAGGAATGGCCAGCCGCTCTTGCTGCGCCAGGTTGCCGAAGTGGCCTTCGCACCGGCCATCAAGCGCGGTGACGCGGGATTTGAAGGCAAACCGGCGGTGATTCTGGGGATCCAGAAGCAACCCACGGCGGACACCATTGCACTGACCCGGGCCATTGAGTCTGCGCTAGCCGGTTTGAAGCGATCCTTGCCCGCAGGCATGGAGGAACCCCAGGTGACCTTCCGTCAGGCGAGCTTTATCGAAGCGTCCATCACCACGCTGCAGGGCAAACTCATAGGGGCATCGATTTTTGTCGCGCTCATCCTGTTTTTCTTTTTGGGTACGCTGCGGCCGACCCTCATCGCGTTGACGGCCATTCCCGTGTCCATCTTCATGACGGCACTGGTGTTCCAGTATTTCGGCCTGTCCATCAACACCATGACGTTGGGGGGCTTGGCCATTGCGATTGGGGGCTTGGTGGACGACGCGGTGGTGGGGGTGGAAAACGTGATGCGCCGCCTGAAAGTGGACCGCGAACGCCACCCGGATCGTCGCATGAATCCCCACGAGTTGGTGGCCAGCGCCACCATGGAGGTGCGCTCGGCCATTCTGTATGCCACGGTCATCATCGTGTTGGTGTTTCTGCCGCTGTTTGCGTTGCCGGGCATGGAAGGGCGCTTGTTCGTGCCGCTGGGCATCGCGTTCATCGTGTCCACATTGGCTTCGCTGGTGGTGTCGGTCACGGTCACGCCCGTGCTGGCCTACTACCTGTTGCCGCGCATGCGTTCGCTGGAGCATGGCGACACCCAACTGCTGGCCTGGCTCAAACGCGGCTACCAGCGCAGCCTGCAACACGTGCTGCAAGCCCCCAAGCCCGCACTGGTGGCTGCGGCCCTGGCCGTCGTGGTGGCCGTAGCGGCTGTTCCGTTTTTCGCCAAGACCTTCCTGCCGCCGTTTAACGAGGGCACCTTGTTGATTGGCCTGCGCTTGAACCCCGGCGTCACGCTGGCCGAATCGTCGGCGTTGGCGCAGCAGGCGGAGCGCCTGGTGCAGCAAGTACCCGAGGTAACCCATGTCGGGCGGCGCAGTGGCCGTGCCGAGCTGGACGAACACGCCGAAGGCGTGCACGTGAGCGAGTTGGATGTGGGCCTGAAACCGACCGCCGAGTTGACACGGTCGATGGCCGACATCTCGGCGGACATCCGTGCCCGCCTGGTCAACCTGCCTGCTTCCGTGGGCATTGGGCAGCCCATTTCTCATCGCATTGACCACATGCTGTCGGGCGTGCGCTCGCAGATCGCCATCAAGATTTTTGGTGACGACCTCGATACCCTGCGCGGGCAGGCCGACTTGCTGCGGGCGCGCGTGGCCGCAGTGTCCGGCATTGTCGATCTGGAGATTGAAAAGCAGGTGCTTGCACCGCAGATCAAGGTGCGGGTGGACTACGCGGCGGCGGCGCACTATGGCATTCCGACGCCGCAAATCCTGGCCGCCTTGCAAAGCCTGGTCGAAGGCGAAAAGCTGACACAGATCGTAGAGGGATCGCGCCGTTTCGCACTGGTGGTGCGGCTGCCCGAATCGGCCCGCTCGGTGCACGGCCTGGGTTCCATCTTGCTGCAAACCCCCAACGGGGCCGTGCCACTGTCCAAGGTGGCGACGATTGAAGACAGTGATGGACCCAACCAGATCAGCCGCGACGATGGCAAACGCCGCATCGTGCTGTCGGCCAATGCACAGGGCAGGGCCCTGTCTGATGTGGTGGAGGACCTCCGCAAGGTGGTGGCTGACTCCAAGCTCCCCGAGGGCTATTTCATCACGCTCGGCGGGCAGTTCCAGGCACAGGAGGCGGCGTCCCAGCTGGTGGGGCTCTTGTCCATCGTGTCACTGGGATTGATGTTTGTGGTGCTGTACAGCCGCTACCAGTCCGTGACCTTGTCGGTGTTGATCATGGCCAACATCCCGCTGGCTCTGGTGGGGGCGGTGCTGGGTTTGTGGATTTCGGGTCAGCCCCTGTCGGTGGCAGCGCTGGTGGGCTTTATCACCCTGGCCGGCATTTCGGTGCGCAACGGCATCCTGAAAGTCAGCCATTACATCAACTTGATGCGCATTGAGGGCGAGGACTTCGACCACAAGATGATCTTACGCGGCTCCCTGGAGCGACTGAGTCCGGTGCTGATGACGGCGTTGGTGACTGCGTTCGCACTGGCACCGCTGCTCTTTGAGGCCGAGCGTCCGGGCACGGAGATCTTGCACCCGGTGGCCGTGGTGATCTTTTCTGGCCTGATTAGCTCCACACTGCTGGACACCTTTCTCACCCCCGTCCTGTTTTGGCTGTATGGGAAAAAGGATGCGGAACGTCTATTGGACGACCGCCATGCCGAGGCCTTCTGACAGATGGATAACCAGTTTCTTCAACCCACCCTTCAAAAGGAGATCCCATGAAACTACGTCACTTTGTTGCGGTTTGCTGCCTAGCAGCTACCGCAGCTGCTTATGCAGCAGGCAACCATAGTCACGCGCACGAACACAAGCCCCTGCACGGCGGCTTGGTGGTCGAGGTCAAAGACATGGACTTTGAGCTGGTCGCCAAGCCTGATGTCTTGCAGCTCTATGTGCGTGATCACGGAAAACCCGTCGACACCACGAAGGCCTCGGCCAAGATAACGCTGCTGTCGGGTGCGGACAAGCAGGACGTCGAACTCAAGGCGAAGGACGACAAGCTGGAAGCCCGTGGCAACTTTAAGGTTGCCGCGGGAACCAAGGCGGCTGCCAGCGTGGTGATTGGCGGCAAGTCGATTTCAGCGCGCTTTGTGGTGAAGTAAGGAGGCGCCTTGGGCTGCTGGGTGCCTGCGCGCGACACGCCCAATGGGGCGGTCAGTGTCTTGAATTTGCGAGGTCGAATTTCGAGGCGGACAGGCCTCTAGGCCACGTATTACATGCGTAAGCAGCTATCAAAAAAATAGTGACTTTTAGGCTACCAGTTGCGTGCCAGAACTCCTTCAAGGCCGCACCACCAGCGCCATCACGTCGCTCCAGGCAATCAGCTTGAAGTTCTGGGTGCCCTGGGGCAGGCGCTTTTTTGCACAAATGTCACCTTTCGAAGTTTGCGTCGATGTCACGAGTGCCATGCAAAACTCTGACCACGTCGATGCCGTCTGGCAAAGGCACATAAAAGACGACGTATCGGCCAAATGCAAGGCTGCGTACACCGGGTGCCAACTCGTCTCGGTTGCGGCCCATCATCGACTGCGTCGCCCAGAGTGCAAACTGCTCATCGAGCCGGTCCACCCATCGATCAGCCTCAACCATGCTGTCTTCAGCGATGTAGTCCCAAATCTCAAGAATGTCGGTCTGCGCTTGGGGACGGCGCAATACGCGAACCATTTACGCACCGGTCGGCTGGGCGACACGGCGGGCGCGTGCCTTGGCCTTTACGGCTGTGGCATCCCACGGTTCGGCTGGGCCACTGTCCTGGCCCATGCGAACCTCGCCGCGAAGCTCATCGAGCTTCGCCTGGCGAAGACGATCTTGTTCGTCCATGAGGCGAAGCGCCTCGCGCACCACTTCGCTGGCGGAGGTGTACATGCCAGAACTCACCTTGGCGCGAACGAGCGCGTCGAGGTGCGGGGTCAGATTGACGTTCATGCCCATGATGGGAACCTCTTCAAAGAAAGATTTCACTCTACCAGAAGATGTCAAAGATGGACATGAATTGAACCATGGGGCTGGTTCTTGGCCCACCCCTGGTCCTAGTCGGTATCGCGAGGGGTTATGGCCCATTTTTGCAGCGATTTTGGCCTCTAGCCCCCGTCAAATAAGCGTAAGCAGCTATCAAAAGATAGTTAATGCAGGCTTCCAGTTGCGTGCCAAAACTCCCTCAAGGCCGCACCACCAACGCCATCACATCGCTCCAGGCAATCAGCTTGAAGTTCTGGGTGCCCTGGGGCAGGCGCTTGTGGCCGTCTTGCACCACCAAAAGCCCTTGGCCGTAGGGGGCACCCAGGTTGGCGGCGGTGACGGCCAGGCCGTCGGTCTCCGAGGTCGCGTCGATGCCCGCACGGGCATTGATGCCCACCCGAAACGCGGCGCGCAGCGTGTAGGGGGCGGTGGCATCCAGCACCAGGTAGCTGTCGTTGCCTTGCGAGGACACCACCAGGTAATGCTCCCCCGCTTTGCCGTGGTAGATGGCCAGGCCTTCCACATCCGCATGCAGCGCACCGCCCACGGGCACCACCAGCTCCGGTTCCGCGTTCTCGGTGTTCAGGGCCACGCGCCAGATGCCGCGCTTTTCCTCGCCCACAAACAGGGTCTGCGTGACTTCGTCCACCACGCAGCCTTCGGGTTGGCTGTCCAGGCGCAGGCGGCGCACCACCTGGGCGCTCCAGGGGCCGTCGGGTCCGTCGCCGTGGTGCACGCGCAGCTGCAGCAGGCGGCCGTCCTTGTCGTTGGCAAACACGTCAAGCTGGCCGTCGGCATTGCGCCCGGTGCATACGCCGTAGATGTCGTTGAGCTCGGTGGGCAGGCGTGCCAGCTCACGCACCCAGCCGGTTGGGCTGATGCCAAACAGCACGATGGCGTTCTGGTCGCGCTGGGTGGCGGCGGCCAGGTCCCAGCGGCGCGCGCCGTAGCGCAGGTCCTGGCGCAGGTCCACGTTGTTGATGCGCCCCACCGGCAGGAACTGGCGCTCCTGGCCCTGCAGGTCGTACACCGCCAGGCCGCGCTTCTTGTCGGTGGCCAGAATGCGGCTGTGGCGGCTGTTGCCCGGGTGTACCCAGATGGCCGGGTCGTCGGCGGCGTCGCCCTGGCCCTTGACGGTGTCAGTCTGCGCGCGCGCTAGCACCGTGGGCAGGGCTTCGCGGGCCTGCAGCGGGCGCTGCGCCAGCCAGGTGTCCAGGCGCGCGCCGTCCACGCGGGGCTCGCTTAGGACCAGGGTGCGCTGGCTGCGTTCGGGGTCGGTGCCATAGGCCCAGATGCCCACACCGGGTTCGGCCACGTAGAGCAGACCTTCGGCGTCGCGCACGCGGCAGCTTTTGGCCCCGGGCGGCGTGGCCAGGCTGCGCAGGGGCTGGGGTTGCGTGGCGGCGGTGGTCGGGGCGGCCGTGCTGTCGGTGGCGGGCAGCAGCCACTGCGTGCTCACGCCATCGTCGGCCAGCAGGAAGGCGTGGACCAGCTGCTGGCCGTCGCGGTGCAGGCACAGGGCCTCCAGATTGAAGGCGGGGCCGGCCCAGCGCGCCAGGGTCTGCAGACGCGCACCCCGGCTGTGCACCAGCACCAGATCGCCCCGGTCGGCGTCGTGCAGCAGGGCCAGCTGGCTGCCATCGTTCAGGGTGCGTTGGTCCCAGCGCTTGCTGCGCAGGGCGATGCGGTCGAGCACGCGGGCGTTGGCATCCAGCAGGCGCAGGCCGTGCTTGTCCAGCTCCAGCGTCGCCGCGCCAGCGAGGGCTGCGGCCCAGGCCGCCAGGGCCAGGCACAGGCTTGTGAGGAAAGGTTTCACCACCATCAGAACACCGCCACTTTCAGGCCGATCTTGTAACTGCGGCCATATTGCTCGTATTGGGCGTTGCGCGCCTTGTCGGCCTGGTAGACATAGTACGCGGCGTTGCCCAGGTTGAGCGCCTCAAAGCTGATCTGCCAGCGCTTGTCGATTTGGTAGTGAAGGGAAAAGTCCACCTGGTTTTGCGTGTCCACGTACAGGTCTTTCTGGGCATCGAAGACGCTACCCACCTCCAGCAGGTAGGGCGACTTGTGGTTGAGTGCCAGACGCGTGCTCAGGCCACGGCCTTCCCAGCCCACGCTCAGGTTCACGCTGCGGTCGGACTGGCTGGGCAGGGCAATCTGGCGCGATTTGCGCACGCCGCCGTCAAAGCCGCTGATAGTGGCGTCCGAGCGCACCCAGGTAGCGTTGGCACCCAGGATCAGCCCGCCCAGCACGCCGGGCAGACCGCGCAGGGCCTGGTTGTAGGCCAGCTCCAGGCCTTGCACGGTGGCCGTGTCGCCATTGGCAAAGGTATTGACCGAGCTGAAGTCTTTCCACTTGCCGGTACCGGCCAGGTCGGTCTGGAAGGCAAAGTCGTGGATGTTCTTGTGGAACACATAGGCCGACACGCCACCGTCACGGCCCCAGTCGTGCTCGATGCCAAAGTCCAGGTTCTGCGCGCGCAGGGGCTTGAGGTCGGGGTTGCCCAGCTCGGCGGTGTCACCATCCACCAGCACGCCCGGCGTGAGTTGCCCAAAACTCGGGCGCACCACTGCGTGTGTGAGCGCCGCGCGCAGGCGGGTGGCCGCGCTCAGCTCCTGACGCCACAGCACCGCAGGCAGCCAGTGGTCGCTGCTGGAGGCAAACGCCACCGCCTTCACGCCGGTATCGTCCGACGCCCAGCCGTTGGCCTCGAAGCGCAGGCGCTCGTTGCGCACCCCCAGCACCCACTGTGTGGAGCCGGACTCGATCTGCGCTTGCAAGTAGCCCGCGCTCACGTCCTCTTGCAGCGCAAAGTCGTTCACCTGCGAGTCCACCGCGTCGCGAAAGTCCGCCAGCTTCACACTGCCGATCAGGCCGCGCAGCTTGGCCTCGTCAATGCCCGGGCCAAAGCTGCCCCAGGCGTACGACACGGTTTCGGGCGACGCAAAGGCCCCCAGCGCCAGCTGGGCCTTGCCCAGGCTGTAGGGGCTCTTGCCCAGGGCCTTGCTGCCCACGGCCCAGGTTTCCAGCGCGTTGTCCTTGCTGCGGCGTGACACCTTGAGGCCGCCTTTCACGTCCATCTCCACACCGGCCAGAGCCAGGCTGCGCTGCAGGTCGAACTTGAGGTGCTGCGTGCGGTCGGTGGCGGTGCTGTCTTGCAGCTTGAGCTTGTCCAAGCTGTAATTGGCGGCGTCGTTCAGGCCCGCGGGCCCTTGCACCAGCGGGCGCACACTGTCCGTGAACCCCACGCCCTTGAAGCTGCCCTTGAAGCCGGAGGATGCCAGGGCATTGGGCTTGTCTTCGCTGGCGCGGGCGCTGCCGGCTTCGGCCCACAGCCGCCAGTCGGTGCCCAGGCGTTGTTCGGTTCCGGCGGTTAGCGAGCTGACACGGTTGATCTCTTCGCGCGCCTTCAGGCCGCGGCTGGCGCTGGCATCGCCCGTGGCACCTTCCCCCTGCGCCTTGGAAAAGCTGATCTTGTTGGACTGGCGCACCTCTTCGTCGGTGAAGCGGCTGGTAAAGGTGCGCAGGTAGTAGTGCGCATCGGCCTGGGGCTTGAAGTCCAGGTTCAGGGCCGCGCCTACGCGCTTGCGCGTGATGTCGTAGCGGCGCAGCTCAAAAGCGGCGAGCTTGTTGGCGTCCCAGGCGCCACCGCTTTCCACGTTGTCGCTGCCAAAGCGGCGCGTGTCGGCGCTCAGCGCCAGGGCCACGCCCAGCGTGCCGTCGTGGAAGCGGTCGGCAAACGTGAGCGAGCCGCTGGGGGCGGACTTGGCGGCGTTGGCGTCGTAGTTGGCCCCCAGATCCAGGCGCAGCACGCGCGTGCGCTGGTCAAATGCCGACAGGGTGTTGACGCGCACAGTGCCACCGAGCGAATTGGCATCGTGCTCGGGGCTCAGGGTCTTGTGCACTTCCAGCGAACGCACCAGGCCCGCAGGCACCACGTCCAGCCCGGCGGCGCGGCGGTCGGATTCGGCGGCGGGCACCAAGGCCCCGTTGATGGTGACGGCGTTGTAGTCCGGCCCCAGGCCGCGCACCCGCACAAAGCGGCCTTCACCTTGGTCGCGCTCCACCGACACACCGGGCAGGCGGGCCAGGGCTTCGGCGGCGTTGTTGTCGGGCAGCTGGCCGATGTCGTCGGCATGCACCACGCTGACCACGCCCTGGGCGGCGCGCTGCTTGTCCTGCGCACCGCGCAGGCTGGCCAACTGGCCGTTGACGACTACGGTGTCCAGGGAAACGGGGGTGGTTTGGGCCTGCGCGGCAAAGGCGCTGGCCAGGCACAGGCTCAAAATGCTAAGGCGGTAAGGGGTATGGGTTTTCATGGCAAGGCAGGGGGTTGGTGCAACACGTCCTGGACCATAAAAACGCAAGATGGCGGTTTTGTTACGCAGCGGCACTTTGGGTATCAACAGTGCGCGCCGTAGCGGCAATTGAGCTTTTCAGACCCCCGGGCTGCGCGCGGACGGCGTTGGCATGCGCCTGTCACACGGCGTCCCTAGCATGTAGTTCCTATGCAAATCACCAATCCCCTGCAGCGCTGGCTGCACGTTACCCAAGCACCGGTGGTGCAGCTACGCCATTTCGGGCATGTTCTGCTGCTGCTGATGGCGCTGGTGCTGACCGCCTTTGGGCAGGCCGGGGGGCTCAAGCCCCAGGAACTGTGGCGCTGGATCGACATCGTCGGCGAAGGCGGCATGGCCCTGATGCTGGGCGTGTGGCTCACGCAGGTGCGCGCCAGCCGACCGGCCGGGGTGGTCACCAACTGGCTGTGCCTGGGCTTGGCCGCTCTCTTGCTGGGGGCCTGGGTGGACTGGATGGACGAGTTCTGGGCCCTGCCCAAATCGGTGCTGTGGGACAACTGGCTGGAGTCCACCCTCACACCCCTGGGCGTGGCCCTGCTGACTTGGGGCTTGCACCTGTGGCGGCAAGAGCAACTGGTGCTCAACGCCCAGCTGCGCCAGCGTGAACGGGTGTTTCGCGAACACCGCAGCCTGGACGGCGTGACCCAGCTGGGCGACGCCAGCTACATGGCCCAGCAGGTGGAACTGGAGCGCCGTGCCGGGCGCTCCAGCGCGCTGGTGCTGTTGGGTTTTGCCGGTTTTGATGCCGTGCTGCGCGCGCACGGGCTGGCGCAGGCCGAGCGCCTACTGCAAACGGCCGGGCAACTGCTGCTGCTGAACCTGGCACCCGATGCCTTGTTGTGCCGCTACGGGGCCGACCGATTCGTCGTGCTGCTGCCCAACCGCACGGCGCAGCAGGCCCAGCAGGCTGCAGAAGCGCTGCGCGCGGCCCTGGCAGCCTTTGTCTTTCATGTCGATGCCGATACCCCCTTGCAATTGGTTGCAGTGGCGGCCAGTGGCACCACCGCAGGGTCGGCGTCGGCACAGGACCGCATGCTGCAGCTGCTGGAGCAGACATGGCGCTGAACTGGTATGACGCCGACAGCCGCCTGATCCCTTGGGCCTACCAGGGGGCCGTGTGGGCGCAATACGCACGCAGTCGCGAGTTGGACTTGCACGCCTGGACGCAGCAGGCCGGCCTGCGCGCGGGCGACGTGCTCAGCACCCGCCAGAGCCTGGCCCTGCTGGAGCCCTTGCAGCGCAGCGCCAAGGACAGCGCCTTTGTGTTGGGCCAAATGAGCCTGCCCGGGCATTACGGGCTGGCCAGCCAGGCGCTGCAGCAGGCCGAAAACCTGGTCGACGCACTGCAACTGCTGGCGCGCTACAGCGCACGCCTGTCGCCGCTGCTGACGCCACGGGTGCTGGTGCAGGAGGACGATGTGATCGTCTACTGGACCGATGCCTGCGGCCTTTCGGGTGCGCAGCGCGCCTTTGTGGTGGACATGCAAATGAGCGCCGTCACCGCCATGGCCCAGTGGCTGGGCCACAGTCGCTTGCCGTGGCGTTACAGCTTCAACCGCACGCGCCCGGCCGATATTTCGCAGCATGCCAGTTACCTGGGCACCCAACTGGCATTCAACTGCCATGTCGATGCCATGCGCATTGCCCGCCCCTGGGCCACCCAACCCTGGCAAGGCGGCGCTGCGGCCGCGCCCCCCCTGGCCCGCCAGGCGCTGGAGCAGGGGGCCGACCCACAGGCCACGCAGCGTGGCATCCTGGCCGCGCTCTATGACCACCTGTTGCCCCAGGTGGCGCGCCATCCTGCGCTGGACGAAGCCGCCCAGGCCTTCGGCGTGAGTGCTGCCACCCTCAAACGCTACCTGGCCCAGCACGGCACCAGCTTCCAGGCCGAGCTGGACCAGGTGCGGGTGCACCTGGCGTTGTATTGGCTCGGTGTGCAGGGCCAAACCAACGAGTTCGTGGCGCGCGAACTGGGCTTTTGCGATGCGGCCAACTTCCGGCGCTTCTTCAAGCGCGGCACCGGCCAGACACCGCAGGCCCTCACCCAGGGCATGCGCCGCTTCGCCCCAGCCTAATTCCGTTTCTAAATCATCCGTGTCGTTGTTGCTTCGCCTTGCCGTGCTACAGCACTGTCTGCGGCTTCGCGCCTAGACACAAATGATTTGGAAACGGAATAAGCAAGCGTAGGTCCCAGCGTCGTTGAGCGAAGGGGCGTTTTACAAGCCAAAATGGCAGCTAGTCCTTGTGGAATAAGCGTAAGCAGCTATTAAAAACATAGCGGGTTCAACTCCGCTGCCGCACCAGCGCTTCTAGGGCCGCCACCGGCAGCGGTCGGCTGAACAGATAGCCCTGGTAGGCGTGGCAGCCCAGGTGGGCCAGGAAATCGGCCTGGGCTTGCAGCTCCACGCCTTCGGCGATCACGGCCAGGCCCAGGCTTTCGGCCAGCACGATCACCATCTTGGCGATGGCGGCGTCGTTGGGGTCGGTGACGATGTTGCGCACAAAGCCCTGGTCGATCTTGAGCTGGTCCAGCGGCAGGCGCTTGAGGTAGGCCAAGGACGAATAGCCGGTGCCGAAGTCGTCCAGCGCAAAACCCACGCCCAGGGCCTTGAGCGCAGCCATGCGGGCGATGATGGCCTGCACGTCGTTGACCAGCATGCTTTCGGTCAGCTCCAGCTTCAGGCGCTGGGGTTTGGCACGGGTGCGCCTGAGGGTGTCTTGCACGCGCTGCACGAAGTCGGCCTGCTGCACTTGGCGCGCGCTGACGTTGACGGCGATGGTCAGCTGCGCCAGCGCACCCTGGCTGGCCCAGGCAGCGAGCTGCGCGCAGGCTTGTTCCAGCACCCACTGGCCCATGGGCAGGATCAGACCGCACTCTTCCGCCAGGGGAATGAACTCGGCAGGCGATACCATGCCGCGCACCGGGTGTTGCCAGCGCAGCAGCGCTTCCACGCCGGTGATGCGGTCCGACCCGACCACCTGGGGTTGGTAGTGCAGCACCAGCTGCTGGCGCTGCAGTGCTTCGCGCAGGTCGGCCTCCAGTGCGGCGCGGGCGTGCACTTCGGCCTGCATGTGGGTGTCGAAAAAGCGCAGCGTGTTGCGCCCGGCAGCCTTGGCCTGGAACATGGCCAGTTCGGCGCGCTGCAAGGGCTGTTCGCTGCCTTCCAGCGTGGCGCCGCCAAACAGGGTGATGCCAATGCTAGGGGTGGCGTGGTGGCCGCCCAGGTCCAGGCTGAATGCCGGTTCGAACACCTTGAGGATATTGGTGCCCACGGTTTCGGCTTGGGAGGCGGCGTCCAGCGCGTCTTCGCTCAGGTTTTCCAGCATCACCACAAATTCGTCGCTGCCCAGGCGGGCCACGGTGTCGCCATCGCGCAGGCAAGCCTTGAGGCGCTGGGCCACCTGCGACAGCAGCAAGTCGCCCTGGTGGTGGCCCAGGGTGTCGTTGAGGGTTTTGAAGTTGTCCAGGTCCACGAACAGCAGGGCGTTGTGGCGGCTGTGGCGCGTGCTGGCGTGCAGGGCCTGGTCGAGCCGATCGAGCAGCATGCGCCGGTTGGGCAACTGGGTGAGGGGGTCGTAGAAGGCCAGGTTGGCAATCTGGGCCTGCGCGTTCACGTGCTCGCTGAGGTCGGTGAAGATGCCCACGTAATGCGTGGTGGTGCCCGACGGGTCCTTCACGGCGCTGATGGTGAGCCATTCGGGGTAGATGTCACCATTTTTGCGCCGGTTCCAGATCTCGCCCGCCCAGGAGCCGTCGCGCTCCAGGGCCTGGCTCATGGTGGCGTAGAAGTCCTTGCTTTGCCGCCCCGAGGACAGCAGGCGCGGCGTCTGGCCCACGGCCTCTTCGGCGCTGTAGCCGGTAATCTGCGTAAAGGCCCGGTTCACGCGCAAGATGACGCGCTGGGCGTCGGTGATGGTGATGCCCTGTTGTGATTCAAACGCGCAGGCGGCAATGCGCTGGGCTTCGTCCGCGGCCTTGCGCTCGGCCACAAAGCCGTTGATGGCATCGACCAGGATGTCGATTTCGTCGCGGCGCTGGCTGTGGCGGTGGCGCGCCAGGGTCAGTGGGGGTGCATCGGCGCTGTTGCCCAGCGCGCTGACATCCTGGGCCAGCCGCTGCAGGTGGCGTGCCACCTTGCGGTACACGATGACGAAGATGACCAAGGCGAGACCCAGAACCTTGAGCAGGTCGGTCGCAGCCAGCACGGCCAACGAATCCATCAACTGGGCGCGCGTCTGCGCATAGGACTCTGAAATCTGCAGGCTGCCCATGGGGGTGCGTCCGTCGCTGGCCAGGATGGGTAGGCGCCAGACCCGGTCGATGGGGCCGTCAAAGTGGCTCTGGCGCACATCGTTGAGGGGCTTGTCGTCCTGCGTCAGCACCTGCGCACGCACCACGACCGGCGAGGCCACCAACCCGGTCAGCAGAGCGTCGAGCGCCTGCACGTCGTATTGCCACAGGGCGTTGGATATGGCGGGCAGGCTGCGCTGGGCGGTGTCCTGGGCACTGGCATGGGCGCTGCGCAAGGTCTTCTCGTGCACATAGGCCAGGCTCAAGGCGCTGGCTAGCGCAAACACCGCGAGGCTCGCCAGCAAGACCCAGCCCAGCACGCGCAGGGCCAGGACCGACTGGCGCAGAAAACTCATGGGGCCCTGCGCTTCCAGAGCGCGGCGTACGTAGCCTCAAAGCCCAGCGAGGAATCGAGCCCGGGGGTGCCGGTTACCCGCAGCACCTCGGCTGTGACCAGAATGGGTTGCGACTGAAAGCCGCTGGGTGGTGCACCGGCAAAAGCGCGGTTGAGTTCGTCGGCCAGCTGGTAGCCGTGCAGCTTGAGCGGTTCGGCCACGGTTGCAATCTGCTGCGACACGCCCGCACCGATGCGCCCCAGCGCCTTGCTGGAGCCATCGCCCGCCGACACGTTGCGAATGTCGGTGCGCTTGGCCTGCAGCAGGGGAAAGTTGATGGCGTCAAAGTACACGTCGTTGATGGCCAGGGTGTAGGTCCACGCCGCACCGTGCGCGGCCAGCAGTTTGGGTACCACCGCGGGAATGGCCTGGGCGGCGTCCGAAATCTTCACGTTTTCCACCACCAGCACCTTGCAGCCGGTGTAGCCCGGGCAAGCTTCGATGGTCTTCTGCATGGCCGCCGTCTTGGCGTTGGCCACGTCAAACTGGTTGTCGTTGAACAGCACCACGCCCAGCGGTTGCTTGGCGGCGCGGGCATGATGGATGACGTACTCGGCGGCAATGCGCGCCACGTCGGTGGCATGGGTGGATACGTTGACAAACAGGTCCGCAGTGGGGCCGGGATCTTTGGCCGCGTGCCAACCCACCAGCACCGTGCGGGATTGGCGCGCGCTAGCCACCACGGCGGCAAAGTCCTTGGGATCGAAACCGCCAAACACCACCCCTTGCGCGCCCGCGCGAATGGCGGCCTGCAGCAGCTGCGCCTGGGTGGCAGGCTCGCCCTTGCCGTCTTCCAGTGTCAGCTTCCAGCCCAGGGTGCGCGCTGCTTCTTCCAGGCCCCGGTACACGCCCATGACGCCGCCATTGCGAAAGTCCGAGGCAATAAAAGCCACCACCTTGCCCGGCTGTGCTGCCGGGCCGCTGGTCGGCAGGGGCTGCGCCACCTGGGCCAGGGCAGCAGCGGTTGCGGCCCAAGCCAGACAAGTTCCGACCAAGCGCTGGATGGGTCCCATGGCAGTACTCCTTGTATCCAAGGCGCATTATGGGCGTGGGATGCTACCGGCGTGTGGCGAATTTTGGGTCTTGTCGGCCTCTTTGAATTCAAAAATACCGAATAGTACGAAAAATAGACCACAAAGTATTCATGGAGACTGATTGGTGTTTATGCTTCGGATGCGGCGTCCTGAACTCCCCGCCGCGCGACCGCTTTTGGAGAGGTTTTCATGCATAGCACCAACCGATTGACGCGCGCCAGCGTACTGTTTTTGTCGTTCGCCCTGCTGGGTGCCAGCGTCGTGCCAGCGCAAGACCGAAGCACCGATCCTGCTGTGGCCCTGCGGGGATCCGAGGCGTTGGCGTCGCCGCCACCGGTCGAGTTGCTGCCCTATGGCTCGCCTTGGGTGGCCAAGGGACGCGGGGTGTTGCGGTTCTTTGGCTTTAAAGCGTACGACGCCACGCTGTGGCTTGCGGGTACGGACAAGGCGTGGAGCTTTGATCGACCGTTCGCCCTGGAAATTCGCTACGCCACCGCCATCAAAGGCAGCGACATTGCCAACACGTCGCTCATCGAACTGCAGCGTATCAGCACGGTCACGCCCGAGCAGATCGCAGCCTGGGCCCAACTGATGAATACCCTGTTTGTCGATGTCAAGGCCGGCGACCAGTTGAGCGGCCTGCACCTGCCCGGTCAGGGCGCTCGCTTCTACCTGAACGGCAAACGCATGGGCGAAACGGCGGATGCGGCGTTCAGCGAAGCGTTTTTCAAGATTTGGCTCGATCCCAAGTCCAAGCGACAGGATTTGCGGCTGGCCTTGCTGGGGCAGACGCCGGCCGTGGCACGGTAGGCGCTCGCCGCGTAGGGTTTCGCCCGAGCCGACTGCATGCAACGGTGCAGGGGGATAACATGCACCCCTCTTGTTTGTTCTGGCCGAGTCTTGTGTGACTAAAGTGATTCCCATCCAGCCCGTGGCGTCCGGCGCCGGCTCCCCCCCGCCGCCGTTGGATCCGCAGCAGCGCATTTACCCGCGTTCCACCCAGGGCTGGTTTTCCAATTGGCGCTGGGTGATGGTGTGGGTGACGCAGATCGTCTTCTACGGCATGCCCTGGTTGCAGTGGAACGGACGCCAGGCCGTACTCTTTGACCTGGACGAGCGGCGCTTCTATATCTTCAGCCTGGTGCTGCATCCGCAAGACCTGATCTACCTGACCGCCTTGTTGGTCATTTCGGCTCTGGCGCTGTTTTTCTTCACGGCCGTGGCCGGCCGTCTGTGGTGCGGCTACGCCTGCCCGCAGACGGTGTACACCGAAATCTTCCTGTGGCTGGAGCGGCGCATCGAGGGGGACCGCTCGGCGCGCATGCGCCTGGATGCGGCACCTTGGGGCATGGACAAACTGCTGCGCAAGAGTGGCAAGCAGGCGGCCTGGATCGGATTTGCGCTGGTCACCGGATTTAGCTTTGTCGGCTACTTCACCCCGATTCGGGTTCTGACGCAGGAACTGACCACACTGGCGTTCTCGCCGTGGGAGTGGTTCTGGGTGCTGTTCTATGCCGGGGCCACCTACGGCAATGCGGGCTACCTGCGCGAGCAGATCTGCAAGTACATGTGCCCCTACGCCCGCTTCCAAAGTGCCCTGATTGACATGGATTCGCTCGTCATTGCCTACGACACGGTACGGGGCGAGGCGCGCGGGCCGCGCTCGCGCAACGACGACCCCCGCAGCAAGGGCCTGGGTGATTGCGTGGATTGCACCCTGTGTGTGCAGGTGTGCCCCACTGGCATCGACATCCGCAACGGTCTGCAAAACGAATGCATTGCCTGCGCCGCCTGTATTGATGTGTGCGATGACGTGATGGGCAAGATGGGCTATGCCAAGGGGCTGATTCGCTACACCTCGGGCAACGCCATGGCGCAGTCGCTGGGTTGGCGTCAGATGGTGCGCCGCGTGTGGCGCCCGCGCGTGTTGATTTATGGCGCGCTGCTGCTGGGCACATCCACGGCCTTTGTGGCCAGCTTGTCGTTGCGCCAGGGGTTTTCGGTGGACGTCATCAAGGACCGGGGTGCGCAGGCCCGCATCGTGGAGCAAGGCGCGATCGAGAACGTCTACCGCCTGCAGGTGATGAATGCCAGCGAACAGCCGCAGGATTTCGTCATTCGGGTTAGTGGGTTGCCCGGCCTGACCTTGGTCACACCCGCTTCGTTGCATGTCGAGCGCGCGGGCATTGGCACCTTGCCGGTGCGCCTGAACTTGCCACCCGAGGCCACAGCGGGCTTGGAAGGCCGCTCCAGCCCGATCGTGTTCGAGATCCGCACGGAAATCGACGGCACCATGCGCACGGCCCACGAAAAGTCCACCTTTTTTGTGCCGCGCTAAGGCGGGATTGCGCCTGTCACCTGTGTTGTGACAGGGCGCGGGTGCGCCACGCACAATGCGCGCATGGACTTTGCACACTCCCCCCGGGCGCAGGCGCTGTGCCAGCAACTCGACGTCTTCCTGCAGCGCTACGTGTTGCCCCACAACGCGGCCTGGCATGCCAGCGTGCAGCAAGGCGTGTATCCGCCGCCGTTCCTGGAAGACCTCAAGGCCCTGGCCCGCGAAGAGGGGCTGTGGAACCTGTTCCTGCCCGGGCTTGATGGCGCTGCGCCAGGCCAGGGCCTGTCCAACCTGGACTATGCGCCGCTGGCCGAACGCATGGGCCGCCTGCATTGGGCGAGCGAGGTCTTCAACTGCAGCGCGCCCGATACCGGCAACATGGAACTGCTGCACCGCTTTGCCAACGCGCGCCAGCGTACGCAGTGGCTCGATCCCTTGCTGCAGGGCACCATCCGCTCCGCCTTTGCCATGTCCGAGCCCGATGTGGCCTCCAGCGATCCCATCAACCTGCAGACCACCGTGCGCCGCGAGGGCGATCAGCTCGTGCTCAACGGGCGCAAATGGTTCATTACCGGTGTGGCGCATCCCCACTGCAAACTGTTGATCGTCATGGCTCGCAACGGGGCCTGCGACGACGCAAACGATGCACCGGCAGCTAGCGCCCACCACCAGCACAGCATGGTGCTGCTGCCCCTGGACTCACCGGGCGTGCAGGTGGTGCGCAACATCCCGGTGGTGCACCACCATGCCCCGGAAGGGCATTGCGAAATCGTCCTGCGCGATGTGCGCGTCGACGCCGACTGCCTGCTGGGCGAATGGGGCGCAGGTTTTGCCATGGCGCAGGCGCGCCTGGGCCCGGGGCGGGTGCACCACTGCATGCGTGCCATCGGCCAGTGCGAATTGGCGTTGACCCTGGCGGCGCAGCGTGCCCTGGAGCGCCAGGCGTTTGGCAGGTACCTGGGGGACTTTTCCAACCTGCAGGACTGGCTGGCCGAGTCGCGCCTGGAGATTGACCAGGCGCGCCTATTGGTGTTGCGCGTAGCCTGGATGCTGGACCAACCCGCCGCAGGCGTGGAACCCGCTGAACTGCGTGCCCAGGTGGCGGCCATCAAGGTGGTGGCGGCGCGGTTGCAATCGCGCGTGGTGGAGCGGGCCATGCAGATTTTTGGTGCCATGGGGCTATCACCGGATACGCCACTGGCGTTCTTCTGGACCTGGGGCCGCGCGCTGCACCTGATGGACGGACCCGACGAAGTGCATCTGCGCACCGTGGCGCGCCAGGTGCTGGCCCAAGCGCGCGCGCAGGCGGCCGACAGCGCGGCCTACTTCACCACGCCCGAGCAGATGGGCGCACCGCCGCGCCTGCGTTAGTTGGGCGCGATCGGCCTCAACAGGGTTCGCGCCGCCACAGGGCGTGCGCCAACACGGCAGCAAACAGCATCAGCAGCAGCCACTTGGCCAGGGACACGCCGCCCGCTGCCGCATACACCACAGGCATTCCGAAGCGGGGCACTTCGGTGAGCCAGGCATGCAGCACGTTCTCGGCCGCATCAAAGCAGGCCGCCAGGGGCAAGAGCAGGGCGCACAGGCGTTGGCGCGACGGCGCATACGCCGCAAAAGCGGTCGTGCGCGTGGCCAGCAACCAGCCAAAGGCTCCATACGCTGCGAGCAGAAAACCGTCCAGCGGCAGATGCCAGCGGTAGCGCGCAAGATCGGCGCTGGACCAATGGTGGATGATGGTGCCAAAGGCCTCGGGTGTGAATGTGAGTTGCAAGGCCAGCACGCCCGGGCGCAACGGGCTCAGGTACGCGCCCAGGCCCGCCAGCAGTGCCAACGCAGCCAGGCCACTGAACCAGACCGCACGAAGGGAAGGGTTGGAATGCATGGTTCGATTATGGTGTTTGCACGCGCACCAGGCAGCCCGGGCCCACTTTGGCTAGGATCGGTCCCATGGCCTAGGGCGATTTTTGAAGCGAAAAAAGCCTCCAGCCAGCATGGAATATGCGTAAGCAGCTATCAAAACCATAGTAAATCAACGAGGTGCCACCATGAATACAACCCTACAGACGCAAACCCTGGTGCTGGGTGGCGGCTGTTTCTGGTGCACCGAGGCGGTCTTTGTGCAGGTGCGCGGCGTGCTGGATGTGGAGTCGGGCTACTGCAACGGCCATGTGCGCAACCCCAGCTACGAAGCGGTATGCACCGGCTCCACCGGGCATGCCGAAGTGGTGAAGCTGGTGTTTGACCCGGCGCAGGTTTCGATGCGTGAACTGCTGGAAGTATTCTTCCTCATCCACGACCCTACCACCCTGAACCGCCAAGGTGCCGACGTAGGCACCCAGTACCGCAGTGGTATCTACACGACCACGGCCCAGCAGCGGGAGGTGGCGCAGGCGTTCGTGGCGGAACTGGCGGCCAGCGGCGTGTATGCCAACCCCATCGTGACCGAGGTACAGGCCTGCACCAACTACGCCCCCGCGGAGGAGTACCACCAGGATTTCTTTGCCCGCAACCCCACGCAAGGCTACTGCCGGGCGGTGGCAGCACCCAAGGTGGCCAAGTTCCGCAAGACCTTTGCCCGTCTGCAAAAGGACTGAGCGCGGTGACCCAACGCCACGGCTGCTGCCAAACAGCGGCCGCAAAACCGGGTTGGCGCAGTAAGATGGTTGCGTTCTTGGCCTGCGCGGACGGTATTGCGATTCCAGACCATCGGTGTTGCGGTTGCAGGGCTTGGGGGCCGGTGGCGGCATGCCCGGTACACCTGCGATCTGGAATTGGAATGAGCCATGGGGGCGCGTTCGGGCTGGCGGGCCAGCGACCGGGATGCACGTATGAGCCAATCTGCAAGCACTTCCATCCGCACGGTGGCCTTGGTCGGCCATGGCGCTGCGGGTAAAACAACCCTGGCCGAGAGCCTGCTGGCCGCCACCGGTACTATTACCAGCCGAGGGTCGGTCGAAAAGGGCAGCACCACCTGTGACTATGACCCGCTGGAGAAGGAGTTTGGTCATTCCTTGCAAAGCGCCATCGTCAGCCTGACATGGGGGGGCGCCCAGGTGCACCTGATCGACACCCCCGGATACCCCGAATTTGCCGGACCTGCCATTGCCGCCTTGGCGGGCGTGGACACAGCGCTCATCGTCATCAACGCGCAGACCGGCATCGAACTCACCACCGAACGCATGTTCCACCTGGCCGGTGAGCGCGGCTTGTGCCGCATGCTGGTGGTCAACAAGATTGATGCCGATAACACCGACCTGCCGGCCCTGGTCGGTCAGATTCGCGAACGCTTTGGCACCCAGTGCCTGTTGCTGGATCTGCCCGCCCACCACGGGCAGGACGTGGTCGAGCTGTTGGGGCATGCCGATGGCGACAGCGATTTTGCGTCGGTGGCCAGCGCACACCGCGCCCTGATCGACCAGATCGTGGAAGAAGACGAAGATCTGATGGCCCGTTACCTGGAGGACGGTGCCGACCCCAGCGCCGGGGAACTGCATGCGCCGTTTGAGGCGGCGCTGCGTGCGGGGCACCTGATCCCGATCCTGTTCGTTTCGGCCCGCACCGGCGCGGGCGTGCCCGAGTTGCTCAACGTCCTGGCCCAACTGGCCCCCAACCCGGCCGAAGGCAACCCGCCCCCGTTTTACCGGGGTGAACCGGGCCAGGCGCATGCCGCGTTCGCGGCCCAGCCCGATGCAAACCTGCACGTGCTGGCCCATGTCTTCAAGGTGGTGGTCGACCCGTTCATTGGCAAGATGGGGGTGTTCCGGGTGCACCAGGGAACGGTGGTCCGGGAACAACAACTGTTTGTCGGCTCGGGTAAACGCCCCTTCAAGGTCGCGCACCTGTACCGGCTGCAGGGCAAGGACTATGTGGAAGTGCCGCGTCTGGTACCGGGGGATATCGGAGCGGTGGCCAAAGTCGACGTGATCGAATTCGACTGTGTGCTGCACGACTCGCACGACGAAGACCACATCCATCTCAAGCCGCTGCAGTTTCCGCAGCCCATGCAAGGCCTGGCGGTGCAGACGCAACGCAAGAGCGATGAGCACCGCCTGTTTGAAGTTCTGCACAAACTGGAATTGGAGGACCCCTGCTTCCAGGTGGAGCGCCATCCCAGTACCAACGAAACCGTGATCCGCGGGCTGGGAGACATGCATCTGCGCACCAAGCTCGAACGTCTGCGCCAGCAGTTCAAGCTGGACTTGGATACCAAGGCCCCCCAGATTGCCTTTCGGGAAACCATTACCCAAGGTGCCGAAGGCCATTGCCGCCACAAGAAGCAAAGTGGGGGTGCCGGTCAGTTTGGCGAGGTCATGCTGCGCATCGAGCCGCTGGAGCGCGGTGCAGGCTTTGAGTTTGTCGACCAGGTCAAAGGCGGGGCCATTCCCGGAGTTTTCATGGCAGCCGTCGAGAAGGGTGTGCGCCAGGCGCTGCATGACGGTGTGGTGGCCGGGTTTCCGGTGCACGACTTGCGGGTCACGGTCCATGACGGCAAGACCCATGCGGTGGACGGCAAGGACATCGCCTTCACCCTGGCCGCGCGCAAGGCCACCATCGACGCGGTGCGCAAAGCCAACCCGATCGTGCTCGAGCCGCTGGTCACCATCGAGGTGCTGGCACCCGAAGCCGCCATCGGGGACTTGACTGGTGACTTGGCCAGCCGACGCGGTCATGTGACCGGTACCCAACCACGCGCAGCCAGCACCGCGGCCATCCTGGGACTGATCCCCTTGGCCGAACTGGAGGCCTACCAGGGCCGGCTCAAATCCTTGACGGGGGGCAAGGGCAGTTACAGTATGGCTTTCTCGCACTATGCGCCCGTGCCCCAGCAGACCCAAATGCAGCTGATGGCCGCGCACAAGGCGGTGAACCTGGACGACGAGTCATAGACCAGCGGGTGGTGACACCCGCGCGGCGCAAAAACCTCCTGTAGGGGTGGCCGCTACAAAAAGGGGAGCGAACAATGTTCAATTCATGGGGGATGCCGCCCCATCCAGTTGGTGGCAAACCACGCCAAAAACCCGTGCGTGTGCGAGAATTTGCCCAACCATGAAGTTGCGCGGTGTTTTTTCCCCCCTTGTACTGGGGCTGGTCCTGTGTGCCAGCGCCGGTCCTGGCGCTGCATTGACCCTGGGCCGTTTGCAAGGCCAGGCGTATATCGGGCAGACGCTGGACGTCAAAGTTCAAGTGCAGTGGGAGGCCGCTGAGGCGGTGGACGCCAGTTGCTTCACCGCCGAGGTTTTGCATGGTGACACCGTGCAGGATGCCTCCAAGTTCACCTTGCGGTTGGAGCCCTTGGCGGGGGCTGGTTCACCGACCGGCCTGTTGCGCATCCAGTCCCAGGTTTACATCGATGAGCCCGTGGTGACCGTGACGGTGCGCGGGGGTTGCCAGTCAAAATCGCTGCGGCGATATGTCCTGTTGGCCGACGTACCCCCAGGACCTGCATCGGTGGTGCCGGCGCTGCCGGTGTCGACGTTGGGTGCACCCAGTGTTGCACAAGTGCAACAACCTTTGGCCGCCGCAGCGTTGCCTGCTGCATCGACCCGGGCCAGTACCGGCTCGGCCCGAACACAAGAGGCTGCTCCCAGCCCGTCGGCGCGCAGCCCGCGGCCGCCCCGCGCAGCCCGCACCGCGCAGGAAGGGTCGGTGCTGGTTGCCTCTGACAGTCTGGCAGCGCCCAAAGCGCTGGCAGTTGCGGCAGAACCTGCGCCGGTGCGCAAGGCGCAACGTCCTGCAGGATCGAATGAGCGTGCCGGTGGCAAGTCGCGCCTCAAACTGGACGTGCTCGATCTCTCCATCGACTACAGCCCGGTGCTCAAGTCGTCCAACGAACTGCAGACCATTCCCGAAGTGGATGCCGAAAAACGCATGCAAGCCCAGTTGTGGTGGAAGCAGCTCAATGCCAGCCCCGAGGACATCTTGCGCGAAGCGGCGCAGGCGCAGCAACTCAGCCGTGACATTCAGGCCCTGCGTGACATCACCTCCAGCAACCAAAAGGCGGTTGCTGAGCTCCAAGTGCAACTGCGCCGCGCCCAGGATGAGCGATTCGCGAACCCGTTGGTCTATGCCTTGATGGCAGCCTTGGTCG
>JAYRUL010000021.1:0-30237 GCA_041919095.1 Rhodoferax sp. | reverse complement strand
AAAAGATTGGTGAGGAGGCCACCGAAGTAGTCATGGCCGCCAAGGACGTGGACCACGGGGGCGACAAGGCCAAGCTCGTCGGCGAGGTGGCGGACCTGTGGTTCCACAGCATGGTGGCCCTGGCGCACTACGGCCTGAGTCCTGCGGATGTGGTGGCCGAGCTGGAGCGGCGCGAAGGCACCAGTGGCATTGAGGAAAAAGCCCTGCGCAAGGTGCAAGACCGCGAGCGTGGTGCAAACTGACACCCATCCAGACCGAACCGATGATTGGAATGTTCCATGAGTACCCCCCACACCGACCACGACCCCAACTGCCTGTTTTGCAAGATCATTGCCAAGCAGATTCCATCGCGCCCGGTGTACGAGGATGACGAGTTCTACGCCTTTCACGACATCCACCCCTGGGCGCCGGTGCATTTCCTCATCATTCCCAAGCAGCACATCCCGTCCATGGCGCAGGTGACAACTGACCATGCCGCCATGATGGGTCGCATGATGGCCTTGGTGCCCCAGCTGGCGGCCAAGGAAGGGTGCAATCCCTATCCACAAGGGGGCTTTCGCCTGGTCACGAACACCGGTGTGGAGGGCGGCCAGGAAATCAACCACCTGCACTTTCATGTCATGGGCGGACCGCGCCCCTGGTTGCGGGGTTGAGGGGCAGCGACGCCGCGACAGCCTTTTGCCAGGCGGGGGTAAGCCCTGGCACTAAAATCATTGCATCACCAAGGAGTTCGCCATGGGTTTTTCCACCACGCACCTGATCATTTTTCTGGTCATCATCGTTCTGATTTTCGGTACCAAGAAACTCAAGAACATCGGCTCCGACCTGGGTGGAGCCGTCAAGGGCTTCAAAGACGGCATGAAGGACGCGGACAAGGGTGAGGCCAACGCAGCTGCCGCCACCCCGGCCCCGCCTCCCGCGCAGGTGACCGCCGAGTCCGCACAGGCCAAGAACACCATCGACGTTGAAGCCAAGATCAAAAGCTAAGGCGTTCGCGCATGCTTGATATTGGCGTCACCAAGCTGGCCCTCATCGGCGGCATCGCTTTGGTGGTGATTGGCCCCGAGCGTCTGCCGGGTATCGCGCGCATGGCCGGCAATTTGCTCGGACGGGCCCAGCGCTACATGGCTGAGGTGAAGGCCGAGGTCAATCGGTCCATGGAGCTCGATGAGCTCAAGAAAATGAAGGACTCGGTTCAAAACGCGGCCCGCGATGTTGAGCAGAGCATTCAGACCAACGTCGCAGACTTTGAAAAGACCTGGACCGAGGTCACCGACATGGCCGCGCCTGCCGATTTCGAGGCGGTGCAGGGAGCTCCCCAATACCGGCATCCCAACAAACGCTGGCGCATCAAGCGCAGTGCCACACCGAATTGGTACAAAGCCCGTGCAGGGGTGCGCAGCAAAGCACTGTCTGGTGCAGCGCGTGTTGCGCGTTTTCGACCACCCAAGATCCACTGATGTCCGACCCCACTTCTTCGCAGGACGAACTCTCAGGCACCGAGCAACCCTTTGTGCAGCACCTGGTCGAACTGCGCGATCGCCTGCTTTACAGCGTGTATGGCGTTGGTGCCGTGTTGCTGGTTTTGTTGACGTACCCGGGCCCTTCTGCCTTGTACGATTTGTTGGCCATGCCATTGGTCAAGACACTGCCCGAAGGTTCGCGCATGATTGCCGTGGGGGTGGTTTCCCCGTTTCTGGTGCCGATCAAAGTGTCTGTTTTGGCTGCGTTTGGAGTAGCGTTGCCCTGGGTGCTGTACCAGGTATGGGCGTTTGTCGCCCCTGGCCTGTACAAACATGAACGGCGTTTGGTGCTGCCCTTGGTAGTGGCCAGTACGCTGCTGTTCTACGCAGGGGCTGCTTTCTGCTATTTCTTTGTGTTCGGGCAAGCGTTTCCGGCCATTCAGAAGATGGCCCCCTTGTCCGTGGCGGTGAGCCCGGATATTGACGCGTATCTGGACTTCGTCATCACCATGTTCATTGCGTTCGGCGTGGCGTTCGAGGTTCCGGTTGCGCAGGTCATTCTCACGCGCCTGGGCGTCATGACGATCGACCAAATGCGTGCCTGGCGTTCGTACTTTGTGGTCGGTGCGGCGGCCATTGCCGCTTTGGTGACGCCGCCAGATCCCGTGTCTATGATTGCGCTCTTGGTGCCGATGGTGCTGCTGTATGAAACGGGGATTTGGGCTTCGGTCCTGTTCAAGCGTAGTTCGGAAGCCCAAAAAGACGGTGGCGCCGAAGAGGCGACGCCACCGCAATAGAACTTCGCTTAGCGACTGCCTTTGCGGGGTTTGGGGCGAACACCTGGCGAGACTTCTACGACCAGGGGTTGGCCTTTTCGTTCCACGGCGAAACGCGCTGGAACTCCGGGTTTGAGTGCTGCCACGCGGGCGAGCAACTGGCTGACGTCGCTGACCGGTTGATCTGCAATACGCACAATCACATCACCCGGACGAATGCCAGCTTTGGCGGCTGGGCCGTTTTGCAGGACACCGGTAATGATGACGCCCCGGGTTTCGTTTACACCAAAGGTCTGCGCCAGTTCGGGTGTCAAATCGTTAGGTTCGACGCCAATCCAGCCACGGGTGATTTGACCGTCTTGGATGATGCCTTCGAGCACCTGCTTGGCAATGGAGACCGGAATGGCAAATCCGATGCCCATATTGCCACCGGACTGGGAGTAGATGGCCGTATTGATGCCCAGCAAGTTGCCTTGGATATCCACCAGCGCGCCGCCCGAATTGCCGGGGTTGATGGCGGCGTCGGTTTGAATGAAGTTCTCAAACGTATTGATGCCCAGTTGGTTGCGGCCCAGTGCACTGACGATACCGCTGGTCACGGTCTGGCCCACGCCAAACGGGTTGCCAATGGCGAGTACTTGGTCGCCCACCTGTGCCTGGTCGGAGTTACCCATGACGACCACCGGCAGGTTGTCCAACTCCACCTTTACGATCGCCAAGTCCGTCTCGGGATCGGTGCCAATCAGCTTGGCGCGGGTGCTGCGTCCGTCGTTCAGCACGACTTCAATGGCATCGGCACCTTCGACGACATGGTTGTTGGTCAGGATGTAGCCACTTGCGCTGACGATTACGCCACTGCCCAGCCCTGTCTGTTCCTCGTCTTGCTCGCCGTAGAAGAAACGAAACCAGGGATCGCGGCGGTTGCCTCGGCGCTTGGGTGCCGTGCTGGTGTTGATGCTGACCACCGCGGCGGAAGCTTTCTGGGCCGCTAGGCGCAGACTGCCCGGTGGTGGCAATCCCGCTGGCGCGCTGGCTGCGACGCTCGGCTTCTCTGCGACGGCAACGGTTGTGATCTCTCTGGGGTTCTGTTGCAACCAGTGCGGTTTGAGCGTAAGGATGACAAAGTACGCAGCCAACAAGACCGTGACCGATTGCGAGAAGATAAGCCAAAGACGTTTCATGGGGTGGCAATTCCGACGGTGCCGTAGGCACGTTGCGCAAATTGTAGGCGGTGCCTTACCCTGCGACGGCATTGGCGTACATTGCGGTTGTATGCCGTCGTTCGATTTCATCCTCTACATCCATGCACAGGCTCCGGTCAAGCCGCTTCGATCTGCGCCATGCAACGGATGCGGAATATGCTGCTTGGCGCAACCTTGCCCGTTGGGCGCGGTGTTGTCGCGTCGCTTAACAGGGGCTTGCAAGGCATTGGTTTGGAGCGAGGACTCGTCCCGTTACATTTGTGGTGCTGTGCGCAGACCCTTCACCTGGTTTGTGAAGCGCTGGATTGGTGCAGATCAGGGGTGTGATTGCGATCTGCAAGATCCACGCAGTACCAGCGAAAATACGGCGCCATGACACATCGTGTTGATTTGATTCAGTACTTGGACACGCTCCTGCAGCCCAGTGTGTTCAAGGACTATTGCCCCAACGGACTGCAAGTGGAGGGCAGTGCGCATGTACGCAAGCTGGCCACCGGCGTGACGGCGAGCTTGGCCACCATTGAAGCCGCAGTTGAACAGGGTGCTGATACGCTTTTGGTGCACCATGGATTGTTTTGGCGTGGACAAGATGGTAGCGTAACGGGCTGGATGCGAAAGCGATTGGCGCTACTGCTGGCACACAATATCAATCTGCTGGCCTACCACTTGCCGTTGGATGCGCATGCTGAGCTGGGCAACAACGCGCAATGGGGCTTGCGTCTGGGGTTTTCTGCGGCGGGGCGCTTCGGGGATCAACAGCTTGGTTGGATCGGAACCGGAGCATTCGCTGATGCGCTGACGTTGGCCAAGCACGTTGAGTGCATCATGGGGCGAGCCGTGTTGTGTGTGCCGGGCCATGCGAGGCCCATCCAGTCCGTTGCGTGGTGCAGCGGCGGTGCGCAGGGATACTTTGAGGCTGCCATTGCAGCGGGGGCAGATGCGTACTTGACCGGCGAAATTTCCGAACCGCAGGCGCACTTGGCACGGGAATGTGGTGTTGCCTTCCTTGCTTGTGGCCATCATGCGACCGAGCGCTATGGTGTCGCGGCGCTGGGTGCCCACCTGGCCAGCGTTTGCGAACTGGAGCATGTCGTAATCGATATCGATAACCCCGCCTAGGATTGCCGTTCGTGAACGATCTGACTTGCCCCAAGCCGCTGGCTATCACCATGGGTGACGCTGCGGGAATTGGGCCAGAAATCATCGCCAAGGCGTTTGCGGTCGCGCCTGACTCCATGGACGCATGCTTTGTGGTGGGTGACGTGATGACCTTACGGCGCGCAGCCGCGTTGGTAGCGACCCGTGGGCGTCCTCGGTTGCCGGTCGCATGGATTGCGTCACCCAGCGACGCTGCCTCGGTGCCAAGGGGCTGCATTCCAGTGTTGCCTGCTGCTGGAACGCTAGCCCAGGTTGCCTGGGGGCGGATCAGCGCGCTTGCAGGTGCCTACGCGGGTCAATGTGTGATGTGGGCGGCTGACGCGGCACTGCGTGGCGAAGTGGCTGGCTTGGTGACGGCACCCTTGCATAAAGAGGCGATGTCAGCAGCCGGGGAGCCGTTCCATCAGTTTCCGGGCCACACCGAACTCTTGCAAGACCGTGCGGCTCGGTTCCTGGGAAAGTGCTCGCAAGAGGTGCCCGTACGAATGATGTTGGCAAGCGATGAACTGCGCACAGTTCTTGTCAGTATCCACGTTTCCTTGCGGCATGCACTAGATGCCGTGACGTTCGACAACGTCCTGCAAACCATTCAAATCACCCATCGGGCGTTGGAACGCCTGCTGGGTCGTACGCCCCGCATTGGCGTGGCAGGACTGAACCCGCATGCGGGTGAAGGGGGCTTGTTTGGCCGGGAAGAGATCGACATCATTGGTCCGGCGGTTGCTGCGGCGTGCGCACAGGGATGCGACGCCAGTGGGCCATGGCCACCCGATACCGTGTTTATGCGTGCACGGCACACCCCTCACGCGCCGGGCGCATTCGATGCAGTCGTGGCGATGTACCACGACCAAGGCCTCATTCCAGTGAAGTACCTTGGCGTGGACAAGGGCGTCAACGTCACTCTAGGGCTGCCATTTGTTCGTACCAGCCCCGATCACGGGACGGCGTTTGATATCGCTGGTACGGGAAAGGCCGATCCGTCTAGCCTTTTGGAGGCTGTGCGATTGGCGCGTTCTCTTGGCAGCGGACAACTGGGGCTGCCGCGCGGGGCTATTTCTTGAGGCTGTCCCGGATTTCGCGCAGCAGCAAAACATCTTCCGCAATGGGGGCGGGCTCCGTCGGAGCAACGGGCTGCGCAGGTACTTCGCGCTTGAGGCGGTTAATCTGCTTGACCATCAAGAAGATGATGAACGCCAAGATGGTGAAATTGACGGCAACGGTGATGAAGTTACCGTACGCAAAAACCGGTACGCTGGCTTTCTTGAGCGCGTCCAGCGTCATGGCGGTTCCTGTCGGCACATTGCCCAGCACCAGAAAGTAACTGGAAAAGTCGAGCTTTCCGAAAGCCATTCCGACAACGGGCATGATGAGATCCGACACCACGGAATCCACAATCTTTCCAAACGCACCGCCGATGATGACGCCAACCGCCAGGTCGATGACGTTTCCCTTGACAGCAAACTCTTTGAACTCCTGAAGCATGCCCATCGATATCCTCCATTGATTGAGAAGCACATTGTCAGTCATCCAATATAGCGCAGCAGCGCAGCGGTAGTGAGACTGCTCAGTTACAATCCCGGGTTACCCTAATCGACGTATTCATTGAGGAATCTCATGAGTGAAAGCCTTGTAGACAGCCGATCGTTTGACGCCAGCAAGCGAACTTGGCTGATTGCATCCAGTTGTGCCGGTGCGGTGGGCGTGGGTGTTGCTGCCGTTCCTTTTGTGAGTACTTTTCAGCCTTCCGAGCGAGCCAAGGCAGCGGGCGCTGCAGTCGAAGTCGATGTCTCCGACTTGAAGCCGGGTGAAAAGAAAACAGTGGAATGGCGAGGCAAGCCAGTGTGGGTGGTGCGTCGCACGCCGGAACAGTTGGCAGCCCTGAGTAAGCTCAATTCACAGTTGGCGGATCCTGAGTCCAAGCGTAAGCCCGATGAATTGACGCCGACGTACGCGCGAAACGAGGCTCGTTCAATTAAGCCTGAGCTCTTCATAGCAGTCGGGATTTGCACACATTTGGGGTGCTCTCCATCCGACAAGTTTGCAGCGGGTCCGCAGCCGTCATTGCCAGATGATTGGCAAGGAGGTTTTCTTTGCCCGTGCCACGGCTCCACTTTCGATATGGCTGGACGCGTCTTTAAGAACAAGCCAGCTCCGGACAATCTTGAGATTCCGCCCCATATGTATCTTTCCGACACCAAATTGTTGATTGGTGAAGACAAGAAAGCTTGAGGAACCGAAAAATGGCCGATTTCAAGGAAATATCCCCAAATGCTTCAGGCGGAGCCAAGCTAGCAAACTGGTTTCAGAATCGATTGCCGACGGCATTCGATGCCTACCGTGTTCACATGTCGGAGTATTACGCTCCGAAGAATTTCAATTTTTGGTATATCTTTGGTTCGCTAGCCATGTTGGTGCTGGTGATCCAGATCGTGACCGGGATTTTTCTGGTGATGCATTACAAGCCCGATGCCGCTTTGGCATTTGGTTCAGTTGAATACATCATGCGAGACGTGCCCTGGGGCTGGTTGATTCGTTACATGCATTCGACCGGCGCTTCTGCGTTCTTCGTTGTGGTGTATCTGCATATGTTCCGGGGCTTGATGTACGGGTCCTATCGCAAGCCCCGTGAACTAGTGTGGCTGTTTGGTTGTGCCATATTTCTGTGCCTGATGGCTGAGGCCTTCATGGGATATTTGTTGCCCTGGGGGCAGATGAGTTATTGGGGTGCGCAAGTTATCGTGAACTTGTTTGCCGCTGTACCCTTTGTAGGGCCTGATTTGGCGCTTTTGATTCGCGGTGACTATGTTGTTGGCGACGCCACATTAAATCGCTTCTTTAGTTTCCACGTGATCGCGGTACCGTTAGTGCTTTTGGGTCTGGTGGTTGCCCACCTGATGGCCCTGCATGACGTGGGTTCCAATAATCCTGATGGGGTTGAAATCAAGGCCAACAAGGATGCCAACGGGATTCCGCGCGATGGAATACCCTTTCATCCGTATTACACGGTACACGATGCCTTTGGCGTTTGCGTGTTCTTGCTGGCATTTAGTGCGGTGGTCTTTTTTGCGCCGGAATTTGGCGGCTACTTTCTGGAGTACAACAATTTCATTCCGGCTGACCCGTTGAAGACGCCTTTGCATATCGCACCGGTTTGGTATTTCACACCGTTCTATTCAATGCTGCGTGCTATTACGGACGAGATGGTGCTGGTCCTGATTGTTTGCGTGTTGGGTGCGGCTGCCTTTAGTATGCTGAAGTTCAAACTACCGAGTATTTTCAAAGGCGTCATAGCCAGTTTGGCGGTGGTTGTGGTCGCAATGATGTGGTCCATTGATGCCAAGTTCTGGGGTGTGGTTGCCATGGGTGGCGCAGTGGTGATTCTTTTCTTTCTTCCTTGGCTGGATTACTGCGAAGTGAAGTCCATTCGCTACCGCCCTGACTGGCACAAGTACCTGTATGCGGTGTTTGTGGTCAATTTTGTGATTTTGGCGTATTTGGGTACGCAGCCGCCTTCCCCGGTCGGTGAACGTGTTTCGCAAGTAGGAACTTTGTTCTACTTCGGCTTCTTCTTGTTGATGCCTTGGTGGAGTCGTTTGGGGCAGACCAAGCCTGTTCCAGACCGTGTAAATTTCAAGGCCCATTGAGCGCCGGAGGTTGCAATGATGAAGAAAGTGTTGGTAACCTTGCTCGCTGCCTTTGGCATGATCGCCGGGGTCCATGCCAGTTCGGGAGGTATCGTTTGGGATAAGGCTCCGGACCGTTCCAAGGATTTGGAGGCTCTTCAAAGAGGTGCGCATTTGTTTGTGCATTACTGTTTGAATTGCCACTCCGCGGCCTATGTGCGCTACAACCGCCTGAAAGACATCGGGCTGACGGAGCAGCAGATTAAAGACAATCTTCTATTTACCACCGAAAAGGTGGGAGAAACCATGAAGGCTGCGATTGATCCGCGACAAGCGAAGGATTGGTTTGGTGGAAATCCACCCGACTTGACCCTTGTCGCGCGATCGCGCTCAGCACCGGGTCAAGGAACCGGGGCCGACTACCTTTATACCTATTTGCGCACCTATTTTCCGGACGATACCAAGGCAACAGGTTGGGATAATCTGGCGTTTCCGAATGTAGGCATGCCGCACGTTCTTTGGGAGTTGCAGGGTAAGCGAGAGCCGCAATTCAAGACCGCCACCAACAATGGCCACCAAACCCAAGAGTTGGTAGGTTGGAAACAGATCACCCCTGGAACTTTGTCTCCCGCGCAGTACGATCAGGCGGTTGGTGATTTAGTTGGTTATTTGCAGTGGATGGCAGAGCCCGCGCGCGGCACGCGCGAACAGATTGGGTTGGGCGTGATGGCCTTTCTATTGTTGATGACTTTCTTGACGTGGCGATTGAATGCTGCGTATTGGAAAGACGTTAAGTAAGTGCAATAAGCAGCTGGGTCGCAGGATCCAGTCTATTGATACGGAGTGGGTCGGATTTGTCGACCCACTCTTTTTTGGTTTTTGAGGAGTCCGTGATCATGATGGTGTTGTATTCGGGAACAACTTGTCCTTTTTCCCATCGCTGCAGGTTTGTTTTGTTTGAAAAAGGCATGGATTTTGAGATCCGGGACGTTGATCTTTACAACAAACCAGAAGACATCAGTGTGATGAATCCATATGGGCAAGTACCCATTTTGGTGGAACGGGATCTTATTTTGTATGAGTCCAACATCATTAACGAGTACATCGACGAGCGTTTTCCGCATCCGCAGTTGATGCCTGGTGATCCGGTCGATCGTGCACGGGTGCGTTTGTTCCTGCTGAACTTTGAAAAGGAACTGTTTGTTCACGTGTCAACTTTGGAGTCACGCTTATCCAAAGGCAACGACAAAGCCCTGGAAAAAGCACGCGCTCACATTCGTGACCGCCTCACGCAACTCGCCCCAGTGTTCTTGAAGAACAAATATATGCTGGGTGACAACTTTTCCATGCTCGATGTAGCGATAGCACCGCTGTTGTGGCGGCTCGACTTTTATGGCATTGAGCTCAGCAAGAATGCCGCGCCTTTACTCAAATATGCCGAACGTATCTTTTCGCGACCTGCCTATATCGAAGCACTAACGCCCTCTGAAAAAGTGATGCGCAAGTAATAACTGGGATCGGTGCCATGAACGCAGCTGATATTGGTTCTACGCGTCCGTACTTGATTCGGGCGTTGTACGAATGGTGTACCGATAACGGATTCACACCTTTTATTGCTGTCCTGGTTGACGATTCGGTTCGGGTACCCTTGGAATATGTCAAAGACGGCGAGATAGTTCTGAACGTTAGTTTTGATGCGACAAGTGCTTTGCGACTAGGCAATGAATGCATTGAGTTCAAAGGGCGTTTCGGAGGCATTGCGCGAGACATTTACATTCCTGTAGGAAGGGTCGTGGCGATCTATGCCCGTGAGAATGGTCAGGGGATGGCCTTTCCCGTGGTGGCAATCGGTGATGCGCAATCCAATCCAACACAGAAGCCCAGTGGACTCAATGTCGTACCTGCAATGGATGAACACGGCCAAACCAATGAAAGCTCCAAACCCGTCCCCCAAGGAGGGAAACCAACGTTGACACGGATCAAGTGAACGGGGTGCGTCGGCGGTCGGTTGTGCGCTTCCTGGCGACTGGTGTCTCTCATGTAAAATCGTATCGTGCCGGTTTAGCTCAGTTGGTAGAGCACCCGCCTTGTAAGCGGTAGGTCATCAGTTCGAATCCGATAACCGGCACCACATCACGTGATTTTTGCGATACCGCCAGTTACTGCTTGGTGACGCTTGGGCCACCATACGACTGGATTTTGATCTGAATCGATTCGACATTCCAGCCCATTACGCGCAAGTGGGATTGGAGCGCAGGTAGCAGTTGGCGCAGTTTCGCAGCGACGGAGTTGCTGCTTGAAAGCAAGCACCATATGGTTCCGTCAATTGGACCGGGCTGTATGTGAGCATGAAGACTGGTCGGCACAAGTGGCTTGATTGCCTCCCACCGTTTTTTGGAGTCCAAAGCCAGTTCCGTCAGCTTCGATAGAGTGGGTGAGCTTTGTGTTGCTTGCAGCAGCGTCAAAGTGGGGTTTGAGCGTTTCACTGGCGCAACCTTGGGGAATTCGTATGCAGTTGATTATCACGGATGCCTGGCTGACCAAAAGCCGCGCGTTTCATCTCAGCGGATCGAAGCTGTTTGGTGCCTTTGTTGTTCTGGTTTTTGGGGTCATGCTCACTTCGGCACTGCTCTATCACTGGGTGTTTCTGAAGGGTGCGCGTGAGGGTTGGCCTGTCATCGGAACACTGGTGCGCTTGGTAGTCAAGGATGAAATCGATCAGCGGGATCGCTACCTCAAAGAAAATATAGAGGTGATGGCAGTAAAGCTCGGAGAAATGCAGGCCAAGCTTTTGCAATTGGAATCCTTGGGAGAGCGCGTATCGGGCCTTGCCGGTGTCAATCCCGCTGAAATCAAGACAAAGCCTGGGCAAGGAGGGCGACTAATAGCAGATCGACCATTGGATCTAGCCGAATTGCAGAGTATCTTGGAGGGCATCGACCAAGATGCTGAACAGCGTGCTGATTGGTTGACCGTCCTGGAATCCCGACTATTTCAACAAAAAATCAAGACTTTGATGGTGCCAACGCAACCTCCGGTCCTGGATGGCAGTTTGGGGTCCGCGTTTGGCTGGCGAGTTGATCCGATTACGGGGCGCGCAGCATTGCATACGGGTCTAGACTTCCCGGCAAAACCGGGTACGCTGATTCACGCGGCCGCAGGTGGAGTCGTGGTTACGCAAGAATTCCAGTCAGAGTACGGAAACATCATTGAGATTGACCATGGAAATGATCTTATTTCGCGGTATGCGCATGCGTCCAAAGTGCATGTTAAGCGTGGTGACTTGGTTAAGCGTGGCCAAAAAATCGCCGAAGTAGGCAATACCGGCCGCTCTACTGGACCTCACTTGCACTTTGAGGTTTTGGTACAGGGAATTCCACAGGACCCGCAAAAATTTATCAATGCTGGAAGCAATTTGGTTGCATCTAGCGATACGGATGCTGGCACTCAACGCTCGAGCGTAAAAGCCGCGCTGCCACGGCGGTAAAATCAGCGGCTTTGTTTAATGGGCGAGGGGCGATAAGTCGCTGTGCTTGCATTTTTCCCATTGAGCTCCATGTTCTTCTGACTCAAATACAAAGGACTGCGCTGATCTAGGCCTCCCGTAGGCAACGATCGGTCCTGCATTCATGGCAATCAACATACTCACAAAACTCTTTGGCAGTCGCAATGACCGCTTGTTGAAACAGTACAGAAGCAGCGTAGCCCGCATAAACGCCTTGGAAACTGGATACGAGCAGCTGAGCGATGAGGCTTTGCGTGGCAAAACCCAAGAATTCAAAGAGCGTTTGACCCGAGGGGAATCGCTCGACGCGCTGCTGCCCGAGGCGTTTGCTGTAGTTCGCGAAGGCTCCAAGCGCGTGATGAAAATGCGCCATTTTGACGTCCAATTGATTGGTGGAATGGCATTGCACTTTGGAAAGATCTCCGAGATGGGAACCGGAGAAGGAAAGACGCTGACGGCAACATTGCCCGTGTATTTGAATGCGCTGACAGGCAAGGGCGTGCACGTAGTAACGGTCAATGACTACCTCGCCAGTCGAGATGCGCAATGGATGGGGCGGTTGTATAGCTTTCTAGGATTGGATGTTGGTATCAATCTCCCCCATATGCCGCGGGAAGAGAAACAGGCTGCATACCGGGCAGACATTACCTACGGAACCAATAACGAGTACGGATTCGACTATCTTCGTGACAACATGGTCTATGAGTCCGCAGATCGTGTTCAACGTGGCTTGAACTATGCCATCGTTGACGAAGTGGATTCGATCCTGATTGATGAAGCCCGGACTCCTCTCATTATCAGCGGACAAGCTGAAGATCATACGGATCTCTATTTGGCGATCAACAAGGCTGCCCCACAGTTGGTACGGCAAGAAGGTGAGGCTGATCCCCGTACCGGGGAGGGGGTGACCAAGCCTGGTGACTTTACGGTGGATGAAAAGAGCCATCAGGTCTACCTTACGGAGCAAGGACACGAAACGGCCGAGCGCGTGTTGTCGCAAATGGGTTTGATTGCGCCGGGAGCGTCTCTATACGATCCGGCCAACATTACGTTGATGCACCATCTGTATGCTGCGTTGCGTGCGCATCATCTGTTCCACAAGGACCAGCATTACGTCGTTCAACAAGGTGAAATCGTCATCGTGGACGAGTTCACCGGCCGACTAATGACCGGTCGGCGTTGGAGCGATGGATTGCATCAGGCCGTGGAAGCAAAAGAGGGCGTTGCAATTCAGGCAGAGAATCAAACGCTCGCATCGATTACCTTTCAGAACTATTTCCGTCTCTACGGTAAGTTGGCTGGCATGACCGGCACTGCGGACACAGAGGCGTATGAGTTCCAGGAAATCTATGGTCTTGAGACCGTTGTCATTCCACCCAATCGACCGAGTCGTCGGGACGATCAATTGGACCGAATCTACAAGACGACAGCTGAGAAATACCAAGCAGCCATTGACGACATTCGCGAGTGTTATGAGCGTGGGCAACCGGTTCTTGTAGGCACGACTTCTATTGAGAACTCGGAAATCATCGCGCAGTTACTCAATCAGCATGGGCTACCGCATCAAGTGCTCAATGCCAAGCAGCACGCTCGGGAAGCGGACATTGTTGCGCAGGCGGGTCGCCCCAAGATGATCACCATTGCGACGAACATGGCGGGTCGTGGTACCGATATTGTGCTAGGTGGCAATATCAGCAAGGCGGTTGAGGCCATAGAGGCAGATGAAACACTGAGTGTGTCGGAACGCGAGCAAAAGATTGCCGCTATGCGAACTCAGTGGTCCGAGGATCATGAAATGGTAAAGTCGTTCGGTGGGTTGCGAATCATCGCGACCGAACGTCACGAATCCCGTCGCATTGACAACCAGTTGCGTGGCCGCTCGGGCCGGCAAGGTGACCCTGGTTCATCACGCTTCTACCTAAGTTTGGATGATTCCCTAATGCGGATTTTCGCCGGGGAACGCGTGAAGTCCATTATGGATCGCCTCAAAATGCCCGAGGGTGAAGCCATTGAAGCAGGCATCGTTACCCGCAGCATAGAGAGTGCCCAGAGAAAGGTCGAGGCACGCAACTTTGATATGCGTAAGCAGCTTTTGGAGTACGACGATGTTGCTAACGATCAGCGAAAGGTAATTTACCAGCAGCGCAATGGGATTCTGGATGCTGCGGACTTAAGTGCGCAGATTGGTTCATTGCGGCAAGGTTGCTTTGAAGACTTGGTTCGCCAGTATGTACCTGTGGAGTCTGTAGAAGAGCAGTGGAACGTAGCTTCGCTTGAGCAAGTGCTGTCTGAGGAGTGGCAGTTGCCGTTGCCGCTCCAGGAGAAGGTTCAGCAAGCAAGCGCTATTTCGGACGAAGATATCCTGACCACGGTTACGCAGGCTGCTGATGATGCCTTCAATGCCAAAGTGCAATTGGTGGGGGCTGAGCAGTTTACGCAGTTTGAACGCATGGTCTTGCTGCAAAGCATCGATTCCCATTGGCGCGATCACCTCAGTGCATTGGACTATCTCCGTCAAGGCATTCACCTACGAGGCTATGCACAGAAGCAGCCCAAGCAGGAGTACAAACGCGAAGCGTTTGAGCTTTTTGGTCAATTGCTCGACTCTGTCAAGAATGAAGTCACGCGCATTCTCATGACGGTCAAAGTTCAGTCCAACGAGCAGTTGGAGCAAGCTGCGGACGCATTGGAAACGCGTGGGGAAAACATCGCAAATGTGACCTATACCGCGCCCACAGAAACGGGCGAAGTTAGCACCGAGGTCGATCCTGAGACGGTTCGTGTGGTTGCGAACGAAAGCCAACGCGTTGGACGCAACGAACCATGCCCTTGCGGTAGCGGCAAGAAATTCAAACACTGCCACGGAAAACTTGCTTGAGTTCTACTTATGCCTGTCAATCTCCATGCTCCTGATCCCTCAAGCTTGCATCCCATTTCTGGGCTACGAATTGGTATAGCCGAAGCAGGCGTTCGTAAACAAGGGCGTAAGGACCTTACCGTCATGCTGTTGGACGAAGGGGCGTCGGTTGCCGGTGTATTCACGACAAACCGGTTTTGTGCGGCACCAGTATCCATTTGCCGTGAGCACCTGCGCTTGAACGTCGGAGTCCGTGCACTTTTGATTAATACGGGAAATGCGAATGCGGGTACGGGTTCGGATGGCTTGATGCGGGCGAAACGGACTTGCGAAGCGCTTGCCGCTGAGATGGGAATCGATGCAAGGCAAGTCCTGCCGTTTTCGACTGGCGTCATCATGGAGTCGCTCCCGGACGATCGGATCGTTGCCGGATTGCCAGCCGCCATTGCGGATGCAAAGCTGGAAAACTGGCAGCGTGCCGCTGAGGCCATTATGACGACCGATACCCTGCCCAAAGCGGTTGGCGTCAAGCTAAGCCTAGGCGAGAGCACGGTACACGTAACTGGCATTAGCAAGGGTGCCGGCATGATTCGCCCGAATATGGCGACGATGTTGGGGTTCATAGCCACCGATGCCTGCGTAGAACAGGCAGTTCTGGAAGCTTTGACGCTGCAAATTGCAGAAGAATCATTTAACCGCATTACCGTGGATGGGGATACCTCGACGAACGATTCGCTGGTGCTGATTGCGACCAACCGAGCGGGTCATGACGCAATCCGAGATGCGGGGAGCAAAGATGCACAGGTACTGAAGGAAGCCATACTGCAGGTGGCGCGCCAACTGGCGCAAGCAATTGTTCGAGATGGCGAGGGTGCCACAAAGTTTATTTCGATACGGGTTGAAGGCGGGAGCGATGCCCGTGAGTGTCGGCAGGTGGCTTACGCGGTCGCCCACTCTCCGCTGGTCAAAACGGCCTTCTTTGCAAGTGACCCAAATCTCGGGCGAATTTTGGCTGCGGTCGGTTACGCAGGAATTGCAGATCTGGATCAAAGTCGTATTGAGTTGTATCTGGACGATGTGCATGTCGCTACCCAAGGCGGGCGCAACCCATCCTACCGTGAAGAGGACGGGCAACGCGTCATGAGGCAGTCTGAGATCACTATACGCATCGACCTGGGACGAGGTGCTGCTTCCGATACGGTCTGGACGTGTGATCTCAGTCACGATTACGTTTCAATTAACGCCGACTATCGTTCTTGACCCATGGAAGATCGGTGGTCTGTCTTTCTGGGCCGCGCCGAGCGGTTGATGGAACGGGTGGAGTCTTTACTAGCAGAGCGGATACGAGAGCCGCATTGGGAAGATTCGATAGCGTTCAGGTACCGTCGACGTCGTTCCAACCAAGCAGAGATCGTAGCGGTCCCACGATTGCAAGCGATTGGATTGCAAGACCTAAAGGCAATCGACGACCAAAGAGAGCGAATTCGGCGCAATACGGAACAGTTCGTTCGTGGATCTTGTGCGAATAACGTGCTGCTAACTGGGGCACGGGGGACTGGAAAGTCTTCGTTGGTTCGTGCTTGTTTGCAAGCATTTGCGGGTCAGGGATTGCGCCTGATTGAGGTGGATAAAACCGATTTGGTGGATCTGCCGGATATCGTGGAAGTCCTCAGCCAGCGTCCTGAGCGGTTTGTTATTTTTTGCGATGACCTCAGCTTTGACGAGGGCGAGTCAGGCTACAAAGCGCTGAAATCGGTGCTTGACGGGTCGATTGCCGCAACTTCTGAAAATGTACTGGTCTACGCGACCAGCAATCGACGTCACTTGATGCCGGAGTACATGGCAGACAACCATAGTTCTATACAGTCCCCGCAGGGTGAAGTCCATCCGGGTGAGGCGGTAGAAGAGAAGGTCTCACTGTCTGAAAGGTTTGGGTTGTGGGTAAGTTTCTATCCTTTTAGCCAGGATGAGTACCTGCGAATCGTAAGGCAATGGTTGCAAGCCCTGAATGTGCCCGATGATCAATGGGATGTGGCACGCCCGAAAGCGCTAATCTGGGCGTTAGAGCGGGGCTCACGCAGTGGTCGGGTTGCCATGCAATTTGCGCGTGACTTCGCTGGTCAACAACGTTTGGCGTAACCATGAGTGCAAGCCAAGTTCTGGTTGCGGACCCTCATCTCGAACGGCAAGAGGCTGGTGATCGACCGGTCACTGATGTTGCTGTCGGTGTGTTGATGAACGATCGCCGGCAATTTTTAATGACCACACGCCCTCCTGGAAAAGTCTACGCGGGTTACTGGGAGTTTCCTGGTGGCAAGTTGGAAACGGGTGAATCGGTTGCACAAGCTTTGCACCGAGAGTTAAAGGAAGAGATTGGCCTGGATGTGGGGAGAGTCGAGGTCTGGCGTACCCAGCTCATGGACTACCCGCATGCACTGGTTCGTTTGCACTTCTGCAGAATCTGCGAATGGCGTGGGGAACTTGAAATGCGAGAAAGCCAGTTATTCAAATGGGTAAGCCTGCCGGTTGATGTTGCGCCAGTGCTGCCAGGAGCACTTCCCGTATTGACCTGGTTGGCGCAAGATATGCTATGAATCTGCTATAAAAAAATAGCTTGTCACGCAATACCTATATGGCTTTGATCCACTTTTTGCTAAGAATCTGCCGATGAAGTATCGGCACAAGCTTCAGACGCACCGATGTGGCTAACTCGAAACGTCTCGCTAGCCCAGTCTCCAAAATCGATTCCCTTACAGCGGGCACAACAAAATGGACGATAAGGATTTTTTGGTCCGAAGACTGCCATCCGCTTGCACGCAGGACACGCAACCATGCGCGATTTCTCGTAATGGGGTTCTGGAGCTATAGAACTCATGCGCACAAAGTGAGCTCAAAGGATCCGTCTTGATTGAATGCATGCAGTCGATCATCGTCTCCTTGACGCATTAGTCGGATGGATACCATTAATCGGTTTCCACTGATCTCTGGAATCAATTGAAGTTCCATCGGAAGGGCGAGCCGCAACAATTGAAAAGCTCTGCCCTGGGGAAGGGTCTGCTGGTATTGACCACCTACGGCCATCACCTTTTGGGCACTGCCAGAGTCGCGTAGCAGTCGAAGAAGTAAGTGGATGGACTCGGCAAGCGGAGCGAAATGTGAAGCCCAGCTCAGAAGTTGAGCTCGACGTTGGCTTGCAGAACGGTGTTGCCATGCAAAGTAGGCTGGAAGATCAAACTCGCATGTTCCCCCTGGGATGCCAACTCTGCTACGGATGCTCATGAGCCAGTCATTTTCAGTAAGCGGTTGACCAGCCTTTCCAGGCTGACTGCTTAAAGAATTGAAACAAGTCTCTAGCTGCTGCACAACGCCATCGAGCAAACTCTCCGCAATCGCTGGGTTGCCGCGATAGGAATTCAGCGTCTGTTTTTGCCGGTCAAGGTCTTTCAAGACGTCGGCCTTTAGATCCGCGCGGGCGGCTACGTCCATCACTTCAAAAAGTGTGGTGATCGAAAAATGGTGGTCAAGTGCATCGTCTCTGGCCATTAAAGCCGACATGCGTTGAAACAGATGTTCGAGTCGCAGGTAGGTGCGAACGCGCTCATTAAAGGGGTATTCGTAAAGGATCACGCTTGTATTCTCGCTCGCTGGATCATAGCCCGAACTCACTCCAAACTTGGTGAACCAGCGTCTTCAATTGCACCGTATCGATGCCGTCGTTGTAGATAACGATGTCAGCAGAACGCAGCCGCACGATACGCGATGCTTGGGCTGCCAAGATGGAGTCAATGGTTGCGATAGACAAACCATCCCGCCGTTGCACGCGCTGGGACTGTGTTTCACGAGAACAATCGACTACCAGTACTCTGTCCAATGAGGCCCGCCATCGCCCAGACTCGACCAACAGCGGAATGTCATAAACCACACACGGGGAACCGCGCAGTGCCGCCATTTCTGCTTGATTGACAACGTCTGCATGCACAATTGGGTGAACGATCGCCTCTAATCGTGATTTGGCTTGTCGATCTGCGTACACCAATGCGCGCATACGATCTCGCACCAATGCGCCATCTTGACCAACATATTCAGGACCAAAAGCGCTTGCGATTGCTTCAATCGCCGAGCCATTTGCAGCCGTTGCAGCACGTGAGATTGCATCAGCGTCAATTACAGTGGCACCCATTTGCTCAAAAAACTTGGCAACCGTGCTCTTCCCGCTGCCGATTCCACCAGTCAGGCCCAAATGAACACAGCTGGGATTCACGCTCACCCACCAAAAATGCGCAATAACGATCCCGGCCCGGCCAGCATGGCCGTCAACCCGGCTCCCGCCAAGAACGGGCCAAAAGGAACATAACCCCCTTCGCGAAGGCCGCTACTATATTTCATCATGATTCCGACCACAGCGCCGATTACCGACGCAATCAGAATGATCGGGATCAGTATTGGCCAGCCGAACCATGCACCAAGTGCGGCGAAGAGCTTGAAATCACCAAAACCCATTCCTTCCTTGTGCGTAATTAGCTTGAATGCCCAATAGACGCTCCACAATGAAAGATAGCCCCCAACAGCACCCCATAGCGCACTGTCCAAGGTAACGGGAGTCCAGTGAAGAGCAGCTCCAATCAATCCCAGCCAAAGCAGCGGTAACGTAATGTCATCAGGCAACAAGGTCGTATCCCAATCGATGAACGCCAACGCCACCAGCATGGAAGAAAACACACACCATGCTAAAGCGGTTAGCGTGATGCCCCAGCGCCAACCGCAATAACAAAATAGTCCAGCAGTGATTAACTCCACTAAAGGATAGCGAAGACCAATGGACGCTGAGCAATGGGCGCACTTTCCGCGTAAAGCCAAATAACTCAAAACAGGAATGTTCTGGTACCAGTGGATACCATTGCCGCAGTGCGGGCAACGCGATCTTGGCGTGATCAAATTCAGATTTTCGACTTGGGTGGGAGCTTGACCCAATATTTCGGCGCTTTCAAGTGCCCACTGGCGCTCTAGCATTTTTGGCAGTCGATGAATGACCACATTCAAGAAACTGCCGATCAAAAGACCCAAGACACCCAGTGCAAATGCACCAAACCACAAAGGATCAATCACTATCAAACCACTTGTCCCAACTTGAAGATGGGCAGATACATCGCAACAACAATGCCGCCGATGACGGTGCCGAGAACAACAATAATAATAGGCTCCATCAAGCTCGAGATGCCGGCAACCATGTCATCAACCTCGGATTCATAGAAATCCGCTGCCTTGCCAAGCATATGATCAATGGAACCAGACTCTTCACCGATCGCGCACATCTGCAACACCATCGATGGGAAAAGATTGGCGTTGGTCATGGCGGCCGTGAGGGCGGTTCCGGTCGAGACTTCCTGCTGAATCCTGAGTGTCGCGGTTTCATACACGTTGTTGCCAGCTGCCCCGCCGACCGAGTCGAGTGCTTCCACCAAAGGGACACCCGCTGCAAACATAGTCGACAAAGTCCGAGTCCACCGTGCAATGCAGGATTTTTCCACTAGAACGCCAAAAATAGGTAATTTCAGTAGAAGCCGATCCATGAAGACCTGAACACGCTTGTCACGCTTCCAGGCCTGCATGAAGAAATAAAACCCGCCACCTAAGCCACCAAAAATTAAGTACCAATACTGAACAAAGAACTCGCTCATCGCGATAACGATGAGTGTCGGGGCGGGAAGTTCGCCACCAAAGGACGAGAAGACTGATTTAAACGAAGGAATCACAAATATCATGATCACAGCGACGACCACAAACGCCACAATCAACACGGATATGGGATACATCAGCGCGGACTTGATCTTTGACTTTATCGCCTCAGTCTTCTCCATGTACACCGCTAATCGGTCCAACAACTGATCCAAAATACCCGCCGCCTCACCAGCTTCTACGAGATTGCAATAAAGATTGTCAAAGTAAATGGGGTACTTGCGAAAGGCTGCATTGAGAGACGTCCCTGTTTCGACATCCATCCGAATGTCATTGAGCAATTTGGTCACACTGGGATTAGGGTTTCCACGGCCCACAATATCAAAGGCCTGCAATAGCGGAACGCCAGCTTTCATCATGGTAGCCAACTGCCGGGTGAATATCGCCAAATCCTTGGGCTTGATAGACCTGCCCGCACTCATGCGCCTTTTCTTTATTTTTGTAGGCGTTATGCCCTGGCGCCGAAGCGAGGCTTTGATTTGGTTTTCTCCAGCGGCGCGGAGTTCTCCTCGGACCTGTTTACCGTTGCGGTCTTTGCCTTCCCACTCGTAAACAGCGTCTTTGCTGTCTGACTTTTTTGCAGTTGCCATACTGGTTTCCAGTGATTGTTATTCGTTGGTGACCGCAAGAACCTCTTCGAGCGAGGTAACGCCTTGGCGTACTTTATGCAGCCCGGACTGTCGTAAAGAACGTACCCCCTCTTTCTCTGCCTGCTCCGCGATATCAAGTGCACTTGCGTCGCGCAATATCAATCTCTGTATGTCTTCGCTCACTGGCATAACCTGGTAAATGCCGACGCGACCTTTGTAGCCACTGTTGCAACTGGCGCACCCGACTGCTTTGTAGAGTTTCCATGTGCCATCTATTTCAGAATCCTTGAAGCCTGCTTCCAGGAGGGTTTTTTTCGGAATGTCAGCGACCGCCTTGCAATTTGCACAAAGCCTACGTGCAAGTCGCTGCGCGGTAATCAGAATCACACTCGACGCAATATTGAAGGCCGCGATACCCATGTTGCGCATCCGCGTAAGTGTCGCGGGGGCATCGTTCGTGTGTAATGTGGAAAGAACCAAGTGACCGGTTTGCGCGGCCTTAATAGAAATATCTGCCGTTTCCAAGTCGCGAATTTCACCGACCATGATGATGTCGGGATCTTGGCGCAGGAAAGATTTCAATGCAGCGGCAAATGTTAACCCAGCCTTTTCATTGACATTCACCTGGTTGACTCCAGGTAAATTTATTTCGGAGGGGTCTTCTGCAGTGGCAATGTTGACTCCTGGCTGATTCAGGAGATTCAGGCAGGTATAGAGCGACACCGTTTTACCGGAGCCGGTAGGCCCCGTAACGAGAATCATCCCGTATGGACGAGCAATGGCTTTTAGCAATCGTTCTTTTTCTTCGGGTTCGTAGCCGAGGGCATCGATGCCCAGCCTTGCGCTGCTAGGGTCAAGAATACGAATAACGATCTTTTCACCAAAAAGAGTAGGTAGCGTGCTGACGCGGAAATCAATAACCCGATCGGGGCCGACCTTTAATTTCATGCGCCCGTCTTGTGGAACCCGCTTCTCGGAGATATCCATCCTGGATATTACTTTGATTCGTGACGCCAATTTTTCCTTGATCGCAATAGGAGGTGACGCGATTTCCCGTAGTTCACCGTCAATTCGAAAACGGACACGGTAGGTGTGTTCGTAAGGTTCGAAGTGCAGGTCAGATGCTCGCATACTGAATGCATCCATTAACATCTTGTGCAAGAACCGGACGACAGGTGCATCCTCTACCTCGGCGGTATTGTTGGAGCTGCTTTCCACTACAGCTTCAGCCGCCTCAGCATCAAATTCAAATTCGCCACCGATGATGTCTTCCACCGCTTCGGTGGCCGATGTGGTGCTTACGTCAACTAGCTTGGAAAGTTTGTCGTACTCGGCAATGACCCAGTCGACTCCCATTTGGGTTGAAAACTTTATTTTCTCTGCTGCCGCTTGATCCGATGGGTCTGCAGTGGCAACAATGAGCCGATTATTACGTTTGCTCAGTACAACGACTCGATAGTCAGCGCAGATCTTGCTATCTAAAAGCCCCTTTGGCAGTCGCTGAGGGTCAATAGCATTCAGATCCAGAAGTGGCGCTGCAAACGCACCGGACAACGTATGGGCCAAATCTGACGCGGAAACAGCGCCAGATCCCACTAATTCTGCGATGAAGCTGTTCTTACCGGATAGCGCCTTTCGGTAAATATCTTCAGCAGATTTCTGCGCAAGCTTTCCAGCTGAAACCAAGGCACGTCCCAATCCGGGAAGCGCGATAGTGGGGGCGTCTCGTTGACTGGTTTCGGTAGCTGCCATGAAAAGATCGTCCGGGTCGGGCGCTGTAGGGGCTTAATGATCGCTGATGGTAAGTCTAAAGTAAACCAAAATGGACTCTGGGAGCGCGCAATGGCAACCATAATACGAAAGTCGCGAATTTTGTAACGTTCCAGCGACATAGGAATGCTGCTGCCAAGTCGCGGTCAGAGATCGGCGACGTTCAAAGTGAAGGCAAGGGAAAGAATCTGGTCGGGGTGAGAGGATTCGAACCTCCGGCCTCTACGTCCCGAACGTAGCGCTCTACCAGGCTAAGCTACACCCCGCGGTGGTATTTCGGCAGCGGCAACTAGTGATTGCGTGCCAAAAGTTGAGTCGCCAATTGTACCAAACAGTCAGTGTATGAATTGGCAGGAAGGCGCGTTGCCGCAGCGATTGCGCGCTCAGCTTCCGCACGTGCCGCGCCACGTGCAATATCGAGCGCGCCTGTTTTTCGGACCAGTTCCACTACGGCATCTAGCATCGACACATCGCCTGATTCGATTGCTTGTTGAATGGTTTTACGCCCTTCGGGGGTAGCGCGCTGCATAGCTGCGATTAAAGGGAGGGTGGTTTTCCCTTCGCGCAAGTCGTCGCCCAGGTTCTTGCCCATTACCGCGGTATCGCCTGTGTAATCCAAAACGTCGTCTATGACCTGAAATGCTGTTCCCATGGCCTGACCGTACTCGGCACAAGCAATCTCCAGAGTGGGTTGCGCGCCAGACAAGATGGCACCCACGCGCGCGCTCGCTTCGAATAGCTTGGCAGTCTTGGAGCGAATCACCTGCAGGTAGCCTGCTTCGTCCAGCCCAGCGTTGTGCATGTTCATCAATTGCATCACCTCGCCCTCGGCGATGACATTGGTCGCGTCAGCCAGCACCTCCATGATGCGCATGCTATTGGCATCCACCATCATCTGAAAAGCTCGGGAATACAGGAAATCCCCCACCAGCACGCTAGCGGGGTTGCCGAATCGTGCATTTGCGGTGGGGTTGCCACGGCGCAAGGCGGATTCATCGACGACGTCGTCATGTAACAACGTGGCCGTGTGAATGAACTCCACCACCGCGGCCATATTGAAGCGCTGGTCGCCCTCGTAACCCAACGCCCCGCAACACAACAGCAGCAAAGCTGGCCGCAAGCGTTTTCCACCAGCCGAAATAATGTAGTGCGATACGTTGCCAACCAGCGGAACTCCAGAACTCAGGCGCTGGGTGATGACCCGATCGACCTGGCGCATATCGCCTTCGACGATGGTGAGTCCCGTGGCTGGGCTGGTGGGTGTGGCTTGCAAGGGAAATGGCGTTTTGGGGTGAGTTGCCAATTGTATAGAACGTTCGCGCTCACGCTCCATGGTGTTGGCAATTCGGTGCGAATCGATTAGAATCACGGGCTCCATGGAATTTCGTCTATGGATTGAACGGAAAAAGAGGATTACATGTACGCGGTCATAAAAACCGGTGGCAAGCAGTATCGCGTTGTCGCTGGCGAAAAAATTAAAGTAGAACAGATTGCTGCGGACGTAGGCCAGGAAATCGTAATCGACCAAGTTTTGGCAGTCGGCATCGGCGCAGAACTAAAGGTTGGTACGCCCTTGGTGTCCGGCGCAACTGTGAAAGCCATAGTAGTGGCACACGGCAAGCACGACAAAGTGCGCATTTTTAAGATGCGTCGTCGCAAGCACTATCAAAAGCGGCAAGGCCATCGTCAACAGTTCACCGAGCTGCAGATCGGCGCTATTACTGCATAAGGACACAAGGTCATGGCACAGAAAAAAGGCGGCGGCTCTACGCGAAACGGGCGCGATTCCAAGCCCAAGATGCTCGGTGTGAAAGCGTTTGGCGGTGAAACCGTCAGCGCAGGATCCATTATTGTTCGCCAGCGCGGCACCAAGTTCCATCCCGGCGACAACGTCGGTGTTGGCAAGGATCACACCTTGTTTGCTTTGGTGGATGGCCAGGTGTTGTTTGGCACCAAGGGCGCTCTCAACAAGCACACAGTGAGTGTCACTGCGGCCTGATCGGTTGTTGATTGGCTCCCTGAAAAACCCTGCGCCGCAAGCGTGGGGTTTTGTTTTTTTGCGATCCGGTTTGTGCCGGTTCGAGGGTAACTATCTGCTGGGGACGTTCAGGTCATGAAGTTCGTTGATGAAGCCTTTATCGATATCGCTGCGGGCGATGGCGGCGCTGGCTGCGTCTCGTTCCGGCATGAAAAGTACAAAGAATTTGGAGGGCCCAATGGCGGTGACGGGGGTCGTGGAGGCCATGTGTATGCGCTCGCTGATTCCAGCCTGAATACCCTGGTCGACTACCGCTATTCCCGCCGACACGAGGCCCAGCGCGGGGAACACGGCATGGGTTCGGATATGTTCGGCGCCGCGGGTTCCGACATCACCCTGAAAATGCCAGTGGGGACGTTGATTTGCGATGCGGAGAGCGGCGAGGTCCTGTATGAGTTGCTCAAGCCTGGTGAGCGCATCATCATCGCCAAGGGTGGCGACGGTGGATTTGGCAACCTGCGCTTCAAAAGTGCCGTCAACCGCGCACCGCGGCAAAAAACCCCGGGTTGGCCCGGTGAACGTAAAAGCCTGAAGCTCGAACTCAAGGTGCTGGCTGACGTCGGGTTGTTGGGTATGCCCAATGCTGGCAAATCCACCTTTATCGCGGCCGTCTCCAATGCGCGCCCGAAGATCGCGGACTATCCATTCACCACCTTGCATCCCAACCTGGGCGTGGTCCGGGTCGGCCCGGAGCAGAGCTTTGTCGTAGCCGATATCCCTGGACTGATCGAAGGGGCATCCGAAGGTGCCGGCCTGGGGCATCAGTTCCTGCGCCACCTACAGCGCACGCGCTTGTTGTTGCATATTGTGGACGTGGCTCCGTTCGACGACACGGTCGATGCGGTTGCGCAGGCGAAAGCCATCGTGTTGGAACTGAAAAAGTACGACAAAGCCCTGTACAACAAGCCACGCTGGCTGGTGCTGAACAAGCTTGATATGGTTGCGCAGGATCAACGTGCGACCTTGGTCAAGGATTTCGTGAAGCGGTTCAAGTTCAAAGGGCCGGTCTTTGAGATATCGGCTCTGACCCGCGAAGGATGCGAGCCGCTGGTGCGTGCCATCTACCAGTTCATTCGCGCGCAGCATGATGCCCTGGCAGCGCCGGAAGTGGTTGACCCGCGTTTCGCGGCTGGATCCGAGTCGTCGTCGCTATCGTAGCAATAGCAAACAATCGATTGTTTACGGGAGCTAAGAAGCCAAATGTCTCCTCTTGCAGTTTCAAGCGTGATGCGGGACGCACGTCGCATCGTAGTGAAAGTTGGCTCCAGTCTGGTCACCAACGAAGGTCGTGGCCTGGATGAGCAGGCCATTGGGGAATGGTGTCGACAGTTGGCGGCGCTGGTGCGCGAAGGTCGCGAAGTCATCATGGTGTCTAGTGGCGCGATTGCCGAAGGCATGAAACGCTTGGGCTGGGCTGTGCGTCCCAAGGCTGTGCAGGAGTTGCAAGCTGCCGCCGCCGTCGGGCAGATGGGGCTCGCACAAATGTACGAAACCAAGCTGCGTGCCAACGGACTCGGCAGTGCCCAGGTGCTGCTGACCCATGCAGACCTAGCCGATCGCGAGCGGTACCTAAATGCGCGCTCCACGCTGCTGACCCTGCTGAAGCTGGGCGTCGTGCCGGTCATCAACGAGAACGACACGGTGGTCAATGACGAGATCAAGTTTGGTGACAACGACACCTTGGGCGCACTGGTGGCCAATTTGGTGGAAGCTGACGCCTTGGTGATCCTGACTGACCAGAAAGGTCTCTATACCGCCGATCCCCGAAAAGATCCAAGCGCTACGTTCGTGCAAGAGGCCCGCGCGGGTGATCCGGCGTTGGAAGCCATGGCCGGTGGAGCCGGGTCCAGTATCGGAAGCGGGGGCATGATCACCAAGATCCTCGCTGCTCGGCGTGCCGCCGGGTCGGGCGCTTCCACGGTGATTGCGTGGGGGCGTGAGCGCGATACCTTACTGCGTCTGACAAACGGTGAGTCCCTTGGAACCCTGTTGGTTGCCCAGACTGCCAAGACCCAGGCACGCAAGCAATGGATGGCCGATCACCTGCAAATGCGCGGTGCCGTGGTGGTGGACGACGGCGCTGCTGCCAAAGTATTGGCTGAAGGAAAGAGCCTCTTGCCCATTGGCATGGTGGCCGTAGAGGGTGACTTTTCGCGCGGTGAGGTCATTGCGGTGCGCGATGCCAGTGGGCAGGAAATTGCCCGCGGCCTAGCCAACTATTCCAGCGCCGAGGCCCGACTGCTTTGTCGCAAGCCTTCCAGCGAGTTCGAGCGGCTCTTGGGTTACGCCGCCGAGCCGGAAATGTTGCATCGGGACAATCTCGTCCTTACGCGATAAAGCGCTGCCGAAGCCCGATTCGGAATCTCCCAGCGCCGCAACCGCAGGCAAGTTTGCAAATGGAGGACCCTCGACGGTGCCTATAAAAGCGCTCCGTTACGCGGCGCATCATTCGCACTTTCTGGCCCAGAACGCGGCTCGATTGGATCACTTATCACGTCTTTGGCTGATTCAACCAAGCGGTGCGTATTTCGCAAGTAACGATTGCGTGGCTCTGGTCGGGGCAAATAACGCGAAAGCTCCGTTAATGCCATTTCATAGACCCCGCGCTTGAACTCGACAACCGCATCCAGCGGTACCCAATAATCATTCCAACGCCATGCGTCGAACTCTGGGTGGTCGGTGGCGCGAAGGTTCAATTCCCAATCGTGCCCTAAAAGGCGCATCAAAAACCAAATCTGCTTTTGGCCTTTGTAGTGCCCTCGTGCATCACGACGAATATATCGGTCTGGCACCTCGTAGCGCAACCAATCCCGGGTACGGGCAACAATGCTGACCTGATGGGGCCGCAATCCCACCTCTTCGTGAAGTTCCCTAAAAACGGCTTGCTCCGGGGTCTCGCCCCGATCAATGCCGCCCTGTGGAAACTGCCACGAATGGGTTCGAATCCGTTTGCCCCAAAATACCTGATTCTTTTGGTTGAGCAGGATGATGCCGACGTTGGGTCGAAAGCCGTCCCGGTCAAGCATAATCTAACCCCAATTCTCTAACTGGGACCCATTATGCACGGCGCAAGCCGAGCATCAAGGGCCAGTGCCTATCGTTTCCTCTAATTTGCTCTGTGCAATCGTGTCATGAAAGCGTCCCACTTCCTTATATCCACTCTCAAAGAAGCTCCTGCCGACGCTGAGGTAGCCAGCCACAAGTTGATGATGCGTGCTGGAATGATCAAAAAGCTCGGTGCCGGTATCTATACCTACATGCCCATGGGCTTGCGCGTCATTCGCAAGGTAGAGGCCATCGTGCGCGAGGAGATGAACCGCGCCGGCGCCGTGGAGTGCACCATGCCTGTGGTACAGCCTGCCGAGCTTTGGCAGGAAACCGGACGATTCACCACGAATGGCCCCGAACTGCTTCGCATCAAGGACCGCCACGAGCGCGACTACATCATCCAACCCACCAGCGAAGAAGTCATCACCGACATCGCGCGCCAGGAATTCAAGAGCTACAAGCAGCTCCCCCGCAACCTGTACCAGATCCAGACCAAGTTTCGTGACGAACGCCGCCCGCGTTTTGGTCTGATGCGCGGGCGTGAGTTCATCATGAAAGACGCCTACAGCTTCGACAAGGATCTGGATGGCGCCAAACACAGCTACCGTGTCATGAGCGATGCCTACCGCCGCATCTTTGACCGTTTCGGCCTGCGCTACCGTGCAGTTGCCGCCGACAGTGGTGCGATTGGCGGTGATGTCAGTGAAGAATTCCAGGTGATCGCCGACACCGGCGAAGACGCCATCGTCTACTGCCCCACCAGCAGCTACGCGGCCAATATGGAAAAGGCAGCGGCATTGGCGCCCCTAACCCCAAGGGCACCTGCGCAGGCAGCTATGGAAAATATAGCAACACCGGGCAAAAGCACTTGCCAGGATGTAGCCACCTTGTTAGGTGTGCCGCTGCAGACCACGGTAAAGTCCCTGGTCCTGGCGACTGATGACAAGGACGAGAGCGGCGTGGTCCACAAGACCACGGTGTGGCTGCTGCTGCTGCGCGGTGACCACGACATGAATGAGGTCAAAGTTGGCAAACTACCCGGCTTGGAGGCCTTTCGCTTTGCCACCACGGAAGAGATCGTGGCCCACTTCGGATGTAAACCTGGCTATCTCGGTCCCGTAGGGCTCCAACAGCCGCTCAAGATCGTGGCCGACCGCGAAGTGGCCGTCATGGCCGACTGGATCTGCGGCGCCAACAAAGAAGACTTCCACATTCGCGGCGTGAATTGGGGGCGCGACCTACCTGAACCCGATCTGGTAGCGGACCTGCGCAATGTGGTGGCGGGCGACCTCTCGCCCGACGGACAGGGCGTGCTGGCTATCGAGCGTGGCATCGAAGTGGGCCACGTGTTTGTGCTGGGAACCAAATACAGCAAGCCCATGAACGCCACCTTTCTCGATGCCAATGGCAAGCCCCAGTTCATGGAAATGGGTTGCTACGGCATTGGCATCACGCGCCTGCCTGCCGCCGCCATCGAGCAAAACCACGACGACAAGGGCATCATCTGGCCCGACGCCATTGCACCCTTTACCGTAGTGCTGTGCCCCATCAGTCCGGACCGCTTCCCGGATGTGAAGGCAGCCGCTGAAAAGCTTTATGCTGAGCTGCTGGCCGCAAATGTGGATGTAATCCTGGATGACCGCAATGAGCGCCCCGGTGCCATGTTTGCGGACTGGGAACTCATTGGCGTGCCGCACCGTGTCACCATTGGCGACCGCGCCCTCAAGGAAGGCGTGGTCGAGTACCAGCATCGCCGCGACGCAGAGGCGACCAAAGTGGACGTGGCGGAGATCGCTACGTGGCTGCGCGCCAAACTGGCTACATGACGCCAGCGGCAACGAACCGGGTCACACGGCGAAACTGCCTGTTGTCCCCGTTGGTAGGGCTTGGATTGTTGTCAATCGGTGAGCGAAGTTGGGCTGGCGGGCAAATCGAAGAACCGTTGATCGATTCGGTGCGCACTGCCTTGAGCCATGCCGTACGCAACTCGGCGCCGCCGATACCGGAGTTCAATGACACCGAGTCGCGCCTGCGCTACTTGCGCTGGCTCGCTGCCATGGGCGACCGGTTGCATAAGAAAAAGACCGATTTTCAGACCCGTAAGGAGTTCCTGCAGACGGTCTGGTACGAGTCCAAGCGGGCCGGACTGGATACCGCGCTGGTGCTGGGGTTGATTCAGGTAGAGAGTGGGTTTCGCAAGTACGCGGTGTCCATTGTGGGTGCCCGGGGGTACATGCAGGTCATGCCGTTTTGGACCCGCAGCATTGGAGATGGTGACCCCGGCAAACTCTTTCACATGCAGACCAACCTACGCTTTGGCTGCGTGATCCTGCGCCACTACCTAGACCGGGAAAAGGGCGATCTGTTCATGGCCCTGGGCCGCTACAACGGCTCACGCGGCAAGCCGCAATACCCCAATGCCGTGCTGGGAGCCAAACGGTTGTGGGAGTTTGCTGCGAAATAAGCGCATG